>DATHMO010000170.1:0-35148 GCA_035486995.1 Bryobacteraceae bacterium
ATTCGACGGCCGCAAAAACTCCAGCGTGCCGCGCCCCATCGCTTTGAACTGCTTGCGCTGCTCGATCAGGCGCTTGGTCCACCATAGCAGCGAATGCGGATTGTTCTGCTGCCCTTCCACATTGATGGCCTCGTAATGATAAGCGGGATCGATGGTGATGGGCATGTACAGTTTCTGCGGATTCGCCCGCGAAAAGCCGGCATTGCGATCCGCGCTCCATTGCATCGGCGTCCGAACACCGTTGCGGTCGCCCAAATAAATGTTGTCGCCCATGCCGATCTCGTCGCCGTAGTAGATCACCGGCGTTCCCGGCAGCGAAAACAGCAGCGCGTTGATCAGCTCGATTTTTCGGCGATCGTTCTCCAGCAATGGCGCAAGGCGCCGCCGAATGCCGAGATTGATGCGCATCCGCCGGTCGTGCGCATACACGCGGTACATGTAATCGCGCTCTTCGTCGGTGACCATTTCGAGTGTCAGCTCATCGTGATTCCGCAAGAACAGCGCCCATTGGCAATTCGCTGGAACGGCCGGCGTTTCTTGCAGGATCTCGATCAGCGGAAAACGGTCCTCCATGCGGATGGCCATGAACAGCCGCGGCATCAGAGGGAAATGAAACGCCATGTGGCATTCGGTGCCGTCGGCGAAATAGGCCACCGCATCCTCCGGCCACTGGTTGGCCTCGGCCAGCAGAATCCGATCTTTGTATTTCGAATCGACGTGCGCGCGCAACTCGCGCAGGAATGCATGCGTCTCGGGCAGATTCTCGCAATTGGTGCCTTCCCGTTCGTACAGATACGGCACGGCGTCCAGCCGGAATCCATCGACGCCGAGATCGAACCAGAAGTCGATCACACCCAAAATCGCCTCGCGCACGTGCGGATTGTCGAAATTCAGATCGGGCTGATGCGAATAGAAGCGGTGCCAGTAGTAGGCTTTCCCAACTGGATCCCAAGTCCAGTTCGATGTTTCGAAATCCTTGAAGATGATACGGGCATCCAGGTATTTGTCCGCCGTATCGCTCCACACATAGAAGTCGCGCCAGCGTGATCCAGGCGCCGCGCGCCGCGAGCGCTGAAACCAGGGATGCTGATCCGACGTGTGATTGAGCACCACTTCGGTCACCACCCGGATTCCGCGCCGGTGCGCCTGTTTCAGAAAGTTCTGAAAATCGCGCAGGGTTCCATACGCCGGATGAACGTCGTTGTAATCGGAAATATCGTAGCCGTCGTCCCGCCACGGGGATGGAAAGAACGGCAGCAGCCAGATGGCGGTGATTCCGAGGTCCTGCAGGTAATCCAATTTCTGCGTGAGGCCCCGAAAATCGCCCATACCATCTTCATCGCTGTCGTAGAAGGCGCGCGCGTGAACCTCATAAATGATGGCATCTTTGTACCACAGCGGATCGGAATCAGGGATGGTTGTAACGTTGTTAGTCGCCACTTGTTATGTGACTAACGGACTGGGCAACTTGTTTCGAAACATTCGCCGCTTACGCGCGTCTCGTCACGGCGTGACGCTGACATTGGCCGCCGCGCTCGACTGACCCTCGGCGCTAAGAATCAGCGGGTAGTCCCCAGCTGTTGCCACCGTCGGCACTGTAATATTCGCCTGCCACAATCCCACAAAACCGGGCGCGAGGCTGGCGGACGAAACCGTGGCGCTCTGGCCGCCGATAGTGGCGGTCACGCTCGATACCACTGTCGAAACCGGGTTGTCTCCCGCCGCGGCGCCGTCTGCCACCGCCGGGCTCACTTTGCCGCCGCCGGTGAAATAGGCGATGATCGTGCTTCCAACCTTCGCCGGATTGCCCGAGCTGTTCAAGCTGAAATCGGGAAAGTTCTGCACGATCGCGTGCGATCCCTGGACAAACAAACCGGGGGCTGCTGCCACTACCGTGACGTTCACGGCCGGGCTTGCGATGCCGCCGCTGCTGACGACGATTGCCGCCGTGCCGGTCGACGTCTCCCACGGAATCTGGAAATTGATCTGGCTGGTGTTGACGTAGAGCACCGGAGCTGTCTTACCGTTGACGGTCACCGAGATGCCGCCCAAACTTGCCGGCAGCGGCAGCGAAGCCCCCGCGCTCAGCAGCGTCCCCGTGAAGTTCTTTCCGAAAATGGTCGCCAGTGAGCCCGGCGAAACCTGTGCCGTGAAGCTGGCCGCGTTCACCACGCCGCCGGAGGTGATGGAAGGACTCACCGGCGTAAGCAAACGGATTACGTTGTTTTCCGTGTCTGAAACGTACACATTCCCCGAGGCATCCACAGCCACGCCATGCGGCGCCGACAAAAGAGCGTTGCTGGCTGGACCGCCGTCGCCGAAGTACCCCGGCAGACCAAATCCGGCAATTGTTGCGATGGTTCCATCGGGATATACCTTACGAATGCGCTGGTTGTTGGTATCCGCGATGTAAAGATTGCCCTTCGAGTCGAGCGCAATGGAGCGCGGATCGGAGAGTTCGGCGTCCGTAGCAGGGCCGTAGTCGCCCGAGAATCCATCGTTACCGTTGCCCGCGACCACGGTTTCCACTTTCGTCGTCAAATTGAATTTCAGGACGCGCAGTCCATCGCCATCGCAGACATAGAGGTTGCCCTGGCCATCCAGCAGGAGCGACTCTGGATCGAATAAAAGTGAGCCATTGCCCGGGCCGAAAAGCGTGTTGATGGTCCCGGCGATGATCTCGCGGATCGCGGCGTTGCCTGAATCGGCGATATAAATATTGCCCGAAGAATCCACCGCGGTGGCCCCTGGAAATTCCAATTCCGCAAGCGTGGCCGCGGCTCCATCACCCGCATATCCGCCCGTGTTGTCGCCCGCGATCGTGCTGATGATTCCGGCGGAGGTGACCATGCGGATCACATGATTGCCCGTGTCGGCAATGTAGAGATTTCCGGAAGAATCGAACGAAACGCCCGACGGGCCG
Source organism: Bryobacteraceae bacterium (assembly GCA_035486995.1). Taxonomy (GTDB): domain Bacteria; phylum Acidobacteriota; class Terriglobia; order Bryobacterales; family Bryobacteraceae; genus Palsa-89. Next base: position 2,924 of record DATHMO010000170.1, read on the forward strand.
AGCATCTCGGCATCTGTGGCGGTGCCGGTGACGCCCGAGGCTTTGTCTCCCGAGTATCCTGCCGTACCATTGCCAGCCACCGTACTGATCGTCCCGCTTGAAATCTTGCGGACGCGTTGGTTCGCTGAATCGGCGATGTATAGATTGCCGGACGAATCAAAAGTCAGCCCATCCGGCGAACTCAACTCGGCGCTGGTAGCCGCGCCACCGTCGCCCGAGAAGCCCGCCGTGGTGTTGCCAGCAAACGTGCTGATGGTGTACTGCTGAGCCCAGGCGCAAGTTGAAACCACACCCACCGCAAGGGGCAAGAAAAAATGCCGCATTGTCATAATTCGGTTTAGACGTGCACGAGACTAGCAGGTTCCGTGCGATACCGTTAGGATGCCATACTGGAGTGGCCGATGGTACGCCGCGGGATTTGAGGCGGTCAAGTGTGGCCGGAAGCGGGGCGTTCGCCTTTGACGCGCGCATCCGAATCGCGAGAAGATTCCTCAAGAAGGAGAACCGAGAATTATGATTTCAAGGATCGTGGTTTTTGCCGCAGCCGGCGTTCTGGCTGCCTCGTTGTATGCCGCCACCAAGCCCGTGACCGTGCAACTCAAGGATGGCAAGGGAGCCAGTGTCGGAACCGCGGTGCTCAGCCAAAGCAAGGCGGGCGTCAAGATAAAACTGGACCTGAAGAATCTGCCTCCAGGCGAGCATGCCATTCACTTTCATGCCGCTGGAAAATGTGAACCGCCCGACTTTACGTCCGCGACGGGCCACTTTAATCCGGATATGAAGAAGCATGGTCTTGAGAATCCGGAGGGGCCGCACGCCGGCGACATGCCCAACTTCACCGTGAAAGCCAACGGAACCGCGAAAACCACGGTCATGGATCCACGTGTCAATCTCAATGACGATGCTCATTCCCTGTTTGCGAACGGCGGAACCGCGCTCATGATCCACGAGAAAGCCGACGACCTGAAATCGGATCCGGCCGGGAATGCCGGCAAGCGGATCGCCTGCGGCGTGATCTCGAAATAAACGCTGTGCCCGCCGCGCGCGCGCCCAAACGCCGAAAAACAACCAGTGCCGAAACAGGAGCCGCCTCGGGGACACCGTTAGATCCCAGCCTTTACATCAACCGCGAGTTGAGTTTGCTGGCGTTTCAGCGGCGCGTGTTGGAAGAGGCCGAAGACCGAGGGAATCCGCTGCTCGAGCGTGTGAAGTTCCTCTCCATCGTCGGCTCCAACCTGAACGAATTTTTCATGGTGCGCGTGGCGGGCTTAGTGAGCCAGATGGAGGCCGGCATCGTCGACGCGGGCCCCGATGGCATGCCTCCGCGGGCGCAGTTGATCGCCATCCGTCGCGATGTGAAGCGGTTGATCGCCGATGTTTATAAGTGCCTGGCCGCCCTTTATCCGGAACTCGCCGATGCCGGCATAAAGATCCTGGATTACGCCGCCCTCAACGAAGTTCAAACGCGGGTTGGCGGCGCCTACTTCACCGAATCCGCGTTCCCCGTGCTCACTCCGCTGGCCTTTGATCCGGGGCGTCCGTTCCCGCATATTTCCAATTTGAGTTTGAATCTGGCCGCCCTGATTCGCGACAGCCAGGGCAACGAACGCTTCGCGCGCATCAAGGTTCCCGATTCCCTGCCCCCGCTGGTGCCCGTGAATCGCGCCGCGCAGCCTAAGCAGAAGCGCCGGCGATCGCTCGCCAATCTCGAATTCGTGTGGCTGGAGCAGGTGATCGCTGCTCACTTAGGCGCGCTGTTTCCCGGCATGACCGTGGTGGAGGTCCATCCGTTCCACGTCACTCGCGATGCCGACATGGACATCAAGGAATTAGAAGCCGAGGATTTGCTCGAGAGCATCGAAGAGGGAGTGCGCCAGCGCCGATTCGGAAGCGTCGTGCGGCTGATGGTGAGCGAAGACATGCCGCCGCACATCCTCGAAATCCTCATGAACAACCTGGAGGTGGAGGCCAGCGAGATCTATCGTATCCGCGGTCCGCTTTCGCTCAGCCGCTTGATGTATCTCTACAATCTGGACCGCCCCGATCTCAAGGACGCGCCGTTTGTACCGGCCATGCCCGCCGCGCTGGCGCAGGCTGGGCCGGAGGAAGATGCGCTCGCGGTGATCAGCCATCAGGACGTCCTGTTGCATCACCCCTTTGAATCCTTTCAGCCGGTGATCGATTTCTTGAAGAAAGCGGCCCACGATCCCAACGTGCTCGCCATCAAGATCTGCCTCTACCGCGTTGGCCGGAACTCCCCCATCGTGCAAGCGCTGCTGGATGCGATTGAAGAAGAGAAGCAGGTAGCCGCGCTCGTTGAACTAAAGGCCCGCTTTGATGAAGAGAGCAACATCGAATGGGCCCGCGCGCTGGAAGCCGAAGGCGTGCATGTGGTCTATGGCCTGATCGGATTGAAGATTCACTGCAAGGCCGCCATGGTGGTGCGGCGCGAGGGCGATCGCATCGCGCGCTATGTACACCTTTCGACTGGCAACTACAACGCCGTCACGGCGCATCTTTACACCGACATTGGCATGTTCACCGCCAACGAAGAAATCGCCGACGATCTGACGCACTTGTTCAACTACCTGACCGGCTATTCGGCCAAGGCCGATTACAAGCGCCTGCTCGTGTCCCCCGTGAATCTCCGGTCGCGCCTGGAAGCGATGATTGAGCGCGAAATCGAGCATCAGGTGAAAGGCCGCAAGGCGCGGCTCATCTTTAAGACCAACGCGCTGGTCGATCCGGAAATCATCCAGCAGTTGTATCGCGCTTCACAAGCCGGATTGCGGGTGCAGTTGCTGGTTCGCGGCATGTGTTCGCTCCGGCCCGGAATTCCCGGCATCAGCGAGAACATCGAGGTGACCAGCATCGTCGGGCGGTTCCTCGAGCACAGCCGCGTTTATTACTTCTTGAATGGCGGCGACGAAGAGGTCTACATGGGAAGCGCCGACCTCATGCAGCGTAATCTGGATCATCGCGTCGAGATTCTGTTTCCCCTCTCCGACCCCAAATTGATCCAACGCATTCGCGACGAGAAACTCGCGGTCTATCTCGCCGATACCGTGAAGGCGCGCCGCATGCTTCCCGATGGCAGCTATGCGCGCAAGAAGACGCCCAGCGGAAAGCGCCCCGTGAATGCTCAGGAATCGTGGATCCCCAAACGTCGCTCCGCCGACGGGCACGAAATCCCGGAAGCTGTCACGCTCAAGCACCGGCCGGACGACTAAGGCGTTCCCCCCAGTATCCCGCTGCGCCAAACACGTAGCTGAGCGGGAAAAGCCCTCAGTTGTCCCTGGTACCAATAAAACATTAGAAAATCACCTCGCTTTGCTAGACATAGATTCGTGATTCAGCCGTCGCACTGAATCCCTGAACATGCTCACGTCGCCACGGGGAAACGCATGGGTACGGCTTCGGACCAGAGCCAGGTACCGGAAGCTGATGTCCTGGTTCGACGCCGATGGCGCTTTCGCCGGCTCCCCGGTCCGCAACGCACCCTATCTCGTCATCGCCGCGCTGCTCGTCCTCGCGCATTTGGGCTGCACCAAGATCGGGTGGCTCTTGATCGCAGGCGGTGCGCAAGTGACGCCGGTTTGGCCCGAAGCCGGATTCGACATCGTCGCGCTGCTGCTATTTGGAACTCGTTACTGGCCGGTATTGCTCGCAGCGAACTTCATCGGGATTTTGCAACAGGGGATCGCATGGGAACCCTCCGTCGGAGCGGCCATCGCGGCTACAGGCCGGGCCCTGGCAGGCGTTGCGGTGTTCAAACCCATCTCCCGAATGAAGGCGTTCGTCGGCCACTTTGAAGACCTGGTTGCGGTCGTCTCCGCTGGCATGCTCGCGCCAGTTGTATCCACCACCTTGGGGACGCTGTCTTTCCTTGCCGCCGGGGTCTTTCCGCCGAATGAACATTGGACGGACGTAGCAAGCCGCTACTGGGTCGCCGATTCGCTGGGCATCTTAACCGCAATGCCGGTGCTGCTCGCCATCGCCCGCGCATTCGCCGACCGCGAATGGAAGACTCGCCGGCCACCGTTGTTCCAGATCGCCGCATTTGCCGGCTGTGTCGCCGCCGCATCTTACTTCGTCTTCTTTCGCCCCGAAGCCTCACACCTGCTGTTTTCCGTCTTCCTCTTCATCTTTATCGGGACCGCTTGGCTGGGGCCATTGTCCGGCCGACTCACCGCTCTTGTGATCTCAGGCGCCGCAATCTGGGCCACTCATTTGGGTGTTGGCGTCTTTACGGGAGGAACGCTTTTTGAAAACCTGCAGAACCTGGATCTGTTTCTCGCGGCCGTATCGCTCACCGGCGTGGCGCTGGGAGCCTTTCGGGCCTCGGGCAGTTTGGCGCTGCCGGCTACCGTTCTATTGGCGGGCTGGATTCTAAGCGGATGGCTTTTCTCGTCGCTCGAACGCAATCGCGTCAGCTACGATTCCGCGCGGTTCGACGCATCGGTGCTTTCGGTGGAGAACCAGATCCGTGCCCGCCTGGCGATCTACGAAACCGCCCTCCGCGGCACGGCCGGATTTCTTGCAGCCTCCGAACACCCCTCAGCCAATGGCTTGCGAATTTCCATGGGTCGCCTCGGGCTATTGGAGCACGACCCAGGCACCATCGCCGTCGAAGTGATTCAGCCGGTTCCCGACGCCCAACTGGACAGCTTTGTTGCCGCGCAGCGCCGTGAGGACTCCCCGCAGTTCCATGTCACTTCAGCGACACCAACGCTCCATCAGCGGCTCATGGAGCACTACATCACCACCCATGTGGAGCCGCCGAGCCTTGCAAGGATCATGCTCGGACGAGACGTGGCCACTGAACCCCGCCGCAAGGCCGCCGCGGAACAGGCGCGTGATACCGGAATCGCTACTCTGACCAAGAAGCTCGAATTCCAGGGCCGCTTTAATGGTTTGAAGTTGTTCGTTCCGGTATACATGGACGCCGCGCGCCTGACTACAGTGGCCGATCGGCGTGCCGCCTTTATCGGATGGGCCGCGATGTCTTTCACCGCCGATGCTTTGTTCAAATCGGCGCTCGCAAGCGGGCGGGATGAGATCAGCCTCAGCGTTTACGACGACACGGCCGCACTTGAAAATCGGATGTTCACCTCACAGCCCGAGTCGTCAGCGCGCCGCGCCCGGTTCGAACGCACGACGAAATTGGAATTGTCCGGCGTCACCTGGATTCTGGGTTGGAACCGCACGCCCCGGTTTCCTTACCTCAGCAACACTCCTTCGGCCTGGGCGGCGGGAAGTACGGCGCTGCTATCGCTGTTGCTGGCAGGTTTAGTAATGAGCCTGCAATCCACCGGTCGGCGCGCCGCGGCGCTCGCCGGCGAACGAACCAAGGAACTGGCCGAGGCGCTGCACGCAGCCGATGGAGCCAACCGCGCCAAGTCGGAGTTCCTCGCCAACATGAGTCATGAGATTCGCACTCCCATGAACGGCGTGCTGGGTATGACGCAGTTGCTGCTCGATACGCACCTCACCGAAGAGCAGCGCGATCTGGCGCAGACGGCGCAGAGCTCGGCCGAAGCGCTGCTCACCGTTCTCAACGACATCCTGGACTTCTCCAAGATCGAAGCCGGGAAGCTGAAAATTGAGTCCGAGGCGTTCGACCTCGAGAGAATCATTTCCGGCGTGGCCGACTTGATCGCGCCGCGTGCTGTCGAGAAAGGCATCGAGCTCGCCATCCGATGGGCGCCCGCCACTCCCCGCTCCGTCATCGGAGACAGCGGCCGTGTGCGGCAGGTTTTGCTGAACCTGGCAGGCAACGCTGTGAAATTCACCTCTCGCGGCCACGTGCTGATCGCCGTCGACTGCCTGGAGCGAACCGCGGACCGCGCCATGGTCCGCGTCACCGTGGAAGATACCGGCATCGGTGTTCCGCACGATGCGCAAAAGGGAATCTTCGGAAAATTCGTGCAGGCCGATGGCTCCATCACCCGGCGCTTCGGCGGCACGGGACTGGGTCTCGCCATCAGCAAGGAATTGGTCCAGTTGATGGGCGGACAGGTGGGCATGCGCAGCACGCCCGGTGAAGGATCCACGTTCTGGTTCACGCTGTGGATGCCGGTTCGCGGGCCCGAGACGGTGCTCGGTCCGGGTCCGGAATTGCCAGGCGCCCGTGTCTTGCTGGCCGATCCGCAGCCGCTGAACAGACGCGTATTGAGCGAGCTACTGACGCACTGGAAAATTGAGTATCAGTCCGCCGCCACCCCCCAGGATGTCCTCACGGCGCTGCGGCCCGCCGGTTCGTTCTTCGACATTGTCCTTATCGATCACGCGCTCTGGGAGGCTTGCGGCGCCGATCTCAAACGCGCCTTCGAGGAACGCGATGTCCTGCAACAAACCAGGCTGCTGGTTCTGGCACCCTTGGGCCTGCGCGGCGGTTCCAGCACCTACCTGGATGCCGGCTTCTCGGGCTGGGTAACTAAGCCAGTGCGGAATTCCCAATTCGCGGAAACCCTGCTGGCAGCCTGGCACTGCCGGAACATTCCTACAGTTTCGTAGGCGGTTTTTACCCACGCAAATCGCAGTAACGCTTTGTCACGTGTCCTAAACGTACTAGGTCCTTAAGCTTTACGCGCGGCAACCGACTTGCTCCCCTCCAGGTTTCATGGAGGTCGATGCAATGCAAAACTTACTGGCCGCAACCGCGGGGGCTTTCCTGATCGCGGGTGCGTTATGCGCGCAACCACCCATACCGCCTGATCCGCAGCCTAGCCATCCTGATCCACAACCCATCTATCGTGTCACCGTCGTGTCTCGCAGCCTTGAAGCGGTGAACTACGAACATCGCGGCGGCCCAACACCGATCGATTTCCGCGGCACCGTGCTCATCCCCGACGCCAAAGGCATGGCTATCGTCGAGAGCCATCGCGGCAGCGTTTCCATTGACGCCAAACTCGAGCACCTGCCGCCGCCCACGCGTTTTGGCCGCGAGTACCTGACCTACGTTTTGTGGGCCATCACTCCCGAGGGACGCCCCAGGAATCTCGGCGAGGTTCTGGTGGATTCGTCGAACAAAGCGCACCTCAAAGTCACGACAGACATGCAAGCTTTTGGATTGATGCTGACCGCCGAGCCGTATTATTCGGTGACCACGCCCAGCGACGTGGTGGTGGCCGAGAACGTGGTGCGTCCCGACACGATCGGCGCCCGTGAGGAAGTGGTGGCCAAATACGAACTGCTTCCGCGCGGCCAATATACGATGACCATCCAGCCCGCCCAACTGCGTTCCTACGATGCCAGCGCCGAAAGCCTGCCCTACGATCGATACGAGGCAGTGCTTGAGCTTTATCAGGCCGAGAACGCCGTCCAGATCGCACGCTCGCTGGGTGCGGATCAATTCGCTCCCGAATCGTTCGGCAAAGCGGCTACGCTGCTTTCGCAAGCGCAAGATATGAGCGCGCGCAAAATGGACACGCACTCCATCGTGTCCATGGCGAGAGAAGCCACGCAAATGGCCGAAGACGCCCGCACTATCGCAGTCAAGCGGCGCGATGAGGATCGCCACGCTCGTGAGATTGAGCGATCGCGGGAAGAAGGCGACCTGCGCCGCCGTGCCGAGGAAGACGCCGCACAAGCGCGAGCCGATGCTCAACGGGAAGACGCCGAGCGCGTAGCAGCCGAACAAGCACGAGCGGATGCCGAACGAGCTGCGGCTATCGCTGAGCGCCAGGCTGCCATAGCCACCGCGCAACGCGCGCCTCTTGCCCCGCCGCCGAATCCAACCGTCGATCGCACTGCCGCCCAGCAACAGCATCGCGCTCAATTGTTCGCGTTATTGAACGGCACGCTGGTTACTCGCGATACGCCCCGCGGATTGGTCGTCACCGTCTCGGATTCTATGTTTGAACCGGGCAACGACAGATTGCGTGGCGTTGCTTCCCAACCGCTAGCCAATCTGGCGGCGATTCTGTCGTCACACCCGGGATTAAGCGTGCGTGTGGAAGGCTACGCCGATTCGAACGGCCTTTCCGATGAACGTGCGCGCTCGGTGCGGACCGCTCTAGTCGCAAGCGGCGCCGCTCCGGATTCGATCAGTGCAGTTGGATACGGAAACTCGCGGCCCATCGTAACTCCGGCCAGCGCCGAACAGAACCGCCGCGTCGAAGTTGTGATTTACGGCGACGCCATCGGCAATCACGCGCTTTGGGATCATCCCTATTCGCTGCGATCGGAACGCTAGCACACTTTATTCGTATCGCAACGCCCGCATCGCATCGATACGGCTTGCGCGCACCGCTGGGATATAACCGGCCGCGCAAGCCACCGCCGCCAGGAGCAATCCGGCTAGCGCAATGGTCAACGGATCCTGACCGGTAATTCCATAGAGCTGCGTTTGAATCAGCTTCGAGAGCACAAGGGCCGCGGCAAACCCGGCGCCGATCCCGATTGCCACCAGCACCAGCACTTCCCGCATCACCATCCAGATCACGTCGCCCTGAAAAGCGCCCAATGCCACGCGGATTCCAATTTCGCGCGTGCGGCGAGTCACCGTGTAAGCCATCACGCCGTACAGCCCGATCACCGCCAGCAATGTAGCTAGAAATCCAAATACCGCCGACAAGCTCGCAATCAGACGTTCCACCAGCAGCGAGTTTGAGATCTGTTCGTCCATCGAGCGCATGGCGTACACAGGCAGATTGGCGTCCAGTCCGTGAATCTTCGATCGCACCACGGCAAAGAACTGATCCGGCTTCATCGCTGTGCGCGCGTACATCGTCATGCCGACCGCCAGTTGATCCGCGATATACGGCTCAAACATCTGGATGGGCGCTTCGTCGCGTAGATTGGTGTACTTGATATCCTTCACCACGCCGATGATCTCCATGTCCGTCTTGGTGCCCGGATCGCTCCCAAACCCAACGTGGCGCCCCACCGCATTGCCTGCCGATCCAAAGAACCGCTTGGCGAATTTCTCATTCACCATCACCACGCGCGGCTCCAGGTCGTCGGGCTTTTCTCCATGTTGCAAGGTCCCGGTGTCCTGTGCGGTGAAATCCCGCCCCGCCAACAACGGAACGCCCAACGTCGCAAAGTAGGCTGGACTGATCGAATTCATGTAGGGTTCCGGCGCATCGCCCGAGGTCTGATGATAGCCTTCCACAGTTACCGAGCTATCCCATTCGTTTTCCTCCAGGATTCTCATCCTCGCCAAGCCGACGGAGCGAACACCCGGGATCGCACCCAACTCGGCGGTGAGCTGCTGGTAGAACAACTTGGTGCGCTCCGAGCTGTAAGCGTTAAGCGATGGATCCACATCGAAGGCCACCAGGTTGCCGCTGCTGAATCCGGGACCCATGTCGCGCAGGTTTCGCAAGCTCCGGATGAACAAGCCGGCGCCCACCAGCAACAGCAGCGACAACATCACCTGCAGGGCGACCAGGGCCTTGCGAACCCGGACATGCGTCCCGCCGCCCACCACTCCGCCGGCGGTGTCTTTCAATGTGGGCGCGACGTTGGGATTGGTGGATTGCAGCGCCGGTGCAAGGCCGAATATTAGCCCCGTGAGCAGCGACACGGCGGTGGCGAACAGCAGAATCCGCAAATCCGGCAGCGTGGATAGATTGAGCTCCACCGTTTCCGGAGGCAAGAGGGCCAGGATGACGCGATCTGTCCAAACCGCCAGCACCAGACCCAAAATTCCGCCCGACACCGAAAGCAGCAGGCTCTCCACCAGCAATTGCCGGATGATGCGGAAGCGTCCGGCGCCGATCGCAATCCGGATCGCGATTTCTTTCTGCCGCGATGCCGCGCGCGCAATCAGCAGGCCGGCCACGTTGGCGCAGGCGATCAGCAGCACCCCTCCGGTCAACGCCATCAATACCCATAACGGAGTGGCCAATATTTCCCGCAGACGCATTTGCCCCTGCGCACCAGGCAACGCTTCGATCACGTTCTGCAGGAATCGGGTGCGCACTTCGGCCGACGCATTGTTGAATGCCGCCTCCTTCACCTCCATCTCCAGCATCGCGTGGAAATAGGGCTGCAACGACGCTTGCGCCTGTTGCCGCGATACACCGGGCTTCAGCCGCCCGAACGCATTCACCCAACGGTTGCGCCTGTTCTTGAAATCCAGCTGATCTTTTAGCAGCGGCATCAGTTCTGGAAGCTGCATCACCGGCACGAAGATCTGGCTCGCGGTGCCGAGTTGCACCCCATCGAAGCCCTTCTGCACTACGCCGATGACGGTGTAATTATGGCCATTCACCGTTACCTGGCGTCCGACGATCGACCCATCGCCCGCAAATCGGGATTTCCAGTAGGCGTAGCTCAGCATCACCTCCGGATGGCCGTTCTCGATGCCATCCTCCTCCGCCGTAAATGTGCGGCCCACCGCCGCGCCCACGCCCAGCGCCGGGAAATAGGTTCCCGAGACCAGCTCGCCATCGGTCCGTTCGGTTGTTCCATTGAACCCGAGACTGAATTGGTAACCGAATCGGCAAAACATATCGGAGAACACCGAGTTGTTCGCTTTGAAATCCCGGTACATGGGATAGGAGATCGCATTGGCGCCCCAGTTGCTGCCATAGTGCATGCCCTTCATACTCAACAGCACCAATTCCTGAGGATTCTTCACGGGCATCAGCCGCAGCAGGATTTGATCGAGCAGCGTGAAAATGGCGGTGTTGGCGCCGATGCCGAGCGCCAGTGACAACAAGGCTACAGCCGTGAAGACCGGCGACTTCCGAAACGCCCGCAGGGCAAACTGGATATCTTTCCCGATAGATCGCATTGCGTATTTAGACTAACGCGGCACGGGTTTGGTTAGTTCCGCCAGACTAGTGTGGGAAGTGCAAGCTCATTAGAATCGCCAGGTGGGGCGGTCCCCCGGACCGCGGTCGACGCCCGCGTCGACTGTTTTTCAGTCATCAGCGTTAGAATCCAGTCTCCCGACGTGCAAATTACCAAACGAACCCAATCCCAGTCCCGAAGACTCCTTCCGAGCCGACCCTGCTATCCTCATTAGATGCCCCGCCGAACTGCGCTCCTGCTCCTTTTCGCGGTTAGTCTGTTTGCCTCGCCGGCCCGCGTCCCCCAATCCGATTCGCGATTGACGAAAGCCTTTCGACGCCCCGAGTTGAACGGCTGGATCTTCGTGCACCTGGAAGGCACTCCGTCGGAAATCGGGTTCCAGCACGGCTACCTGCTCGCGCCGGAGATTGAGGACGCGCAGAAGGTGATCGTCCTCGGGCTCACGCATGACAGTCACAAGTCCTACGGATTTTTTCGATCGGCGGCGGAAAAGGTTTTATGGCCTCGCGTGGAGCCGCAGTATCGCGAAGAGCTGAAGGGGATCGCCGAGGGCCTGAAAGCACGCGGCGTGGCGCTGGATCTGTGGGACGTGGTCGCAATGAACGCGTGGCTTGAGCTGTCGCCCTATTACACCGGCTGGTACGACAAGCAGCATAAATCCGCGACCACCGCCCGCCTTGCCGTCCCCGAGCATTGCAGCGCTTTCGTCGCCATCGGAAGCTACACCCGCGACGGCAAAGCCGTGATCGCGCACAATAACTGGACCGAATATAAAGAAGGCTCGCGCTGGAACATCATCTTCGATATCGCGCCCACGGAAGGCTATCGCATCCTGATGGACGGCATGCCCGGGCTGATTCATAGCGGTGACGATTATGGCGTCAATAGCGCCGGCCTGGCCGTTACCGAGACCACCATCGGCCACTTCGCGGGCTTCGATCCGAAGGGCATTCCCGAATTTGAGCGCGCGCGCAAAGCCATGCAGTACGCGGCTTCGATCGACGATTACGCCCGCATCATGGAAGACGGCAACAACGGCGGCTATGCCAACACCTGGCTGATCGCCGATACGCAGCACAATGAAATCGCGAGCCTCGAACTCGGGCTGAAGCACGTGACGCTGAAGCGCACGCGCGACGGCTATTTCGCCGGCTCCAACTATCCCGAAAATCCCGAGCTCATTCGCGACGAAGCCAGCGATTATCCGGTCACCGACATGAGCATTAGCGCCAATGCGAGGCACGTCCGCTGGGACCAGCTCATGGCGGAGTACAAAGGCAGGATAGACGTCGCAGCGGCCGAGAAATTTGAGGCCGACCATTACGACACCTTCGAGCACAAGGACGCGCCCAGCGAGCGCACGCTGTGCGGCCACATCGATCTTTCCACGCGCGGCTCCGCTCCCTGGCAACCCGCTTTCGGCCCGGCCGGCACCGTGCAAAACAAAGCCGCCGATGCCACGATGCTCGCGCAGATGTCCTTTGACGCGGCCATGGGGCACGCCGATGGCATCGACTTTAAAGCCGCCGAGCACATCCAGAAGCACCCGGAATTCGACTGGGAAAAGACGGCGCTCCGCGATCTGGATTCGCATCCCTGGACCACTTTCCGCAGCGCGCAATAACCTTCGCGACTCTTGCATATAATCGAAGTACTGTTTCGCTGAAGCTATGCAGGAGGTCTGTTTGAATAAGTTCCTGAGTCTCGCCTTTGGTGTGCTCGCGCTCGCCGCGCCTTCTTTCGCTCAGGTCTCGGCATCCATTTCGGGACGAGTTACAGATCCCTCCGGCGGGGGGGTCTCCGGCGCGACGGTCACGGTGAAGAGCCTGGAGACCGGAGCAATGCGTAGCGTCACCACGGACGACTTCGGCGACTACACGGTGTTCGGATTGCCGCTTGGCGCGCAGGAAGTGACGGCGATCGCGCCCGGCTTCATCAATTCGCCACCCTCCAGAGTTAACTTGGTCGTTGGGCAAGAAGCGGTACTGAACGTTGTGCTCTATATCGGCGGCGAACGGATCGAAGTGACCGTCTCGGACCAAACACCTCTGGTGAACACAACCACGTCCTCCGTCTCCGGCGTCGTCGGCGAACAGCAAATCAAAGACCTTCCCCTCAACGGCCGCAGCTTCGACAACCTCATCACCCTCAACCCGGGCGCCGTCAACTACAGTGCAATGAAGAGCGCGGGAACCAGCACCAGCGACGGCAACACGTTTTCCGTCGAAGGCCGCCGCAGCTACGAAAATCTATTCCTGCTGAACGGCATCGAGTACACCGGCTCTAGCCAGCTCGCCATCTCTCCCGGCGGCGTCAGCGGCGAACTGCTCGGCATCGACGCCATTCGCGAGTTCAACGTGCTCACCGACACCTACGGCGCCGAGTACGGCAAACGCGCGGGAGCGCAAGTGAGCGCGGTCACACAATCGGGAACCAATCAATTGCATGGATCCCTCTTCGAGTTCCTCCGCAATAGCGATCTCGACGCGCGCAACTTCTTCGATCAAGCCTCCGCTCCTCCGTTCCGACGCAACCAATTTGGCGGCGCACTCGGCGGACCTATCAAGAAGGACAAATGGTTCCTGTTCGGCAATTACGAAGGCTTGCGTCAATCGCTGGCGGAGAGCAACGTGAGCGAAGTTCCGGACGCCGACGCGCGGCTTGGCATACTTCCGAATACGAGCGGCGTCGAAGTTCCCTACGCGAAGCTGAATCCCGCGATGCTCAAGTACATGCAGCTTTGGCCCACCCCGAACGGTCCCGATTTAGGCAGCGGCGTCGCCCTTTCCTACAACAATCCCAAGGAAACTATTCGCGAGGATTTCGGCACTTTGCGCACCGATTACATCGCTGGCGAACACGACACGTTCTCCGCTGCCTACACCATCGACGATGGCAACAGCTTGCTGCCACAGGCCGATCCGCTGTTCGCATCTGCGGAGACACTGCGCAACCAGGTGGCGAGCCTGGAAGAGACGCACGTCATCTCGCCCGAAATCCTCAACACCTTTCGCGCCGGATTTTCGCGCGCCGCGTTCGGCTATGATTCGGTCGATCTGACGGTGTTCCCCGCCAGCACCGCGTTTGTTACCGGCTTAGGACCCGGCGGCATCGTCATCGGGGGCGGCGTCACGACGAGCGCCGGCGGAGCCATTACGTCGGCCGGCCCCAACAACGCCGCGAATGTTTGGAATCGCCGCAATCTATTCACCTACACCGACGGCGTGCAGATCATCAAAGGACGCCACCAGATCACGGCGGGCGTATGGTTCCAGCGCATTCAGGATAATGAGGACGCCGCGTCGCGCCAACTCGGCCAAGCCAGCTTCGCGAGCTTGCAGACCTTCCTGCAGGGCACCGTGACATCATTTCAAGTTGTGCCCAACCCGAATGAGCTCGGCTGGCGCAGTTTCTTCGGCGCAGCCTATTTTGAAGACGCCATCAAGCTCACGCGCAATCTGACGTTTCAAGCCGGCCTGCGCTACGAATTCACCACTGGCTGGAACGAAGAGTCGGGACGCGCCGCCAACTACCTGACCAATTCGGACGGCGTTCTGATCACCACTCCGCGCGTCGGCAATTCAGCCTTCACACAAAACAACGCGACGCATTTGCTGGGACCACGCGCCGGTCTCGCCTGGGACGTTTTCGGAAATGGAGCCACGGCCGTTCGCGCCGGCTACGGCATGTATTACTCGCTGATCGATGATCTCAGCTTCCTGCTGAACTCGATCCCGCCGTACAATGGCTCGGTTTCCAAAGTCGGCTTGCTGCCGTCTCTGCTTCCGATCACGCCCGGCGTCGAGCCCGCGCCCGGCACCATCTTCGCTCCGCAGGGCGTGCAGCCCAACGCCAAAACGCCGACGGTTCAGGAATGGAATTTCACCATCGAGCAGCGCCTGACCCACAACACGCTGCTGCGCGTCGCCTACGTGGGCTCGTTCGGATATCACGGCTTCCTGAGCATCGATCCCAACACGATTCCGGGCCAGGTTTGTTCCAGTCAGGCCGGCTGTTCTTCGGGCGGCAACGGCACCGTGGCCGGCCTCGTGCCCGAAGGCGCTTACTATATTCCGGGACCCGGCGCCAAGCGTCCGAACCCCAGTCTCGGCGCGGGCTTCTTCTGGTACACCGAAGGCAACAGCAGCTACAACGCGCTGCAGATCGACGTGAGCCATCGCTTCAGCAACGGGTTGCAGTTCCGCGCGAACTACACCTGGTCGAAGGATCTCGACATGAACTCGGGACTCACCGGTGCGCAGGCCAACAATCAAGCGCAGATGATTCTGAATCGCAACAATCTGCACGAAGACTGGGGGCCCTCGGCCTACAACATCCCGAACCAGGCGAACTTCTCGGGATCGTACGAGCTGCCATTCGGCAAGAACAAACCCTGGGCCAACAGCTTTGGCTCAGTAGGAAACAGGTTTGTGAGCGGCTGGCAGCTGAATACCATCGTGACGCTCGAAGATGGCTTCCCGTTCACGCCGCAAATCGGATCGAACCGTTCGGGCGATGGCGACACTCGCAATCCCGATCGGCCTTCGCTCAGTCCATCGTTCACGGGACCAGTGGTCGTAGGAAATCCGAATCAGTGGTTTAATCCAAGCGCCTTTATTCTGCCGACGCCGGGCACCTACGGTAACCTCGGCCGAGGCGTCTTCAGCGGACCCGGCCTAGCGGAAGTGGATGTGTCGCTGTTCAAGGACACTGCGATTTCGGAGCGCTCCCATCTGCAATTCCGCGCCGAAGTCTTCAATGTGCTGAATCACACCAACCTGGGCACGCCGAATGCGACCGTCTTTTCGAACGGCGCCATCAGCCCGACCGCGGGGTTGATCACCACCACGGCCACCACCTCGCGCCAGATCCAATTCGGATTGAAGCTAATCTTCTGATCGCAGGCGAGCGTTAGTTCACTCGGTGCCCAAACACCTGCACGTTGATGTCGGATGTCTTGTCCCAACCTGCGTCTTTGCCGCTGAATGAGCTCGTGAACTTGCCGCCGGAGGTGAAGAGCAACATCTGGCCGTCGGCTCCGTCCTGCTTGGCGCCAGAGAGCGGTGCGTGCGACGCGGCATTGAACCATGCGTACGTCTTACCGGCCTTGTTGGGCTGGCCTTCTTTGTTCAGCACGGTTCGGCCGAGTCCGAATGCGCCAAAGCGATACTTCACGCCGCCTTGCACGCTCTGATTCAGCTGGGTGAAATCGATCTGCCAAACTTGCATGTGGGCTTTGACGTCCTCGTAGCGGCTCCCGCCCGCCGCGCTCGTATTGGAGATCAGAATACTCGCATTGCTGGACTGGCTGCTGCCGGCCGCGAGCCGCCCCGTCGCGATGGGCGACAAGCCTTCTTCCGGGCCACCGAAGTAGAGCCGCACATCCTGATAGAAATCGCCCAGGTGCTCGGGATCGATTTTGTTCACGCCGGGAACGGTCCAAACCCGAATACTATCGATGACCCAGGATTCACCGGCGGCGCCTACCGTGAAATCGTCTCCGAGGAACCCGCTGTCGTATGAGCTCCAACGGATGTTGCTGCGGTACTCGCCCGACGCCTTATTCAGATTCGCCTGGGGCAATCCGCGATCCACCAGAAGCGCCGGCTCCGCCCCGAAAACACACGGTGCGAACCCCAGTACAAAGCCCACTACAAAACAAGGAGAAGATGTCTTGAATCGACTGAGAGCGTTCATAGGCTTTTATTATACTTCGATATCCGGCATTTCAATCCCCTCTACTGCCGGCGTCAGCAGCCGCGTATTCGGTCCGCCGAATTCCCAACCGGCTTCGGAAAGCCGCTCCGGCGACGCGCTGAAAACCACATGAAAAACATTGCGATCCTGCGACGCAGCCAGCAGCTTGCCCGGCCGCGTGGAAACAATCGCAAGATACTTCAGGATCACGTACACATCGGCCTCTTCGGGAAGCTGCCAGTCTACGTCCTGGGTGCAAAAGCGCACTCGCGATCCGCGTAGAGCCATGTTCCAGGCGAGAAAAGCGCAGCGGTCCACCGCGGTTTCAAACCACGCGGCCTGCGATGCGGGCGCATCCAGATCCAGAAAGAACGCCACGGCTTGCTCCTGCTCACGTGCGAACTCGCGCACCTGTAGATCGCCGGTATGGGCGGTCGCCTTCCAATCCACGTGATGCGCGTCTTCCAGCGCTTCGTAGGGACGAATGCGGTAAAAATCGTTGCCCTGGCCGCGGAAAAACGAAGTCATCTCGTCTTGCAAGGCCACGAGCAAGTCCTCGAAGCCGGGCTGCGGATCGATGGACGGGTAAACCACAATGTCGCGCAGCAGGCGAACATGAATGCGCCGTTCGGCGAATCCAAACGGGAAGCGCGTGGAGAAGCGGAAGCTGTTCTGCCGGTAAACACCGCGCCGGGCAAAGAACAGCTCCACCGGAGCCTCGATCCGCGCGCCGCCCGGGATTACGGTGAAATAGAGCGGCAGCGCCAGTCCGCAGTCGCTCGAAGCGGCCAGATGAATGGAGAACGACGGCATCCATCGCTTGGTATTGCGGATTACGATACGCCCCATCAGCTTTCGGCCGGCGCAGAGGTGCTCTGGGAGCAGGAAATCCAACTCGAGCCCCGCCAGCGACAACCGGCTGATGAACCCGGCCACCATCATGGTGGCAAGCAGCAGCGCCAGGATCAGGAACAAGAGGTTATTGGCCGAAACGAACGCCGCCAGCGCCACCAGCACGCAGGTCATCGTAAACAGAAGGCCCATCCGGGTCACCTGTTGGCGGGTGCCGTGATCGAGGGCCGTTCGGAGCCAAGGCCAGGGTTTCAGCACTCCTTTCACGATGGCACACGCCGGGCGCGCCTGGGTTGCGGGGCTAAAGAAAGCCTCAAGATTGCCGATTTCTATGCTGTAGGGCCTTACCCTTAATGCGCCTCAACGTTGTCAGGACTCGCTGGTCCCCGGCCGGATCCCAATAACAATGGAAACGTCCTTGTTATCTCTGGCACAAACCCTCGAAGACCGGCAGGCCAACATTCGCCGTATGGAGTCGCTGGTGAATGCCAGCCCGATCGCGATGTACACCTGCCGGGCGGCAGGCGACTTTCGGGCCACTTTCGTCACCGCAGGCGTCCGGTCGCTGTGGGGCTACGAGCCCGAGGATTTCCTGCACGATCCCCGATTCTGGAGCGACCGCGTCCACCCGGAAGATCTGCCTCATGCTGTCGACCAGCTCGCCCAGGTATTAGATCGAGCTAACCACAGTTACGACTACCGGTTCCGTACCAAGAGCGGAGAATATCGCTGGACACACGACGAACTGCGGCTGGTGACGGATGAATCCGGAAAACCTCTGGAGATCGCGGGCTACTGCTTCGATATTACGGAACAAAAGCTGGCGGAGACGGCGCTACGGGAAAGCGAAGAGCGCCTGAAGGTAATCTTCAACTCCACCACCGATCTGCAGGCGCTCTTCCGGGTGGAACGCGACGGCGTCTTCGTAACGGAGTCCGTCAATCGCGCTTTAGCCGAGAATTTTCAAACCAGAATGGGCCAGAACGCGGCTGAATTCATCGGGCGGGATTTCGGCGATCTGGTCGGCGCGACGGGCTTGTCTCGGGAGGAAGTGGAGCGCCGGCGGTCGCTGTATGGAGAGGCGGTTCGCGAGAAAACGTCGCTCCGCTTCGATACGCCGTCATCCGATCTCCGCGATGCACTGGAGGTTTCCATTTCTCCAGTGATGGATCAGGCGGGAAACTGCACACACCTTCTCTGGAATGGTCGAAACATTTCCAAGCGCATGCAAGCCGAAGCCGGATTGCGGGAAAGCGAGGCGCGCTACGCTCTGGTCAGCGAGGCCATCCACGAGGGAATTTTCGACTGGAACTTCCACGCAGGCGATTCCTATCTGTCGCCGCGCTACAAAGAGATCCTCGGCTATCGCGATGACGAATTGCCCAACTCGCCGGAGTCATTTTTCGGCCGGATCCATCCCGACGACAGCGTCCGCATGGCCGAAACCGTGGATCGCTACAATCGCGATCCTTCCAAAGACCGCTTCAGCGATGAACTGAGGCTCAAGCACCGCGACGGTACCTATCGCTGGGTGGTTTCGCGCGGCCGGATCGTCCGCGACGATAACGGTGTCCCGTATCGCATTGTCGGCGCCATCGGCGATATGACGGATCGCCTGGAATCGGCGGCAAAGCTGGCCGCCAGCGAAAAGCGGCTCCGCGATATTATCGACTCCCTGTTCGGGTTTGTCGGGCTATTTACCCTGGACGGCACGCTGATCGAGTGCAACCGCAGCGCCGTGGAAGCCTCCGGCCTCAAAGTCGAAGATGTCCTGGGAAAGCCCCTATGGGAGACCGATGGATGGCGGCATAGCCTGGAGCAGCAAAATCTGCTTCGGGAAATGATGATGCGCGCAGCGGCGGGCGAGGTGGTTCGATTCGAAACCAAAGCGCTCATCCGGGGCCAGTTCGAGATGGATGTCACCATGACCTGCGGACCGCTACGCGACCGGCAGGGTGAGGTCTGCAACATCATTGCGCATGGCATGGACATTACGCCGCGCAAGAAAGCCGAAGCCGAACTGCTGCAGGCCAAGGAAGCGGCGGAATCGGCCTCTCGCGCCAAGAGCGAATTCCTGGCCAACATGAGCCACGAAATCCGCACCCCTATGAACGGCATCATCGGCTTGACCGAGGTTCTGATGGACACGCCGCTGGATGCCGAACAACGCGAATATCTCGGCTTAGTGCAAGGCTCGGCCGAAGCGCTGCTCACCATCATTAACGATATCCTCGACGTATCCAAGATCGAAGCCGGCAAGCTCAGCTTGGAAATACGCGCGTTCGATTTACCCGAAGTGGTTGCGGATATTTTGAAAGGCCTGAAAGTCTCGGCCGATTCCAAAGGGTTGCGCCTGGTTTCGGACGTCGGCGCCTCCGTGCCCTCCCTGGTGCGGGGCGATGCGGGAAGGCTGCGGCAGATCCTGATCAATCTGATTGGAAACGCCATCAAGTTCAGCGACCGGGGCGAGGTCTCGATCACCGTGGATCGCGCGCCGGAAAGCCCGGATCACTTGCACTTCTCGGTGCGGGACACCGGGATCGGCATTCCCGCTGAAAAACAGGCCATGATCTTCGAGGCGTTTACTCAAGTAGACGGCTCCTTCACACGCAGGTTCG
The DNA here is from genome assembly GCA_035486995.1 of Bryobacteraceae bacterium. Classification (GTDB taxonomy): domain Bacteria; phylum Acidobacteriota; class Terriglobia; order Bryobacterales; family Bryobacteraceae; genus Palsa-89. The sequence continues at coordinate 22,858 of DATHMO010000170.1, forward strand.
GCGGCACGGGCCTGGGCTTGACCATCGCGAGCCGCCTGGTCCGAATGATGGATGGGAGAATCTGGGTGGAGAGCCAGGCGGGCGAAGGCAGCACATTCCACTTCACCGCGCGTCTGGAACCGGCCGGCGCCGGTGGGAAATAATCAGTCCAATACAATAGGGCCTGCTGGACTATAAGCCGGTTTCTGTACCCCGAAGGGCGGCGATCATTCCTCTGGGCGAGGCATTTCTGCCAGGCTCTAGCAACCTACCCGGAAGTTGAACGGAGCGGGCCGCTCCTCCTCCCCTATTTGGTCTTGCTCCGCATGGGGTTTACCTTGCCAGGCGAATCGCTCCGCCCGCGGTGCGCTCTTACCGCACCTTTTCACCCTTACCGAAAACTCGGACTCGCGCCCAAGCTCCCGGCGGTATATTTTCTGTGGCACTTTCCGTGAAATCCGCTTTGAGCGAACCCCCCCGGCCGTTAGCCGGCATGCTGCCCTATGGAGACCGGACTTTCCTCCCGCCAGCGAGTAAACCCGCCTGCGAGCGACCACCCGTACAACAGGCCCGGCTTCATTCTCGCAGAAAGGCCCCGGCCTCGCAGAAAGGCCCCGGTCTCGCACACCGCGCGCGATTAGCGGACTACTGTCGCCGGCTGCTCTTGCTCGGCCTCAGGCGGAAGCTCGTCTTTGGATTCGTGGTATTCCATTTCGGTGTTGACGGCCCAGATGTTGGCCTTGTCGCGGCGCCCCGCAACGATGTTGTCCACCGCCGTCATCGCCGTGAGCATGGAATGATCCTGATTGTTGTACTTGTGCATGCCGTTGCGGCCGATCAGGAACAAGTTGTCATAGCGATCCACAAAATCGCGAATCACCGGAAAGCGATCATACGTCCCGAAATAGGCCGGATAGGTTTTCTCCATGCGCAGGACCGTGGCATCCAAAACGTCGGCGCTTGCCACCATCCCCATCTTCACGGCCTCTTGAACCGCGCACGCGATCATTTCCTGATCCGTTTTGCGCCACAGCTCATCGGTGTCGTAGCAGAAATATTCGAGGCCGATCCAGACCTTATCCGGATCGCTCACCAGAAACGGGCTCCAGTTGTTGAAGATCTGCATGCGGCCGGCAAGAACATCGGGCTCCTGAATATAGATCCAGGTGTCTTTAAGCAACGCGCCGCCTTGCTCGCTGATGTTCAGACGATTCAGCAGCAGCCCTACAGTGATGAAGTCGCGATACAACAGTCCATTGCTCACTTCCTGGACTTCGCCGGGCGGCGGCACATCGAACGCCTGGATCAGCTCTTTCACCGCCATGGTGGAGAACACGTACTGCGCGGGGAAAAAGCGCTCCTCGCCGTCATCGCTGCGGGCGGTTACGCCAGTAACATGATCGCCTGATGTGTGGATGCCGCACACCGTCCAACCCGTCAGAATCTCACCGCCGCCGGCGCACACACGGGTCGCCACTTCTTCCCACAACTGGCCGGGCCCGAGTTTAGGATAGAGAAACTTTTCGATGAGCGATGTCTCGGTATCCTTCTGGCCGATCTCCGCGCTCCGCTTGCCGAAAATCTTCTTCAGATGGTGCGCCAGAGCCTTGCGCAGGGACAATCCCTTGATGCGCTGCGCTCCCCATTCCGCGCTAATTTGATCACAGGGCACGCCCCAGACCTTTTCGGTGTAGCTCTTGAAAAAAGTGCCGTACAAATGCCGGCCGAAGCGGTTAATCAGGAAATCCTCGAGCGTCTTCTCGGGACGGATGGGCCGCATCGCGCTCGACATATAGCTGAGACCGGCTTTGAACGTGCGGATCAGGCCGAGCCGGCGCACCGTGGCGAGATTCAGCGTGAGCGGATAATCGAAAAGCCTGCGCAGATAGAAAATCCGGGACTTGCGCGGCCGCACCAGCATCACCAGATCGCCTGGATCGGAGCCGGCGCCATTGGACCCGAGCACCCGCTCGCGATTCTGATAAACCAGGCGATGGTTTGCGTCGCCGTTCTGTTCCACCGGCATCAGCTCAGCCCACCAGTCCATCACCCGATCGGACTTCGAGAAAAACCGATGCCCACCGATATCGATCCGGTTGCCCTTGTACGCCACCGTTCGCGAGATGCCGCCCATGTAGCCGCTCTTTTCCAGCACCAGCGGCTTAACCCCGGTCCGCCGCAAGAGCTCGAGCGCGGTGGTTAAGCCGGCGGGTCCAGCGCCAATAATCACAGCAGTGCCTCGGGGAGTTTCGATCATGAGCAGACGATCAGCGTGTACACAAGGTGCGAACAGCAAGTAGAGCCAACGCTACTATCTCATCATAGAAGCGCACGGGCCCGCAAAGTTTCGCGATTTCTGTTAACATTCTCGACTCTGAGGCGTCTAAGAGCAACCGGGCCGATGACCTCACCGACCATACCCCTTGCGGCGCCCGCCGTCCCCCCGATCGAGAGGGCTCGTCCGCATTGGTTGACCTACGCCGCTGCCGGCATCTATGCGCTGCTGGTTGCTTTCACCATCCATCGGCATGAGCCCTGGGCCGACGAAGCACAATCCTGGTTGCTCGCGCGCGATGCAAGCTTGACCGATTTGTGGGGCAGGCTGCTGCATTACGAGGGAACTCCGGGGCTGTGGCAAACCTTGTTACATGTATTGATCCGGTTGGGAGTCTCGTACTCGGTCTATAGTTACGTCTCAGCGCTGCTGGGACTTGCCGCGGTTTGGCTCTTGCTGCGATACGCGCCGCTGCCGGTTTTTATCAGGATTTTACTGCCCTTCACCTACTATTTGTGCTACCAGTACGCAGTTGTTGCGCGCAGCTATGCCCTGGTGGCTCCGCTGCTGTTCGCGATCGCGATCCTCTATCCGCAGGCGGCGCGCAGGCCGGTGCTGATGACGATCCTGCTGTGTTTGTTGGCAGGCGTCAGCGCGCACGGCTTCATAGTTTCGATTTGTATCTGGGTCGTCTGTTTCGTGCCCGGTATTCGATCCCTCCGTCTCGCCAGCACAAGTTTGATGTATTGGTTCATCATCGTTCTCTTCATGCTCGCGGCATGGCCCGCCCGGGACGTGGCTTTCGCCGAGCATCGAGGGTTCGCTAATCTTGGCCTATTGCCCGTGGTGGCGAAAAGCATCTTCGCCGCGGCTTTCACCGGTTACTGGTTTGTATCGGCAGCCGTGATTCTGCTGTCGCTCCCGCTGCTCTGGCGGGGCGGCGGATGGCTGTTCTTTCTGATGGCGAGCGCGGCATTCTGCCTCTTCGGAACTATCGTATACACGCAAGTGTGGCACTCGGGCGTCCTGTTCCTGGCATGGCTATTTGCGATTTGGATCTCTGCCAATAAGACCCCGATCACCCGGCCGGCTCTGGCCGCACTGCTTGTCGCGATCGGATTTCAATGTTACTGGACTGCCTCGGCAATCCGTTACGACTGGGCTCAGAAATACTCGGGAAGTCTTGCGGCTGCTCAGTATCTGCGCCAGGCTGGTGTGCCGTCCGGCGGCGTCTACGCGGTCGGATATTCAACTACCGCATTGCAGCCCTATTTCCCCGCAAACATATATTCGAATTTCCACGACGGAGCGAGCCAAGGTTATTGGGATTGGTCCAAACAAAACACGTCCAATAGCCCGCCCGCGCTTTTCGCTGCGCCCCGGCGCGACATGGTGGTGGTGGGATATACCGACGTGCGTGTGGCAAAGGTCTGGGCGAATCTTCTCGATCTGCTCGGCTATGGAAGCGCCCGGCATTTCGACGGCGCCACTTACTGGCAGACCGACGTCTTTGAAAGCGAATCGTTCGATCTCTACCGAAAAGTCTCCGAGCCTCACGCCGCGAGCAGCGTGAATATGGGAGATCCGGTGCACGCCGCCCAATTGCTCAACGGCTTTTACAGCATCGAAGCGGGGGCCTGGCGCTGGACCGCGAAGAATTTTTCGGTTCTACTCAAAACTCCTGCGGGGGCCGAGCGAAGCGGAGCCCAGCTGGTGCTCAAAATCTTTCTACCCGATGCGCAACTGCAGCGCTTGGGCCCGATGACACTGAGCGCGGACTCGGGCGGCCACTCGCTTGCCGCGCGCACTTTGAATCGCGGGAACGAATTCACCTACTCCACCCCCGTACCGGCTGACGCACTGCAGGCCGGGTTCGTCGTAGTGAATTTTCAACTGGACAAAGCGGCCGTGAACGTCCAGGGCGATGCGCGCGAATTGGGCGTGGTGGTTACCGCCGTTGAGCTGGATCCCGTACGATGATCCAAGAGACCCAGTGGAGAACAGTGTCCGCGCGCCGCTCTATCAGAGGCTCCGAGGCCGGATCAACGCCGGAATCGACGGGATACTTTCGGGATCGCACTGGAAGCTGAAGGCGCTCTGTGCCGTGGCTGCGATCGCGCTTTTCCGCGCGTTTCCAAGCTATGACGCACTGGCGTCGGATTTTCATCGAGGAACCTGGCGCGACGTTCAGATCAAGTTCGACCATCCTCTGATCGACACCAGCCGCATCTTCGCTCCTGGATCGCACGAGAGCAAGCTGACGTATCGCCTGACTGTACCGATCCTGGCGCACGTTTTGCATCTGGGAGAAACCGGCCTCCTGATTCTCTTCGGTCTCTCGGGATTCGTTCTCTTGTACCTGATCCTGAAAGTCGTCTTCACACTAACCGGCAGCAAGAGAGCAGCGCTCTTCGTTTGTCTTGCGGTAGCGTGCGTCTGGCCCGGCCAAGCGGCATTTCATGAACTGCGAGGCGGTTACTACGACGCCCTGGCCCTGTGCCTATTGGTTGCGGCATGCGCGACATCATCATCGCTGCTCACGGCGGCATTGATCTTCCTGGCTGCGTGGACCGATGAACGGGCCCTCATCGCCTCATCGTTCGTGTTCCTGTTGCGGCGCGGGAAAGCCGTCGCGGTGGTCGTGGCCGCTGCTGTGTACTTGGGGATCAGGGCGTATCTCACGGCTACGATTTCAGGCGTTGACGTTGGCGGAGTCGGGTTCGTCATTCTTTCGCAGCAACTCAATGTGATTCCGCTCGCCATTTGGACCGGTTTGGGCGGAGCCTGGATGCTCGTCTTTGCCGGCGCGCTCGCGTTCGTGCGCGAAAAACGGTACCTGGCAGCGGCTGGATTTTGCGGCGCTCTCGCGCTGGTAATCGTAGTATCGATGTTGGTCGCGGACACGACCCGCAGCATGGCCTATTGCTTGCCGGCGGCGTTTGTAGCTCTGACGGCTCTCAACCCCAATCGGATCGAAAAGCTGTCTGCGATCGCGGCGGCGATTTCGGTACTCGTCCCCAGCTTTTATCTCGAAGGCAGCTCGGGATTCTTTTGGCTGTACCCGCTGCCGGTTCAAATCGCGCGCTGGTTGGGGTTCTAGGTGCCAGATTTGATATCGTAGCTCTGCGGAGGCTACCTTGCTACGTTCTTTGATGTTATTGACCGCGTTCTTCACTGCTGTTGCTTTTGGTGACGATCTGGGAGGCTCGCAGGTCCCGGAAATTCCCTACGAATCGGTTCCCAATTTCCTGAAGCTTCCACCCGACCTGTATCTGGGCGAGGCCTCGGGCGTCGCGGTGAACTCGAAGAAACATGTGTTCGTGTTCTCGCGCGGCAACACCACTGGACCGGCCTATGGCGCGAGCGCCGCGCAGATTCTCGAATTCTCGCCCGAAGGCAAATACATCCGCGAGATCGGCCACAACCTCTACGCCTGGTCCTTCGCGCACGCCATCCGTTTCGACAAAGACGACAATCTCTGGGCCGTGGATAAAGGCTCGGACATGATCATCAAGTTCGATCCCGAAGGCCGCGTCGCGATGGTGTTCGGCCGCAAGAAAGAAGCGTCCGACGAAGGAACCGAGCCATGGAAGCATCCGAAGCCGCCGCTTCCCGCGATCAACGGCGCATTCCGCCAGCCGACCGACGTCACTTGGGACACGCAGGGCAACATCTTCATCAGCGACGGCTACATCAATTCGCGCGTCGCCAAGTTCGACAAGAACGGCGATTGGGTGAAGCAGTGGGGCACTCCTGGCAGTGGACCCGGCGAGTTCAACACGCCCCACAGCATCGCTGCAGACGCGCAGGGGAACATCTACGTGGCGGACCGCGGCAATCGGCGCATTCAGGTATTTGATCCCGATGGAGGGTTCCTGCGTGAGATCACCATCAACGTGCCCATGCCGCCGGTGGTCCATCTGATGTACGGCAATCCGCCGCCCCCGGCCCCGCCCGCGAGTACGGTTGGAACGGCGCCGCCCGCCGCTACGATGCAGAACGGAGCGCCATGGGCCATTTGCATCACGCCCGGGCCGACGCAATATATTTACAGCGCCGATGCCTATCCAGGGCGCATTTACAAGCTGTCGCTGGATGGCAAAGTGCTCGGCGTTTTCGGAAGCATGGGCCGTCAACCGAAGCAGCTCGGCTGGGTTCACGAGATCGCCTGCCCGTCGGAAAACGAAATTTATGTCGCTGAGCTTTTGAATTGGCGCGTGCAGAAGTTGCTTCTGCATCCGTCGAAATAAACGTCATGCGAAGCGCTACGTTATTGCTGATTTCGGGCGCGGCCCTGTTCGCGGGCACTCCGTCGACCTCGACGTTCTATCGCGACGTGCTCCCGATTCTGCAAGAGCGCTGCCAAGGCTGTCATCGACCAGGCGAAGTGGGTCCGATGGCGTTTGGCGCCTACGATCAAACTCGCCCTTGGGCAAAAGCCATCAAGCAGGCAGTGCTGCTCGGCAAGATGCCGCCTTGGTACGCCGACGCGCCGCCGGGCAAGTTTCATAACGACCCGCGGCTGTCGCAGCAGGAAATCACGAAGCTAGTGGCATGGGCCGATACGGGCGCGCCCGCTGGTAATCCGAAAGATGCGCCGCGTCCTCTGGCGTTCCTCGAAGGCTGGACCATCGACAAGCCTGACGCGATCTTTGAAGCTACGGCGTATCAAATTCCCGCCACCGGAACATTGGAGTACACGTACTTCATCGTGCCCACCGGATTCAAGGAAGATCGCTGGATCGCGCAGGCGGAAGTGCGGCCGGGCAATCGCGCCGTGGTGCATCACGCCAATGTATACATCCGCGAGCCGGGGTCGAACTGGCTGCGCGAATATCCGATGGGCAAATTGTTCGTGCCCGAGGAACGCGGAGAACGCGTGGGGACGGGGGGATCGAGCAGCGCGGGCGCCAGCGTGCGCGAACAAGTGATCGCGGGCTTTTCGCCGGGGCGGCCGGCCAAACAAGTCCCGGACGGTTACGCGATGCTGATCCCAGCGGGCTCGGATCTGGTTTTCCAGCTCCACTACACGACCAACGGCAAGCCCACCACCGACGTCACGCGCATTGGTTTCGTGTTCGCCAAGCAGACGCCGACCAAGCGTGTGATTCGCGTGCAGGCATCCAACGCCGGCTTCGTGATTCCACCAGGCGCCGACGATTATCCCGTCACTGGATCGGCCGCATTAGGCGTGGACGCCGAGCTGCTCAACGTCTACCCGCATATGCATCTGCGCGGAAAATCGATGGTCCTGAGCGCCGTTTATCCCACTGGCGAGCGCGAAGAATTCCTCCGCGTGCCGCACTACGATTTCAACTGGCAACTCGTCTACGCGTTGAGCCAGCCGCGCATCTTGCCGAAGGGAACGCTGCTCAAGGCCGACGCCACGTTCGACAATTCGCCCAACAATCGCACGAATCCGAATCCGAAAGCGGCCGTTCGTTGGGGCGATCAAAGCTGGGACGAAATGATGGTGGGATTCTTCGACCTGGCGATCCCGGTCTCAACCGACCCGGCGAGCGTTCTCAGGACGCAGTAGCCCGCCGAACCTGCTCCAACGCGGCGTCTTCCGCCGCATAGTCGAACTGCTTTGGATCGATCTCGGCTGGCGGATTCGCCCGTTCCCACTCGATGGTGCGCGCCATGCCAACCTCCAGCGGCACGCGCTCGGAGTAACCCAGCTCCTCTCGGATTCGCGCGCTCCTCACCAGCCAATCCTGTTCAGTGTTGAGAGGCATCAGGACGTGCGGAGGCGTCTGCTCCTTGGGCAGCGAGACCACCGACCCTTTCCAGCCGGCCACTTGCCCGATCTTCCGCGTCCATTCCAGCTCAGTGAATTGCCGATCGCTCGCGATGTTGTAGATCTTGCCGACGGCGCGCTCGGAAACCGTCGCCAGCGCGATCCCAGCGGCCACGTCTTCGACGTATCCTCGCGGCGGATGCAATCCCGCGTAGCTTTCTTCCATGAGAATCGCGGAGCGGTGGTCGTCGATCCGCTTGAGCGTCGGATAAAACCGGTGCACCGGGTCGCCGGGGCCATAGATCATCGGCAGCCGCAGCACCGTTCCCGGCAACGCGGAGTCGCCCAAGACCGTTCGCTCTACCGGGATCTTGTCGTAGTCGTCCGTGAGCCACGGAAACATGGCTTGCGCCATGCGCAGATGGTCCAGGTTGTAGGGATGCAGTTGCCTGCGCACTTCCGATTCTTCGGTGAGCGGCGTTTCCTGCGGCGGGCCTGGCTCGCGGCCGAGCAGCACTCCGTACGCCCGGTACACGTCCTGGCTGCTGATCGCGACCACGCGCCCGGTGAGGCCGTGGAAAGTCTCCATCAATTCCTTGGCCTGACGCTCGTCGCTCAGAACAAAGTCGACCACCACATCGGGCGCCAGTTGCTCGAATCCGGACCGGTGCGCCGCCAAATTATTCCGATTGCCATGAATTCGCCGAACCGATGCCGGGAGCGCCGTCTTGGCCTCGCCGCGATGAAACACAGTGACGTCGTGCCCCTGCTCCACCAGCTCCCGAATCACGAACGGGCCGATGAATCCGGTACCGCCGATGATGAGAACCCTCATCTCAATATTTTCCTGCTTTCCTCAGCGCTGCCTCTATTGTCGCCAGCGGCAGCACGAGAGACAACGGCTACTCGCCGCAAGGAGGAGTTGTCTCCGATTCCTTGCCGCCGCCATCTGCGATCCACAGCCAAGCGCGCCAAACGGAAGCCCGGTACGTCATGGCGTGCCAACCCGCGCCGCACCATCTTCGGCGTCCGGGCATAGTCAACCGAAGCGGGACTCAGACTGTAGAAGCCGAAAATCGTTTTACTGTCGGCGTCGTCATTCGCAAGGAACCTCTTCGTCCCGCCGAACTCGTGGCTCTTGCGCGCGTAAGGATTCGCGATCGTGTTTCTTGTTGATCGGCTCTTCGTGCCACGCCGCCACGATTACGATCGCCGCTTGGGTAGTGCCCGAGCAGCCGCCAGCAGCTTCGCATTCGGCGCAGGTGGATGCTGCAGCAGATCGAGAACTCGCAAGCTGTCCCGGCCGGAAAGCTTCAGATGATCGGCCTTTTCAATAACGGCTTTTCTGAGCATTGCAGATCCCAAATCGAGTGTACACATTCAAATCGTACACGGGTAGACCCGCTTGGCCGGAATTAATCGCCCAACACTTCGACCGGCGCTAACACCGGCGCTTCAGCGTCCTTGAATACCGCCGTGCTATCGGATGTTTCCGCCATCACCGGGAACTGGAATCCGCACTTGGGGCAGCGCTCGGCCAGCGCTTTCTGCTCGTACTGCAGATCGTACGCTTTGTCGGTGATCAGAGCGCAACACGGGCACACCCGGATCAGGCGCGTATTCTTCAGCTCGAAGTTGGTGATGATGTCTTCCATGATGGCGCCGCTGCGCACCGCCCACTCCTTGGCCGCCTTGTGGTAGGTGTTCATGTGCCAGTCCTTCAGCGCTTCGAAACTGGTCCAGATGCTGATCTCGTTGTACCAGGAGGGGTCCTTGGGATGGACCCACCAAGTGAGGTGCAAGAACCCTGGCAACGTCTTTAGTTGATTGCGCGTTTCTCCGAAGAGCAACTTAAATTTCTCGTAGCCGTCGGGGCTCGAGAAGCGAACTCGCTGCATGCTCTGATAAATGGGCATCCAATCTCCTTCGTGATCTAAGAGTGAAAATGAAATTTCAAAAATCCATACGAAGCGCCAGCTGTCCAGTCCGGTTGCCGCCCTGTCCGGCGGTTTGCGCCGATTGCAAAACGCCAAACGTCGACGGGCTGCTGATGTCCGAGGCCGGTGGAGCGAAATTCGTGTGATTCAAAGCGTTGGTGAATGTCGCTTCAAAGCGGAATCGAATGCGTTCCCGGACTGGAAAGATCTTCGACAATCCCGCCGACACCGCGATCGTTCCCGGGCCTTCCAGTATGCCCACGCCCGCGTTTCCGATTCTTCCCGCGCCGGCTGGCGTCGGAGCGAACGCATTGATGTTCCATAGAAGTTCGCCGCCCACCCCCGACTCGGGATTTCCAACTGCGTCGGGCCGCGCCGTGATGCCGCCTCGTCCGATAATGCCGGTGTTCGACTGATCCTCGGTGGGGCTAACGGTTGGAGTGAGAAAAGGCCCGGTCTGGATCAGCGTGACGGTGTTGATGTTCCACCCGCCCAGTGCTCCATTGACGAACCAATTCTTGCTTTGCCAGGTCCTTCCCGTGCCATACGGCAGCTGGTATGTGCCCGTCAGCAAGAACCGTTGCCGAGGCATGCCGGCGACATTTCCGCGCGCCGCACGAAGGTCGAATTGATCGTAGGACGGCGTAAACAAGAGGTTCTCCGAGGAAAAGCCATTCGGAGCGTCGCCTTGCGCGTCGCTGATGTTATGCGCCCAAGTGTAGTTGGCCTGAAAGTATAGCCCGTGCGAAAGCCTTTGTGTCGCTTCGAACGTCAATCCCTGGTAATTCTGAAAACCCGCGTTGGCGCTGTAGTTGATCTCATCCCAGTTCTGATAGGGCGCGCGTGGATCGACATAGGGGCTGGGTACGTAGGGCTGCTTGCTGGGAGGGATCGCGTTGTAATCCTCCTTGATACTCATGCGGTAGGAATTCATCCCTGAATAAGTAATTCGCGCGGCCAGTGCCGACGTCAATTGCCGTTCGATGGTGACGTTCCATTGCGCCGTCTGCGGATCTTTGAAATTCGGGCTCATGCCATCGTACAGCCCTGTTCCCCCGTACTGAGCGGTAGTGGATGCCGGAGATGTTTGCGGAAATGTGAACAGGGGCACCCCACCGTTGTTGTTCGAATAGGTGTACGGCGCACCGAGCGGGATGCCGAGAAAATCGTAGGCCAATTGGCCGAGCGGGGTTTGAGTGAAGATTCCAAACCCGGCGCGGAAGACCGTCTTGTTGTCGCGAAATGGCCGGAAAGCGAGACCGATGCGCGGATCGAAATCGTGCCAATAGGTGTTGCGCAGGCTTTGAGAAAGATGATCCTGGCTGGCGGTTACAACATTCGTGCACGGCAGCGACATGTTTCTGGTCGCGAGCTGGCAAGCATTGAAGGAGACCAGAAACGCGTTGTAGTTCGCCTGCAGCAGCGGACTGGACGGTACGGTTTTGTTCAACAGAATGTCCGGAACAACAATGTCACCGTTCCGAGGGTCGAAGTTGGCGATGTCGCCCTGGTTTTCCGTAAATTCCGGAAGAACTTCCCATCGCAACCCGTAGTTCAGCGTGAGGCGATCGTTGATCTGCCATTGATCCTGCGCGTAAACTCCCCACTGAACGCTTGGCTCGTTCGTGTTGGGACTGCTTCCGACAATGAAATCGGTGTTGGGCGCACCCAGCAGGAAGTCGCCGAAGGAGCTGCCCGTGAAGACGCCCTGGTTGAACGTAAACGCGCCGAAATCGTCCGATTGGCCCCACCGGACGACGGTCTCGTAGAACACGCGGCGGGCGTCGATACCGAAACGGAGGGTGTGCTTGCCCATGGTGCGGCTGAGGTTGTCGGTGAACTGCATGGTCTTGGACTGGCCCGGCCCGTCCTTGTCGCGGCCGATTGGCGTGAAGCCGGTGCCGTCGGAAAAGTTGAAAGTCGGAAACGCTCCCGAATTGGGGTGGTTTGCGAAGCTGATACCGGTCAAGCCGAGTTGATTGTCGGCCGCGGCACCCTGAATTGGAAAAGTGGTGTCGATCAGGCTATTGGTAAAACCAAAGCGAAACTCGTTCACCATCTTGGGAGTGATGGTGTAGTTATAGGAAACGATGAAACTCCTGTCGTGTTCCACATTCAGGTCGTTCGGCAACAGAGGATTGGCGGGCAGGCCCAATTGACCGGAGTCTGAAAGCAAATTCTTCCAGCTGAAACGGGCATAGATCTGCTGGTTCGACGTGATGTAGTGATCCAGCCTGGCATCAAAGCCGTTGGTGTTGGAAGGTATGGGTTGCAGCGTTTCATAGTTGTAGCTGCTCCCGGCGCCACTGACATTGGGCAGCGGGTAATATCCATTGAGTAGTTTCAGAGAAACAGGATTC
>DATHMO010000171.1:0-47024 GCA_035486995.1 Bryobacteraceae bacterium
GCCACCGGCGGATGCGCGTGCACCACAGCGGCAACATCGGGGCGCATCTCATAAATGGTCAGATGCATCGCGATCTCGGTAGTTCGTTCGCGCGCACCATCGATCTTGTTGCCTTCCAGATCGCAGACGATGACGTCGCCGGGAGTCATCATCCCCTTGCTGACGCCGGTGCAGGTGCACAGAATGCGCCGGTCATCCAGGCGCACGCTGATGTTGCCGTCGTTGGCGGCCACCCATCCTTTTTGATAAATCAGCTTGCCGACGTCGAGGATGTCTTGGCGATGTTGTTGCTCCGTCTTGGCCATCCGGAATTCAATTGTACCAATGCATGCAGGATTCGAACGGCGCCGGAATAGCGCGCTGTACAATGGGTCCGTGGAAGAGGTCGATGGATAAGCGGCGGATGTGCCCCAATTGCCGGGCGTTTGTGACGAGCGGCGACAAAGTATGTCCGTATTGCCAAGCTCCCATCGGGGCACGCGCAGTGGAACAGCGCAACGCAGGCGAGATTTTGGGCGGCCTCATACCGCACGCGCGCTTCACCACCATCGTTATTCTTCTGATCAACACCGCCCTGTACCTCGCTGAATACTTGAGCCCGCAGTCCGGAATTACCAGGGCCGGAGAGAGCCTGCCAGCATTCATGATGCAGGGAGAATGGTGGCGCCTGATCACCGCTGGTTTTTTGCACAATGGCATTTTGCACATCCTGATGAACTCCTGGGTGCTGTTCGATCTAGGGGCGGAAGTGGAAACGCTGTACGGCACCAGCCGCTTGATTGTCTTCTATTTTGTCGGCACCGTCACCGGATTTTCGGCCAGCTCGCACATCGCAGGGGGCCATATCTCGGTAGGATCGTCGGCCGGCATCTTCGGACTCATCGGCGCGATGCTCGCCTTCGGCTTCACGGATCGCTCTTCGCTTGGGATGCAGGTGAAGTCGCTCTACACGCGCTGGGTGATTTATGGATTGGTCTTGAGCTTCCTGCCGGGCGTCGATTTTTGGGCCCACGTGGGCGGATTTTCGGGCGGCTTCATCGCCGGATGGCTCGCCAGCACGCCGCGCGCCCGCATGATGTGGAAGGAGCCGCTGCTGCGCGCCTTGGCGGGGATTTGCATCGCGGTTACGGTGGTCGCGTTCGGGATGATGTACCTGGCAATGACGCGGACAACGTAAGGTGACCGAAGCCCTGTTCCTACCCGCACACTTCGTCCCATAACCGGACACGCACCCCGCTTTCCCGATCCGCAAATCCGCCGATAACCCCGCTTTTTCAGTACTATCGACTTTGGTGGGCAATTTGCCCATTGCCACAAGGAGAAATCGTCATGGCCATGGATGTACCACGCGGTAAAGAAGTCGCTCGCAGGAAATTGATTCGCAGGATTGTCATCATAGTGCTCATCCTGGCGGCGATCCCGTTGATTACCTGGGGGCTCTCGCGTCTGAAACCCGCGGCGCCGTCCGTGGATCGCGCAACCGTTTGGATCGACACCGTGAAGCGCGGGCCCATGGTTCGCGACGTCCGCGGCCTCGGCACGCTCGTGGTGGAACAGTATATGTGGATTCCGGCCGCGTTCGATAGCCGCGTGGACAAGATTAATTTCCTCCCCGGCGCATCGCTGCACGCCAACGATGTCCTCATGGTGCTGAGCAATCCGGACATGGAACTGGCCGCGGCGGATCTGGAGTGGCAGATCAAGGCGGCAGAGGCCAACTTGGACAACCTCCGAGTCACGCTCGAGACGCAGCAACTGGCGCAGAAGGCCACCACCGAACAGGTAAAGTCGGACATGGAGCAGGCGGAGCTGCAGGCCGATCGCGATACGCAGTTGACCAAGCTGGGTTTGAAGTCGGATCTCGACACCAAGTTGTCGGTGGCGAAATGGAATGAGTTGAAAGGCCGCTACGCGCTCTCGAAAGAGCAGCTCGATATCAGCGACAAGTCGATCCAGGCGCAGGTGGAAGCGCAGAAGGTGCAGATTGAGAAACTCCAGGCGGCCTACAAACTGAAGAAGGAGCAGGTGGAGCAGTTAATCATCCGCTCCGGAACCGACGGTACGCTGACGCAACTTGGCGCCACGGCCACGCCGCTCGAAGTGGGAATGCGGGTTTCCACCGGCACAATCCTGGCTAAGATCGCGCAGCCCAAGAAACTGAAAGCGACGTTGAAGATTTCCGAGACGCTGATGAAGGACGTCACGATCGGGCAGTCGGCGTCCATCGACACCAGAAACGGAATCGTTCCCGGACACGTCTCGCGAATCGATCCGGCCGCGGTGAATGGAACCGTGGATGTGGACGTCACGCTGGAGGGTCCGCTGCCGCCCGGAGCGCGGCCGGATTTGAGCGTGGATGGAACCATCACGCTGGAGCGCCTGGCGGATGTCGAATATGTGGGCCGGCCCGTCATTGGCCAGCCGGGCGCCAAGATCACGCTGTTCAAGTTGGATCCCGACGGCAAAGACGCGCAGCGCGTCCCCGTATCGCTGGGGCGTGGTTCGGTGAACAATATCGAAGTGGTGGATGGATTGAAGGTGGGCGATCAGGTAATCTTGTCCGACATGTCGTCGCAGGATCAGTACAACCGAATTCGCTTGAATTAACTCTTGAATTGGCGGAGGCCGAATGGCGATTGACGAAACAGCTTTGCTCAGCATGGATGGCGTGACAAAAGTATTCCAAACCGACGAGGTGGAAACTCACGCGCTGGCCGGCATTCATCTGCACATCAAGAAAGGCGAATATCTCGCGATCGCCGGACCCTCGGGCTGCGGCAAGTCGACGCTGCTCGCGATCCTGGGCCTGCTCGATTCTCCCTCCGACGGCACTTACGTGCTGAACTCTAAGCCCGTGCAGAGCCTCAAACTGAGTGAGCGCGCGCGCATCCGTAACCGGGAAATCGGATTCATCTTCCAGGCATTCAATTTGATCGGCGATCTCACGGTCTATGAGAACGTGGAGCTGCCGCTGACCTATCGCGGGATGCCCTCGGCCGAACGCAAGAAGCGCGTGCACGACGCGTTGGAACGTGTCGGCATGTCGCACCGCATCAAGCATTATCCGTCGCAGCTCTCGGGAGGTCAGCAGCAGCGCGTGGCGGTGGCGCGTGCACTGGGCGGCGACCCTTCCATCCTGTTGGCCGACGAGCCCACCGGTAACTTGGATTCCGTCAACGGCGAAGCTGTCATGGAACTGCTGCGCGAGCTGCATCGCGGCGGAGCGACCATCTGCATGGTGACACACGATCCACGCTACGCCCGCTACGCCGACCGCTCCATCCGGCTGTTTGACGGAAGGATCGTGGAAGAAGAGACTGCAGGAGTGGCGTGATGTTTGGAAGAAATGTCGATTTTGTCGCGGTGCTGGTCATCACACTCGTGATGTTGGGGTTCGGCTGGATGCGATCGTCGCATTGGCTAGCCTGGTCCAACGACGCGCTGGATTCAATTCGCTTCGAGAACGCGATCCAGGTGGAGCGCTGCCCGCTCCCGCACGGCATCCTTTCCACTTTGAGCTGCATCCTCAATCGCTAGCGGCTTCACACCAGGCGCATTTGTCCGCCGAACAGCCCGTCATAATATAGGTACCCATGAGTTCACCGATTATAGTTTTGCGCAACGTGGAGAAATACTTCGAACACGGTCCCACCAAGACTTTCGTGTTGCGCCGCATCAACGCGGAAGTGAAGGAAGGGGAATTCATTTCCATCATGGGGCCTTCGGGCGCGGGCAAATCCACGCTGCTGCACCTGCTCGGCATGCACGACAGTTCCTGGACCGGCGAGTATTACCTAGCGGACCACGCCATCCACAAGCTCGCGAAGAAGGACCGCATGGAGCTGTACAAGAAATATTTTGGATTCGTGTTCCAGAGCTACCATCTGCTGGATTCGCTCACTGTCTACGAGAATCTCGACATTCCGCTGTCGTATCGCAACATCAAGAAGTCCGAGCGCGACAGCATCGTGTGCGATGTGCTCGACCGCTTCCAGATCGTCGGGAAGAAGGACCTGTATCCTAATCAGCTTTCCGGCGGCCAGCAGCAACTGGTGGCCATCGCGCGCGCCATCGTGGCCAATCCCAAGGTGATTCTCGCCGACGAGCCTACCGGCAATCTGCATTCCAGCCAAGGCCAGGAAATCATGGAGCTCTTCAAGCGGTTGAACGAAGGCGGCACGACGATTATTCAAGTGACGCACAACGAAAGGAACGCCGAGTACGGAAATCGCATCATCAATATCGCGGACGGATGGATTTCGAACTGAGCCCGCGGCGAGGGTGGGATCGACTATGACCGATTGGCAAAGCGCAGCAACGCCGCGGATCTTGATCGCCGACGATCAAACTGATGTGTTGGAAGCGCTGCGCCTGCTGCTGAAGAGCGAAGGCTACCAGATCGAAGCCGTTACTTCTCCCTCGGCTGTCATCACCGCGCTCGAAACTCGCGACTTCGACGTCGTGATCATGGATCTGAACTACACGCGCGACACGACGTCGGGTCAAGAGGGTCTCGATCTTTTGTCGCGAATTCGCGCCATTGACACCGTGTTGCCCGTGATCGTCATGACGGCCTGGGGCACGGTTGGGCTGGCTGTCGAAGCCATGCGCGGCGGCGCGCGCGATTTCGTGCAAAAGCCTTGGGAAAACGAGCGCCTGATCACCATCGTTAAAACTCAAGTCGATTTGAGCAACGCCATCCGCCGCGGCTTGCGCCTGGAAGCCGAGAACCGTTTGCTGCGGGCCGAAGGCGTCCCGGCCCTGATCGCTGAATCGCCCGCCATGCAGCCGGTGCTTCAGATGATTTCGCGCGTCGGTCCGTCGGATGCCAATGTTCTTATCACGGGCGAACCGGGCACCGGCAAAGAAGTGGTCGCCAAAACGCTGTTCGCCATCTCGTCCCGCGCAGCCAAGCCGATGGTCACGGTCAACGCGGGTGGCCTGGCCGAAGGAGTTTTCGAGAGCGAATTGTTCGGACACGTAAAGGGCGCGTTCACCGACGCCAAGACCGATCGCGTGGGCCGCTTCGAGCTGGCCGACGGCGGCACGTTGTTTCTGGATGAGATCGCCAACGTACCGATGAATCTGCAAGCCAAGATGCTGCGCGTTCTGGAAGTGGGCGAAATGGAACGCGTGGGATCCTCACGCACCAAACGCGTGGACGTGCGCGTGATCTCGGCCACCAATGCGCTTCTTGACGCCGAAGTGCAGGCCGGCCATTTCCGCCAGGATCTGCTGTTCCGGCTGAACACCATCGAGATCCATCTGCCGCCGCTGCGGGAACGCCGCGAGGACATCCCGTTGTTGGGCGCGCACTTCCTGGCCACGCATGCGCAGCGCTATCGCAAACGCATCGGCGGGTTCGATCGTGCCGCGCTGCAGCTGATGCTGGAGCACCCCTGGCAAGGCAATGTCCGCGAGCTGAATCACGTGATCGAGCGCGCGGTGCTGATGGCACAGGACAGCCAGATCAAACCGGCCGACCTGGCGCTGCGCTCGGGACGCGAAGGCAGCCCGCGCCTGGAAGACATGAGCATCGAGGAAGTGGAAGCGTTTCTCATCAAGAAGGCGCTCGCGCGTCACAATGGAAACGTGAGCCACGCCGCCAACGCTTTGGGTCTGAGCCGCAGCGCCCTGTATCGCCGTCTGCAACGCTACGGAATGTGAAATACCGTGAGCCGGCATAAGCCTCGCCTCGTCCACGATCAGCGGATCCTCGTGATGGCGCTGGTGGCCGGGTTGCCCGCCGTCGCA
Organism: Bryobacteraceae bacterium; assembly: GCA_035486995.1. Classification (GTDB taxonomy): domain Bacteria; phylum Acidobacteriota; class Terriglobia; order Bryobacterales; family Bryobacteraceae; genus Palsa-89. The sequence goes on from DATHMO010000171.1 coordinate 5,755, forward strand.
ACGTCGCTCCTCATTCTGTGGCTTGGCAATTACTCCCCGCGCCTCGAATGGACTTTGTCTGTACTGATTCTCGGAGTCTGGCTGGGCTTCAGCTTCGGATTGCGCGAGCGCGTGGCTTCGCCGCTGCGGACTCTCGCGAACCTGCTGGAGGCGATGCGCGAGGGCGACTATTCCATCCGCGCGCGCCACAAAGGCGACGACCCCCTGGGTGAAGTGATGCAGCAAGTGAACGCGATGAGCACCACGTTGCGCGAACAAAGGCTGGGGGCGATGGAAGCCACTACGCTGCTGCGCAAGGTGATGGAAGAGATCAACGTCGCCGTATTCGCTTTTGACAGTGATCATAAGTTGCGCCTGGTGAACCGCGCCGGCGAGCGCCTGCTCAACGAACCCTCCGAACGATTAATCGGCGAATCCGCCGAAGTCCTGGGCCTCGCGCAATATCTGGAAGGCGACGCGCAGCGCACCGAGCAGCGCAAATTCCCCGGCGCGATCGCGCGTTGGGGCGTCAGTCGCAGCCTGTTTCGCGAAGGCGGACGGCCGCATCAGCTAGTGGTTGTCACCGATCTCACGCAGCCTTTGCGCGCCGAAGAATTGAAAGCATGGCAGCGCTTGGTGCGCGTGATCGGACATGAGCTGAATAATTCGCTGGCGCCCATCAAGTCGATCGCGGGCAGTCTCGAAAGTATTCTGGCTCGCGACCCTCGGCCCGCCGATTGGGAAGCGGACACCCGCAGTGGCCTGGCCGTGATCGCGGCGCGCAGCGAAGCGCTGAGCCGGTTCATGAGCGCTTATGCGACGCTCGCGAAGTTGCCACGTCCCACCATGGCGCCGGTATGCGTGCCGGAGCTAGTGCGGCGAGTCGCGGGCTTGGAGACGCGTGTGCCGCCAGCTATCGTTCCCGGGCCTGAGATCGTGATCCAAGCCGACGCCGATCAGCTCGAACAATTGTTGATCAATGTGATTCGCAACGCCGCCGATGCATCGCTCGAAACGGGCGGAGCTGTGCGCGTGGGGTGGGCCCGCCAAGATTCGCGCTTGACAGTCTGGATTCGCGACGAAGGCCACGGCTTGCCCAACACCGGCAATTTGTTCGTGCCGTTCTTCACTACCAAGCCCGCAGGTTCGGGCATCGGCCTAGTACTCAGCCGCCAAATCGCTGAAGCGCACGGGGGAACATTGACGCTCCAGAATGCTTCCGAGGGCCCGGGGTGCGAAGCGCGGCTCGTTTTACCGCTAACATGAAGCTTGCGAATGAGTCCGAAGGATCATTAGATGATGAAGAAGAAATCTCGGCAGTCGAAGCCAGCAGCGAAGCCGGAGAAGAGGCTTTCAAGGCAGAATAGGAACGCGATCGCGGCCTGGCAAGTCGACCACATCCGTGAGGGCCTGCGGCAGGCTGATGCCTCCGAATTCGCAACGAAGGCTCAAACAAAGACAACCCTTTCACGCCGGCGCAAGTGAAACTCCGCTGGACGCGCCTGTCGCGCGCGGACATCAACATTGCCTACGAAATGTGTGGCGGTTGGTAGCGCGGACGCTGCGGGTCGCGATTCTTACTCTCCACCCGCAGTCCGGATTCCGGTACCCTGGGCTCTGGTACTCCGTGGATTATTCCGGACAGGATCCGGAGGGGATTCATCGATATTCTCGCGGTAATTCACGGCGCTCGTAAGTGGCCCGGCGATCTGTAAGCCGTTCGAAACCTGGTTTTGCCGCCAGGTTGACGCCGACTAGCCATTTTTTTGCGAACCTAACTCCTCCGCGATACGTACGTCTATCAGAGCTGAGTGCGCTGGTTTAAAATCCCGGGGCGCTCGCGGAAGGAGACAGTGTGGATTCAGATACAATGACGCTGCTTAGTCTCAAGAGCGTGACCAAGGTTTTCAGCACGGACGAGGTGGAAACCCACGCGCTCGCGGGCATCGAACTCAACGTTCGTAAGGGCGAGTACATTTCCATTTCTGGGCCCTCGGGGTGCGGAAAATCCACGCTGCTCGCGATCCTTGGCCTGCTCGACACCCCATCCGACGGTACCTACGTGCTCAACGACACGCGCGTGGATCAAATGAAACTCTCGCAGCGCGCCCGGGTACGCAATCGCGAAATCGGCTTTATTTTTCAAGCATTCAATTTAATCGGTGATCTTACGGTGTATGAGAACGTGGAGCTGCCGCTCACCTATCGCAATATGCCGGCCACCGAACGCAAAAAGCTGGTGAAGGACGCACTGGAGCGCGTGGGCATGTCGCACCGCATCAAGCACTATCCATCGCAGCTTTCCGGTGGTCAACAGCAGCGCGTGGCCGTGGCGCGCGCGCTCGCCGGACGCCCGTCCATTCTTCTCGCCGACGAGCCTACGGGCAACCTCGATTCGGTGAACGGTGAGCAGGTGATGTCTCTGTTGAGCGAATTGCATCAGGAAGGCGCGACGATCTGCATGGTTACGCACGATCCCCGTTACGCGGCTTGCGCCGACCGCACTATCACGCTATTTGATGGCCGCATCGTCGAAGAAACGGTCCAGAAAGCGGCTGAGGCTTAGCGAGTGGTAAATCCGGGTGGGATTGGGGCCGGGGGGATCGGCGAATGCGACCCGCGGACGAATTCGAACCAGGCTTGAACCACCAGCGGCTTCCCATCGCGCAGCCCGGGACGAAATCGCCAGCCTGAGCCGAGCGCCGCGACGAGATCTTTCTCCCATTTCGAATCGGACGATTTCTCTACCTTGGCGTTGGCCGGCACACCTTTCTTATCGATATCAAAGGAGATCGTCACCGACGCGTTTTCTTCCTCGTTTACCGTGGCCGGAAATTTCGTTTTGATGACAATCGGCCGCGCGGCGCCATCGGGCACTTGAAATAGCGCTCGCACCGCGTGCCAGTCCCACAATGTTCGCTGCGTGTGAAAGAACACCTCTTCGTTCACTTGCACCGCGACCGATGTCCCATCCTTTGTTCCCGGCTTGAATTGCCAGTGCCGGACGTTTTCAATCGCGCTTTCGTCCAAGCCGAGGCCCAACGGCCGGTCCACATGAACATCGCGCGGTTGCCCCGCGGCATCCACCACGACCGCTAGTAACACGCCGCCTTCCAGCTTCGCCAATAGCGCTTCCGCGGAATATTCCGGCTTCGCCTTCGCAAGCACAAAGGGCGCGGCGATCCCGGGGCCCAGGCGGAGCACTGTCGGCGCGGGTGCGGGAGCTTCTTGAGCGGCTGCCACGAATCCCGCCAGAAACATGAAACATCGAGCGACGTGAACTGCGTCCAAGCTTCTGTTATAGCGCACGCTCGATCCTTTCAAGGAGGATAATCGACTTATGCGTATCCTGGTCTGCGTTTTGCTGGGCGTATGCTCTGCATTCTCCCAGACGGAATCCAATGCAGTCGTCTTCAATGGCGCCACCGGAGCCGTTTTTACCTCCGGCTCTATCCCATCCATCTCCGCCACTGCGGTGCAGGGCGCGCCTTACACCGCCACTGTCACGAACGAGTCGATCCAGACTTTGGCAGACGGCAATCGCATCGTTCAAACCAGCACTGGAACTATGGCGCGCGACTCGATGGGCCGGACGCGTCAGGACGCACCCATGCCTTCAGCCGGCAACTTATCGCGGGCCAACGCACCTCACATGGTTTTCATTCGAGATCCCGTCGCGGAAACTTCCTTCACGTTGAATCTGACGGACAAGACTGCGCACAAGGCTCCGTCCAGGACGGAACTTGCAGCTCCGCCACCGCCGCCTGCTGCTGGCGCCCGCGCTACGGGCCTGATCGCATTAGCCCCGGCTTCGCAGGGCCAGAGGTACGCTGTTCCCAGGAATCTTGCTTACCAAGGGCCGGAAAAGCCGCAGATCGAGGATTTGGGCACTCAGACCATGGAAGGCGTGCTCGTGACCGGCACGCGCACGACGCACATGATTCCCGCAGGCGAAGTCGGCAACGACAAGCCTCTCAGCATCGTCAACGAGGTCTGGACATCGCCGGAATTGAAGACCGTCGTCTACAGCAAGCGCAGCGATCCGCGTACGGGCGATCAGACGTTTAAGCTGACGAACATCGTGCGCGCCGAACCCGATCCCTCCGAGTTCACTATTCCCGCTGATTTCAAGATCGACGGCGAGCAGTAGGCGCGATCAAAACAGCGTGCGCGAATACACGCCCCTGGCCGATTCGGGGGACGTTAAGAAGCACTCCGCCGCATAGGTGAACTCGCCCGGCTTCAAGTTCGCGGGATAATCGGCGGCCCGCGCCGACGGATCGTTCGCCCAATCCCGCACCTCACCGCTCGAATGATCCAAGCTTGCCGGCGTGCCAAACGAACTTGCGCGCAGTGACTGGTCTCCCAGGACGTAGCGTTGCGTCACCACCGCATAGCCTTTGTTGCCGCACTTGCCAGCGCCGCTTGTGCAATCGGAAGCATGCACCACTCGAATTTTGCTGAGGATCAAAACTCCCTTGCCGCCGCGTACATCGATGCCCTTGCCGTCGGCGACGCTCAACGCGATGTTCTGGTTCGCGCGCTGCGAAAAGTCCAGGCCCTGCGAATACATGCTGGCGATGTCGTGGCTGATCTGGTATGCATTATCGTTCTGGCTCGCGTTGCCGGATACCAGAAGGACGCCGATCGACAGCGGGACCAGGAAGATCGCACCCAATGCATAGAGCCGGATGGAAGGCGGGCCGGACTGTTTCATCCCTAGCTTGGAGCGATGTCGCATGGGTAACCTCAACGTTAAGCCAGGCCACCGTCGATTTCCAGACGGCATTCCCGCGTATTTCCGCCGGAATCCAACTTAGTACTTCACTCATATTTAGTTTCAGCTCAAGGCCGTCGCATATACCGTCCCGGTACTCGGGTGTGAAAGGTTTTTGCCGAGCCGGGGCTTTAGAACCTGCAACTATCCGGTTGCATTTCGCAACCAGTCCCTGCTAACCTGCAACCTGGAGGTTGCATATGGATTCCACTGATCGCATCGAAAAACGCATTGTCATTCGCGCTCCCCGCACCCGAGTTTGGCGCGCATTGGCGGACGCCGAACAGTTCAGCGCCTGGTTTGGAGTGAAGCTCAAAGGACCGTTCGCGCCCGGAGCTCGACTGTTGGGACAGATCACTCACCCCGGTTACGAGCATGTCCCGTTCGAAATCACCATCGAGCAAATGGAACCCGAAAAGCTCTTCTCGTGGCGCTGGCACCCACACGCCATCGACCCCAAGCTCGACTATTCGGCCGAGCCCACCACGCTCGTCGTTTTTGAACTCGCCGACGCTCCGGAAGGCACGCTGCTCACCGTTGTAGAATCGGGTTTCGACGGCATTCCGCTGGCCCGCCGCCTGGAAGCGTATCGCGGCAACGACAACGGATGGGCCATCCAAGTGAAAGCGATTGAGAAGCATGTTGGCCAGCCGGCTTAGACCGAAGAAAACGGCGCCGATCTTCGCGGCGCTCGGCGACGAAACGCGGCTCCGCATTGTGGCGCGCCTCTCAACCTCGGGACCTATGTCGATTGCGCACCTCACGCGGGATGCGTCTATAACTCGTCAGGCCGTCACTAAGCATCTTCATGTGTTGGCCCACGCGGGACTCGCCCGCAGCTCGCGTCTCGGACGTGAAAGCGTTTGGGAGCTACAGCCCGCGCCTCTCGAGGCCGCTCGCCGTTGCCTGGACGGTATTTCCGCCCAATGGGACACGGCGCTCGATCGCCTGAAGCTTTTTGTCGAGCCTTGAAGCGATGCACACCGTGCGATCCGAGAAGAGCTAAAGTAAATCTAAAGGATTCCGGCCGTGCCGATATACGATTTCAAATGCCAGGATTGCGGCGAGCAGTTTGAAGCGCTTGTTCTCAAAGGAAACACGCCCGCGTGCCCCGCCTGCCAGAGCGCCCGCCTGGAGCAGCAGATCTCCATGTTCGCAGTGGACTCCGCGTCAATTCGTCAAAGCAATATCCAGCAGGCGCGCAAGGCGAACTCCAAGATTCACCGCGATAAGGCCATTGCCGACGCCGAGGCCATCCGCAATCACGACGACTAACCTCTGCATACATCACCGCGATCTCTTGCATGCAGCCCGCCCGAAACGTAGTATGATGTCCGAGCAAGGAGACGAATTCCACGTGAGATCCTCAACTGTATTGACTGTAGCGACGTTCGTGCTGGCCGCCGGTGCGGCGAGCCTGTGCGCGGAAGCCATCAACCCGCCCACCATGCCGCAGACCGCGCCCATGAACAAGCAAGAGAAGAAAAACCTGGACATGGTGCTGGAATGGTGGCGAGTCGTGATCCAGAACAGAGACTTGGATGCGACGTCGAAATACCAAGCTGAGGACTACATCCAGCACAACCCGGGCGTCAACACCGGGCGCGCGGGATTCGTCGCATTCTTCAGCAAATTGCCCAAGCCGAATGTCGCTGATCCCACGAAGCTCGCTAACCAGCCCGTGGTGAAAGGCGCCAAAGGCGACTTCGTTTGGCTGATCTTTGAAACCGAGCAAAAGGATCCGCGCGATCCCACGAAGACTTACCACTCCAACAGCTTCGAAGTCATCCGCATCCAGAATGGCAAGGTCCAGGAACATTGGGACAGCGCGCAGAAGTTCCCCGGTTCGGGCAACGTGACCACCGGAGTTTCGCCAAAGCCGCCATCGGAATGGAACACCGGCGCCGGCAAGATGACCAAGGAAGAAAAGGAGACCAGCGCGCTAGCGACCGAGGAGTTGAAGGACATGCTGCAATACGGTCACCTGGAACTGGCCGACAAGACCATGGACCCCGGCTACATCCAGCACAATCCCAATGTGCCGCAGGGGCGCGACGGGTTTAAAGCATTCATGAGCGCGAGGCCCGGACGGCAGCCGCAGGAGATCAAGCCCGAGTGGCTGAATCCGCCCGTGCTGACGCTCATCGACGGCCCGTATTCGGTGATGATGTGGGACCGCATGTCGAAAGATCCCGACGACCCGAGCAAGATGTACAAGTGGAATCACTACGACGTGGTTCGCATGGAGAACGGGCACATCAAGGAACATTGGGACGAAGCAGTGATCAATGCGCCGCGCCCGAACGCGAGTAAGTAGCAGCGAATAGACAATTCGAAGGTCTCATCAATGTCGCAGGACTACGCAGCATCAATGTGCAGTCCTGTGACCTCGCCGGGCCTCGAGTTCGCCCAGCCACCTCCTGATATAATTCGGACGTTCATGCACCCCCATCAGGAGATTCACTAGCCAGCAATGAGTGTTCATAGTTTAGAAGACGCGCTACAAGCCGCCAGTCCCGTGGAGCGCCTACGCAATTCCCAGATCGGGCCCTACGCTTTTCCCGTGGTGCGTCCCGAGTTCACCAATTGGCGCGATGAGCAACGCGCCTGGAAAGAAACCTGTGCGCTGCTCGACCAGTCGCATCACATGACGGACCTCTATGTCGACGGCCCCGACGCGTTAAAGTTGCTTTCCGATCTCGGCATCAACAGCTACAAGAATTTCAAGGTCAATCAAGCCAAGCAATTCGTCGCCTGCAATCATCACGGATACGTCATCGGCGACGCCATCCTTTTTTATCTGGACGAAAACAGATTCAACCTGGTTGGCCGGCCTCCCGCCCTCAATTGGGTTCAGTACAATCTGGAAACTGGCGGATATAAAGCCACCGCGGAACGGGACGAGCGGTCCGCCATCAACCAGGGTCGCCGCAAAACCTATCGCTTCCAGATCCAAGGCCCGCACGCCGTGCGCGTGATGGAGAAGGTCACCGCCAAACCCGCGCCCGACATCCGCTTTTTCAATATGGACACCTTCGTCGTAGCCGGCCGCGCCGTTCGCGCCTTGCGTCATGGAATGGTGGGCCAGCCAGGCTGGGAATTGTTTGGACCTTGGGAGGACGGCGATGCGGTTCGCGACGCGATCGTGAGCGCTGGCCAAGAATACGGAATTCGACAAGTCGGCTCGCGCGCTTACCCCACCACATGCCTCGAATCCGGATGGGTACCGTCTCCCCTGCCCGCGATTTACACTGGCGATGATCTGAAAGGCTACCGGCAATGGCTGACCACGAAGAGTTACGAAGCCACGGCATCGCTAGGGGGCAGTTTTTATTCCGACGACATCACGGATTACTATCTCACTCCTTATGAACTCGGGTACGGACCCTTCGTCAAGTTCGATCACGAGTTCGTCGGACGAGCTGCCCTCGAAAAGATGGCCGACAAACAAACCCGCAAGAAAGTAACTCTCGTCTGGAATGGCGATGATATCTCCCGCGTCTTCGGATCGTTATTCCACGCCGGCGACATCTCGAAGTACATCGACTTACCATTGGCGAACTACTCGACACTGCCGTTCGACAAAGTGCTAAAGGACGGCAAGACCATCGGAGTGTCTACTTACACCGGCTACACTTACAACGAACGCGCCATGATTTCGCTCGGCATCGTCGATGTCGCGCACAGTGATCCGGGCGCCCAGGTCACGCTCATCTGGGGCGAAGAAGGGCGTGGCTCCACGAAGCCGACAGTGGAACGCCACCAGCAAGTGCCCATTCGCGCGACTGTCGCATCGGTCCCCTACGCCGAGGTCGCACGCGTGGCCTATCGACCGCATTAAGATTAGGAAACAACAATGGCGTATATATTTCACGAAGACGAATTGCCGAAGTTGGTCGCGGTGGTCCCAGGCCGCGAGCGCACCTTCTTCGTCAACAAAGAGCTTACTAACATCGACGACATGCTCGCCGGAGTGATGGTCTACAAGGCCCACGGATCTTCGCCGTATCATTACCACGAAATTTGCGAGCACTTTTATTTCATCATGGAAGGCAAGGGCACGGTCGAAAGCGAAGAAGGCACGCGTCCCGTGGGACCGGGCGACCTGATCTTCATTCCGGCGGAGGCCAAACACCGCTTACGCGCCACCGAGACCGGGTTGTTCTATTTCGAATTTCAGGCGCCCAATCGCTTCAAGACTCACATCCTGGACGGCACTCCCGACGATCTTCGGTGGAACCGCGTGGACGGCCGAGTCTGGGTGCAAACGTAAAAGGAACCCGCCATGATCACCACACTGACATTCATCGACACCAACACCCTTCCGCGGGTGAAAACTCCGCAAGGCGAAGTTACCGAAATCCTCAATCAGCAGTTGGTCGGCGCGAAGAATGTCCTGGGGACGCTGCGCTGGCTTGCCCCGGGCGAAAAGTTCCAAGCCGCTCCGCTGGAAAAACACCAGCTCATTTACCTGATGGAAGGCAGCGGCAAAATCAATCTTGAGAACAAAGACTACGATGTCGGGCGCGGCGCGGGCGTCTATCTCGGGCCCTCGGAATCCGCGACTATTCAAGCCGGCGCCGGTTCGCCGCTCAAGCTCTTTCACCTGATCGTCCCGCACATTCCGGCCTAAAACGGCCGAAAACCACCGCCGGCGGTTAGCCGCGGCCATCGCACATTTCGTTTTTCTTGAAAACTAAGCCACTTAGGCTTGGCAACTGGCGTGCCTTCTTACATGGCGTAAGGAGGACAAGAAAATGAAAACGAAAATTCTGGCGGGTTTGCTTCTGGCGGGCAGCGCGGCTTTCGCTGCGCCGAGGGTCGCGATCGGAATCGGCTTCGGAGCTCCGGCTCCCGTGGTAGTGGCGGCAGTGCCTCCGTGCCCCGGACCTGGATATGTGTTCGTCGACGGTTTTTGGCGCGCCCCCGGATGGCATGACGGTTATCGGCGAGGGCCTGTGGTTCGCTACGAACGGGGACGCTTCGATCGCGAACATTTCCGCCGCTAACACGCGCACAAACGGCTGCAACAAAAATGAGACAGCGGAGTCTTACACGTAGTGAGCTCCGCTTGCCTTGTTACCTGCGCGTTACTAATGTCATCCGCACTCTTCGGTCAGGTTCAGCAGCCCGGCCAACTCCCAGCAGATCGGACTAATACCGAGCCCCTGACACTGGGGGAGAAATACCGGATCGCCTTGAATCGCTCCATCGACCCTATCGAGTTCGTCCGCATCGCCGCCGGAGCCGCTATCGACCAAGGCCGCAATTATCCCCGGGAATGGGGCCAGGGATGGGATGCGTTCGGTGTCCGTATGGCTTCCGGATTCGGCCAGCAGTTAGTCCGCGAACAAATCGAATTTGGCGTGTGGGCAATCGATCACGAGGATCCGCGCTATCGACGCAGCGGACTCCATGGTGTCTGGCCCCGCACGAAGTACGCGATTGTGCACACGTTCCTTGCGCGGCGCGATGACGGTAGCCAAATCCCTGCCTACAGTCGCTTCATCGGCGACTACGGCGCCGGTTTCGTCTCGCGCGAATGGTACCCGGACCGGTTCCATAACGTGTCCCAAGGAATTGAAGCCGGCAGCGTGTCGCTGGGGCTGGACGTTGGTTTGAATGTGGCGCGTGAATTCATCCCGCATTGGCTGATCCACTGACCGCCCGGACGCCATGGAGAACTTGACATATTTCGTAATTGACGGGCAACTTTTCATGCTAGAGTAGAGGAGTCTCAATTTTTGGCATCTTCGCTTTCGTCCGGCCTGTCCGCCTCGTTCGAACCTGCCCCGATTTACCGACCTGTAGATCAAAAGGAAAACGTTAAATGAAGAATATTTTTGTAGGAAACCTCAATTTTGGAGCTACCGAGGATGCGGTTCGGGCTCTCTTTGAAGCATATGGAACAGTGGAGCGCGTCAGCATCGTGACCGACCGCGACACCGGGCAACCGAGAGGTTTCGGTTTTGTCGAGATGAGCGCCAACGCAGATGCGGACCGCGCCATCGCAGAACTTAACGGCAGGGAACTTGACGGCCGAGCGCTCAACGTCAACGAAGCGCGCCCGAAAACGGAGCGTTCATTCGGCGGCGGTGGCGGTGGTGGCCGGCGCAGTGGCGGTGGTGGTGGCGGCGGCAACCGTCGCTGGTAACAGTTAGTTAAGAAGTCGGGAGGCGTGCGATATGGACGCCTCCCAAAAAACAATTAAGCCTCGAGCGCCTGACGCAAACTCAGGTTGCCTGGATTTTCCTGTTCGAAGGCACTCAAAGCGACTTTCAGCGGTGACGTCCGGATCGGACTCTTCAGCCAAGCTTGGCTAACCGGCAGGTCGTTACGATCGATCTCTCTCCATAACTCCCCATCTAACCGGCGCTGATCAATTCGCACAACGTTACCTTCGATACGTATTCGAAGGTCATGCGTTTCAAATGTCCTGTTGTCCATAACTTTATTGTCACATGTCCGGTAGGCAAGCGTGCTAAGTGTATTTAAGGCGCCCCTTTTTCATGTGGATCGAAGGCATTATTCATGACGTGCGTTTCGCCTTCCGCATGGGCCGGCGTAATCCGGGCTTCAGCGCGCTAGCCGTAATGACGCTCGCTCTCGGCGTCGGGGCAACAACTGCAATTTTCAGCGTTGTCAAAGCTGTCCTCGTGAACCAGTTGCCGTATCGCGACCCAGATCGAGTGGTCGCCCTTTCACAAATCGATCCGGCCGAGTCCGCCCCAAGTAGTTACGTCGGAGCCTGGATCGCGAACGAGTGGCGAACGCGTGCCCAGTCATTCGACAGCATTTCGCTCTACGGCGATTGCCATCGCATCCTGGTCGAAAACGGTGAGGCGGAAGTGCTCCGAGGCATGGAGGTGAATCACGAGTTCTTCGAGACGCTCGGCGTAACCATGCAGCTGGGGCGGAGCTTTCAGGCCGCCGAAGACGGATGGCCGCGCGCCGATGCCATAATTCTCAGTCACGCACTATGGAAGCGCCGCTTCGGAGGCGATCCGCACATCATTGGACGCATTCTCAAGCTCAGCACGGAGCCGTATCGAGTAATCGGCGTGCTCCCTCCCGACACCTATCCGCTGCGAATGAGCAATCCCGCGGAGAAGCCCGAGATGTTCATACCGCTGGGTTATGATCCGCGCGCCGCCGAGGCCTGTCGCATTTGCAATGGAGGGATCCCATTTGGCCGGCTCAAGCCCGGTGTTGGCGTGGACCAGGCGCGAGCGGAGCTGAACGGCATCATGCGCGAGATCGAGCGCGAGCATCCGTCGGACTTTGCACGCGGCACTGCGGTGTTGGTTGAGCCGCTGCTCGATCATCTGGTCGGCCCCATCCAAACCGCACTCTGGATTTTGCTGGCCGCGGTCGGGTTCGTTCTTCTGATCGCATGCGCCAACATCGCGAATCTGCTGCTGGCGCGCACCACCGCTCGGACCCGGGAAATCGCGATTCGTGCCGCGCTGGGCTGTGGCCGATGGCGTCTGGCTGGCCAGCTTCTAACCGAAAGTCTTCTGCTGTCGGTGATCGGCGGCGCTGCGGGCGTGCTCTTGGCGTGGCAAGGAATTTCGCTTCTCGCCGCGCTCGCGCCCAAAGAACTGCCGCGTATGGATGAAGTCCGTATCGACTCGACAGTACTTCTGTTCAGTTTCGGCGTCAGTCTGGCCACGGGGCTGCTGTTCGGCATCGTTCCCGCGTTGCGTGCCTCGCGGGTGAATCCAATTGGCGCGGCCTCGCGCGGAGATTTGCGCAATCTGCTGGTGATCGCTGAAGTGGCATTGGCGTTCGTGCTCGCCGTAGGGGCCGGCCTGCTGGCAAAAAGCTTCCTACGCTTGACCGCCGTGGATGCCGGCTTCGATTCGCACCACATCCTTACGATCAGCCTGGCGCCCACACCAACCGGCCGTTATGCCACACCAGAGGGCATGCTCCGCTATTACCGCGATGTCGGCGACAAGGTCCGCGCCGTTCCCGGCGTTCTCAGCGCCGGCATGATCAGCAACGTTCCTCTGAGCCATACCGAACCGATGAAGCTGCGCGTGGAAGGCGGCCCCAGCCTCAGCGATTCCGAGGCGCCGAGCGCCGATGTCTTTTGGACATCGCCAGATTATTTTCGCGTGCTCCAGATTCCACTGAAGCGCGGGCGATTCTTCACCGAGCGCGACGGCATCGTCGATCCGCCGGCGGCACTGGTCAGCGAGCGGTTAGCGCAATCGAAATTCCCAGGTTCGCAGCCCATCGGCCAACGTATCCAACTTGGACCGCAACAGGAACACGGGCCATGGTTCACAATCGTCGGGATCGTGAGTGACGTGCGGCAGAACGGATTCGATCGCGAAACGGATGAAGCGATTTACGTGCCGCAGTCCGCCGATCCTTTCCACTATTTTCGACTGGTAACTCGCACTGCCGGCGATCCGATGAACTTCGAGCGTGCCGTGCGTGGCGCGATCCGCGAGGTCGACGCTCTGCAGCCGGTTTTCCATGTGCAACCAATGGACGATTACGTCGCGTCGTACCTGGCCGATCGATCGTTTACTCTGACGCTGATCGGCTTGTTCGGAATGATGGCACTGCTGTTGGCGGCCGTCGGCATCTACGGAGTCATTTCCTATACCGTCGGCCTGCGCACGCGCGAAGTGGGAATCCGGATGGCATTGGGCGCGGAGCGTTTCGAGATTCTGAAAATGGTTTTGCGAGACGTGCTCGTGCTGCTCGCGTGCGGACTGGCCCTCGGCTTCCTATCAGCTCTGGCGCTGACGCGATTCCTTTCGCACATGCTGTTTGAAGTGCGGCCGAATGACATCGCGATCTCGGCAAGTGTGGCCTTGCTCTTAGCGGCTATTGCGCTTTTGGCGGGCTATTTTCCGGCGTTTCGCGCGGCAGGAGTCGATCCGAGCCAAGCGCTGCGATCGGAGTAAGTTTGACAAATACCCCCAATTCAACGGACAATAGGACTGTCTGAGCGCTTCCCGCCCACGCGTTTCGTCTGAACTAAGTCAGGCGATCCGATCTCTGTTTTTCTTAGGCCGTCTCCGAACAACTGAGGAGGTGTCGAATGGCGCTCATCACCGTAAAACTCACTGACCAAGAGCTCGGATTGTTGACAAATCTGGCGTCCGATCAGTTATTTCGCCGAGAGTTCATCGATCCCAAGATGCCCGGCTATAAGTTCAATCCCGGAGAGCTGAGCATGGGAAAGAAACTCGTGGAACGCTTGCGGCTTATGTCAGACCGCGCAAACAACACTCGAACGGCAAAAGCTGGTTGAGGAGCATAGAATGCAATTCATTCTGACTGGATTCACGCAGGACATAGGATTTCGAGTCTTCGCGTTCGAGGGTGTCGCCATCGGCCAGATTCGCACAGCGTTCACGGTACGGGCCGATCTCGCGCTCTCACGCCGGTATGGCATCGCGATGCAGGAACTGCCCCTGTTGTGCCGAGGCCTTCTGGATCGGCGCAGCGACGGCGTCGAGACCGAAGTGGAAAGCGTCGAGAACCATTCCTTGATCTTCTCGGAAGATGAAATGCGTGCTTGCGCGGACAAGCGTGCCACTGATAAAGCTCTGGCCGCATTGAAGCGCAAAGCGCCGCGGCGTCCCGTAGTCGAGAATGCCGGTGCTGCCTGGCGCGGCCCGCAAGCTTAAGCGATCTTCGAGTTCACAATCAAACGTGCATCGGTCGCGGCTTGAACTTCGGCGGCAGTGACACCAGGCGCCAGTTCATCCAGCAGCAACCCCTCGGGTGTTACGCGAATCACCGCCAGCTCAGTGATGATGCTGTTCACCACTCCGACGCCGGTGATCGGCAGTGTACAACGCCGCAGAATTTTCGGCGCTCCCGATTTCGCGGTGTGCTCCATGGCAACGATCACGCGGCGGGCGCCCGCCACCAAGTCCATGGCTCCGCCCATCCCCTTGACCACTTTGCCGGGAACCATCCAATTAGCGAGGTTACCCTTCTCATCCACTTCCATTGCACCCAAAATGCTGAGATCGATGTGGCCGCCGCGAATCATGGCGAAAGCGTCAGCGCTCGAAACATAGGAGGTGCCCGGAAGTTCGCTCACGGTTTCCTTACCGGCGTTGATCAGGTCGGCGTCCTCTGAGCCCGCGAGCGGATAAGGGCCGATGCCAAGCATCCCATTCTCCGATTGCAGGACAACCTGAATGCCCGGCGGAACATAGTTGGCCACCATGGTCGGCATGCCGATGCCAAGGTTCACATAGAAACCGTCTTGAAGCTCGAGCGCGGCGCGCCGCACGATGCGTTCGCGCTTGTCCATCGTTATGTCAGGCGCTGGCACGTACGGTTCTCCTTTCAATTTTCCTCATGTAAGTGGGCCCCTGCACGATGCGTTTCACAAAAATGCCCGGAGTGATCACCTGGTCTGAGGCGAGTTGGCCGGGTTCGACAAGGTGCTCCACTTCGGCGATCGTGATCTTGGCCGCGGTCGCCATCACGGGATTGAAATTGCGCGCCGTCTTCCGATAAACGAGATTGCCCATGCGATCGCCCTTCCACGCTTTGATGAGTGCGAAGTCGGCGGTGAGCGCGTGCTCTAGCAAATACTGGCGATCTCCAAAAACCCGCGTTTCCTTCCCATCCGCCACCACTGTGCCAACGCCGGCGGGAGTGTAGAAGGCGGGAATACCCGCGCCACCGGCCCGAATTTGCTCGGCCAAAGTGCCTTGGGGAACCAACGTCACTTTGATTTCGCCAGCGATCATTTGCGACTCCAGCAATCGATTTTCGCCGACGTAACTGCCAAAGAACGATGCGATCATGCCAGCCTCCAGCATCAGTCCCAGACCGAATCCATCGGTCCCCATGTTATTGCTGATGATGTGCAAGCCACTCACGCCGCGGCGCACCAGCGCGGCAATCAGGTTTTCCGGTATTCCGCACAATCCGAAACCGCCCAGCATGAGCGAGGCGCCATCGGGAATGTCGGCGACGGCCTCATCGCATGAATCGATTACTTTGTTTATCGGCATGCGGCTTTATACGAACTGATCGAACTGGCCGGCGCGAATCGCTTCGGCGATGCGTTCGATGTCGGGCGAGAGAGAACGATCCTGAGTAACGCGCGGGGCCATGGCACGGATCAGTTCTCTCGCTCGTTCAATCGGCTTGGAAGATCGAAGGGGAGCGCGGAAATCCAGGCCTTCCGCGGCGGCAAGCAATTCGATGGCGAGAACGTTTTCGGCATTCTCCACAGTTTGCCTCAATTTCAAGGCCGCTGTCATGCCCATGGACACATGGTCTTCCTTTCCTCCGGAGGTGGGGACGTTGTCGACGCTGGCCGGATGCGAGAGCACGCGGGCTTCGTTGAGCAACGCGGCGGCGCAGACCTGAGCGATCATGAATCCCGACGAGATGCCCGGGTGCTGGCTCAAGAATGGCGGGAGACCTTCGTTCAGGTCGGGATTCACCAACCGGTCGATCCGGCGCTCGGCGATGCTCATTAGTGTTGTGAGCGCGATTGCGGAGTAGTCGAACGCGAGAGCCAGTGGCGCGCCATGAAAATTGCCCCCGCTCAGAATGTCGCCGCCAGGAAACACCAGAGGATTGTCGGTGGCGGAACCGCTCTCCACTTCGACGGCTTCACGCGCGTGACGCAGCGCGGCGCGGACTGCGCCATGTACTTGCGGGATACATCGCAGGCTGTAAGCATCCTGCACGCGCGGATCGTTTTCCAAGTGCGACGCGCGGATTTCGCTGCCTTCGACCAGCTCACGCAAATGCCGGGCCGAGGCCTGCTGCCCGGAATGCGGGCGCGCGGCCTGAATCCGTTCGTCGAATGCGGCGGGCGTATCGCGTAATGCCTCCAGCGTCATCACGCCTGCAAGATCGGCCAGCGACGCCACACGCTCCGCGCGAAACAAGGCGAGACCACCGACGGCCGTCATCGCTTGCGTGCCGTTCAGCAGCGCCAAACCTTCCTTGGCTTGCAAACGAACGGGCGCAATTTGCGCGGCGGCGAGAGCCTTCGCACCGTCCATCCAAGCGCCTTGATGCCCAGAGACACCCTCGCCAATCATCGACAGAGCGAGATGCGCCAGGGGCGCGAGATCGCCGCTCGCTCCAACCGAACCTTTTTCGGGAATACGCGGAACCACGCCGCGCTCGAGCATAGCGAGCAGCGTCTCGACGATTTCGACGCGGCAGCCGCTAAGCCCCAAAGCAAGTACGTTGGCCCGCAACAGCATCATGGCCCGAGTTTCAGCTTCCGAGAGCGGGCGGCCGACCCCGCAGGCGTGGCTGCGAACCAGGTTGAGTTGCAGGCTGTCGAGCTCGGAGGGCGGAATCCGGACATCCGACAATTTTCCAAATCCAGTGTTAATGCCGTACACCACGCGGCCCTCGCGAAGCACTTGCTCCACGGCGTGGCGAGACTCCAGCATGCGCTCGCGAGCCGCGCTCGCCAAGCTCAACTGCGCGGGAGCGTTCGCGATGTGTGAGATTTCTTCGAGCGTTAGGCGGCGGCCGGAAAGTTCAAGCGTCATTCTGCGGGCTTCAGCTTGATGATACAGAATCCCGCGCCGAATGCGGCGTTACTGCCCGAGGCCAACCGTGGTGTCGGCGGAAGCAATGCCCTTCAGGTTCTTCAAAAGGTCGTTGATCTGTTGCTCCGTGAGAAGGTTCAGATTGTTGCCCGAAGGCCCGGTCGCGCTGGTGGTGCGCTCCAGGAAGCGGACAAACAGCGGCGGAAAATGCTCGTAGTTGACTTGAGCGTGCACGTGCAAGGGAGCCTTGATCGCGCTCACCCCCATCTCGGTCAGCTCCGCTTGCGTCGGCAGCGTGATGTCATAGCTAAAGGTTCGCGGCGTCAAAGGCTGGAGCGAGCGGAAATTGTCCACCGTATTCGCGAAAGCCGCGCTGAATGTCTCCTCGTAGTGGGGCGTTGTGGCGACGATCGGTTTGCCGTTCGCGTCGTTTCTGCCCAGGCTCTGGCCGGGAGTAAAGATGCGCGTCAGCTCGTTGCGGAACAGCACCAAGCCTTCATGCGAACCGAAGTAAACACGCTCATCAGGGCCGTCGTCGGGGCCAGCTTCGAAGACCTGGTTGGTGTGACCGGCGTTGGCATTTGAGCCCGCCGGGTAGGGCTGACTTTGATTGCGATTGTGATTCCCCGGATCGACGATCGCGTGAAGGTGCTCCAGATCTTCGTCGTCGAGATTTCCGTTTGGCTGCTCGACGCCGGCTTCCGGATGAGGCTTGTCGACCACGTAGCCGGATTGATACAAGAGAAATCCATTGTCGTCAGTGACCGAGAGTTGAAGATAGGCAGTGCGCTCCTGCGAGAAGCCCGCCGGGAAGCGATGCCCGGTCAGCGAGACGCATTCAGCGCGCACCGTGAAGGTCTGGCCAAGCTGGGCGTTGGGATCGGTTTTGCTCAAGCTGACTCGCACGGCCGCGTCCAACAAATCCTGCCGGCGCTGGGCCAACGCATTGGGAATGCCGTACTCATCCACGCCGGGCTGGTAGGGATCGGGATAATCGGAACCGAGCCGGGCTTGGAGGTCCGGCGTATAGAGCAGTGGCACATCGACTCCAGTGAAGTGATGGTTGACGACCTCGCGCTTCTGCAACGGGAAATTGTTCTCGGTGGATACACCGGGCACAGCGGCAAAGTTGCTAAAGAAGACGGCAGGCGTGGGACTCGTGATGTTCAGATCGCCGACCTGGTAGCTCGAATTGCCGGCATAGGGGAACATCGACATGTGACAATCCTGGCAGCGAACAACCTTGCCAAAAGGATTGTTGGTGCTGTTATATGCTCCCAGTTGCCACTCCGTGCTGAGGTTCTCCAGGCGGAAATACGTTACGGCTTTGGTACCCGTATTGATGTCGTATTCCAGGTGCTGCAAATCGCCGGGGCCCGCTACTGGAACGCGGACGTCATGGCAGGCATTGCAAAATGCGCCGCTGCGGAGGAACGAGATCTTGTTCGTATCGTTGCTCGAGACGTGGAAGTTCCCTTTGACCTGAACCGGTTGAGCGAACGGCCCGACCTTTTCGATGGTGTGGTTGTAATCGATATCGTTGTTGGCGAAGCCATCGGCTTGCAAGCTGCGCTTGAAATCCGGGCCCTGCAGGTTGTGGCACATGTCGCATGTGATGCCGGAAGCACCTAAAGACGGGCCCGAGCCCGGCGGAGGATCGCCGCCGATAGTCGCAGGTAGCACCTGATTTCCATTGGCATCAACCAAATGGTAGTCGCGCAAGGGCCGGATAATTTCGGGGACGAACGTCGCTCCGGTACCGGCCAGTTCAGGCACTTCACGCAATAACGGGTTGTCACCCTCCTTCATGTAGGGGCCGTTGTGGCAGCCGAGGCAAAATCCCGCGCGCAGCTGGTTCAGATTCTGAAACACGGGCGTCGTGAACATGTTGGTGTTGAACGGGATCACCATACCGTTCGCCAGCGTCAGGGTCTTGATACTGGTGGAATAGACCGGGCGCAGCAATCCACCGTTCAAGAAATTCGCCGAGAGTTCCAGACCGTTGAAGAGCGGGCTAACATTTCTGTAACCTGATTTAACGGAGCTGCGCAATTCGTCGAATTGCCTTTGATGACACGGAAGGCATTTCTGGGGGCGCTGATAATCCTGGTTAGCAAAGGCCACACCCGTCGGATTGCCGGTCGGAGTTTGGCTGAGCAATGGAAGAGCTGTTACAACGAACAGCAATAGAATGGAGCCGGAAAAACGGGGGTACATAAGTTAAAAGCGGTCTTTCGGAAGTATGAGGCAATTAACAACCTCTTGCAAGAAAAAATCGTACGCGCTGTCACTGCGGAAGCTGCACGGTAAAGTCGTCGGACGTGATGTTCGGAATATTTCGCAGATACGTATCGATGAGTTGTTCGTTCACCAGAGTCAAGTCGTGGCCAGCGGGACCATCGGGGCCCGTAGTGCGGGCAAGAAAACGCATGAACATCGGCGGAAAATGCTCGTAGTTGATCTGGGCGTGGACGTGTAGCGGGCTCTTCAGCGTTACCCCGATTTGAGATAACTCCTGTGCGCTGGGAAGCGTGATGTCGTAGAGGAACGTCCTGGGATGCAGAGGTTGCAGCGAACGATAATTGTCCACGGTGTTATTCAGATCGGCGCTCAAGGTTTCTTCCAGGTGCGCGGTGGTCGCAATCACAGGATTGCCGTTTGCATCCGTTCGGCCAACGCTTTGGCCAGGCGCAAAGATTACCTGCAGCTCGTTGCGGAAAAGCACAAGACCCTCGTTCGAGCCGAAGTAGACGCGCTCCTCGGGGCCGCTGTCGGGGCCTTCCTCGATCACTTGATTGGTATGTCCGTTAGTGGCGGGGCCGGGCTGATAGACAGCGGTGTGGTGTCCAGGATCGACCACGATGTGGACATGCTCCAGATCTTCGTCGTTCAGGTTGCCGTCGGGCGAGTTCTCGCCGGTCTCCGGATGCGGTTTGTCCACGACATATCCTGATTGGTAGACCAGAAAGCCGTTGTCGTCGGTGACATTGAGCTGGATGTAGGCAGTGCGCTCCTGCGAAAGACCCGCGGGGAAACGGTGCGCGGTGATTGCCAGCGCTTCGGCGCGTACGGTGAAGCTCCCGTTGCTTGCTACTTGAGCATCTGAGTTCTTTAAACTCAGCCGGGCCGCGTTTTCCAAGAGCGCCACGCGGCGGAGCTGCAAAGACTTTGGTTGTCCATACTCGTTTAGGCATGGGTCGGTCAAGTTGCAGATCTGGCCGTTCGGATCCACCGCGGTGCCGCCGGGCGTTCCATCGGGATTGATGCCAGTGGAGCCGGTGATCGGGTCGGGATAATCGCCGCCGATACGGTTGGTGAGATCCAACCACGAGGTGAGGGGTAAATCCACGCCGGTGAAGTAATGGCTGGATACGACGCGCGTCTGCAGCGGAAATTGATTCGCCGTCGAGTTGAAGATGTCGGTGTTCAGGCCGATGTTGTCAAAACCCATAGCGGTTCCAACCGACGGAGGATCGCATCCGACTCCCAAAGGTTGGCCTTGAGTGTTCTCACAAGTAAAGGGTATTTGTGGAACGGCGGCGTAGTTCACTGGGAAGATACCTGGCGTGGCCATGGTCACGTTCATGTCGCCCACTTGAAAAGTCGACGCAGTGGGAGTGTAGGGGAACAAGGACGTGTGACAGTCGTGACAAATCGTCACTTTTCCAAACGGATTGTTGGTTCCGCTGAAAGGACCAGTTTGCCATTCGGTGGCCAGGTTTTCCAGCCGGAAATAACTGACGCTGCTGCCACCGGGATTGATATCGACTTCCTTATGCTGCAAGTCGCCCGGGAGCGGGCGTGGAATCCGAACGTCGTGGCAGGCGTTGCAGAATGCGGAGTTATTTAGGTAGTTGATCTTGTTGGGATCGCTACTGGCGACGTGGAAGTCCTGACTCACTTCCACCGCTTGCGTGAACTGCCCGACCTTTTCGACGCTATTCACCAGCAGCATGCTCATATTCCCGAAGCCATCGTGCTGGAAGCTGCGGTTCAAGTCTGGCCCGGCGACATTATGGCAGGAATCGCAGTTAATTCCAGTGGAGGAGATCGGGTCGGGTCCGCAGCCGTTGACCGCACCGCAAGTAATCGCATCGGTGGGAACGGGTCCGCCCGGCAGGAGCGGTAAAACCTCATTACCGTTTG
Organism: Bryobacteraceae bacterium; assembly: GCA_035486995.1. GTDB lineage: Bacteria > Acidobacteriota > Terriglobia > Bryobacterales > Bryobacteraceae > Palsa-89. The sequence goes on from DATHMO010000171.1 coordinate 27,172, forward strand.
CATCCAGGAGGCCGTAATCGCGCAGTGGCCGGAGTAGATCGGGACGAAAGGCAGCGCCGGTTGCAATTTCGGGGACGGCACGCATGGTTGGATCTTCGCCCTTGCGCTCCATCAGCGCCTGATGGCAGGTGTAACAGAAGCCGGCGTCGGCTTGCAGAACGTTAGTGAACAGAGGCGTCGTAAACAGGTTGCTGTTCAGCGGCGAGCCATCCGGCAGAGTTTTCGCGCTGTCGCCGTAGACGGGACGGACCAACCCGCCGGTGAAAAAGTTACTTGCGACTTCGAGCGCGTTGAAGAGCGGGCTTATATTGCGGTAACCGAAATGGACGGCTTGCTTCATCTCGAAATATTGCCGGGGATGGCAAGCTTTGCATTCGCCCGATGCATCGGTCTCCTCCTGGAACGCAAAAGGAGCGCCGGTTGGATTCCCGGTCGGTTTCTGGGCGAATGCCGCCCCTGCAAGCAGAACTGGAATCCAGGCATGACGTAATCGCATATTACTTAGCCTTCAACTGTGGGCTCAATGCGCCGGTGTGACATTGGGCGCAAGTATTTTGGAACGTGTGACACGTCAAGCAGGAGCGCGTGTCAAGGAGCGCCAGAGTAGCATGGCCGCCTCCGGCGAAAATCGGTAGCGGTTCGTGGCTTCTCGGAAGCTCGTTGTGGCAGCGAACGCAGTAATCGGCTTGGTGGCAAGTGGCGCAGGTGGTGCGATCGATCGCGGCGTATTTTCCATGCAGATCGTCTTTCCAACGCGCGGTGTGCGAAACGGGCTTCATCACCTGGTGGCACGACAAGCACGCATCGCCACCAGTTGCAACCGGCCGCACATTCAAATGGCAGACGAAGCAAGTGGCTTCCGGAGCGGAAGCGGCCTCCTCGTGATGAATGCGGAAACTTTCGTTATGGCTCTCGGGCTTTACATTGCGCGTATGGCTCACGGGTGTGAACAATCCGGCGACGGTGTCGTTGTGACAGACTTGGCAGTTCGACATCCGGAACTCGGCCGGAGTGCTCTTAGCGGTGTCGTGGCAGGCCACGCAGTCAATCATTTTCGGCAGCGCCAGGTCCGCGAGGCTGGTGCTGCGGGGGATCGCGTAGTGGCAGGTGGTGCACTCTAGGTTGAACTTCTGTTTCACCGCGAAATGCGCGACGTGATTAAACTTGATGTCGACATACTTGCCCGAAACCGCGGTCTGCGCGATCAGGCGGCGTGTTTTGGTGAAGTTCGGATTTTCGATCTCCTGCGGCGTGTGACAGCCGACGCAACCTTCGGCATCGAGCGCGGGCGTGAGTTGTGGCTTTACGCCGGGCTTGGAATGGCAGGTGGCGCACTCGGTGTGTCCAGGAAATTTTGCAAAGATGCCTTGCTGATCGAACTTGTGACAGAAGGTACAGTCGCCGCGGAAACCGGTTGCCACATCCCTACGACCCTGCTTGTCCACGTGGTTGGCGTGCGAGAAACGGAACAAAAGCGCGCGCGTTCCGCCGTAGCGGGGGAAGGGCTGGAGATCGGTCTTGCTCCGCGTTGTCGTGGTGTGGCACGCGGCGCATATAGGCGCTCGAGCCTTGGCGCCGTTGTTATCGAAGTCGTCGGCGTGGCAACCCATGCACTGGTCATGGCCGGGACGCTGCAGTTCGACCGAGCCGTCCTTGGCGGCGGTGTGACACAAGGAGCACTCGAGGCTTCCGAACTGCGCCAAATGGATGGCGTGAACATAAGGCTCGCCGTTGGGTGCAAACAAGGGTGCCGAGGGGGTGGCTTTTTTGTTGCCGGCCTTGGCCGCCGGAGCAGCGGGCTGCGCAGGTTTGGCTGCGGGCTGGGCAGGGGGTTGAGCCTGTCCCAGCAACATAGATGCGGAAAGGAAAAGCAAGCCGAACCAGGGGGTTCGGCGCAGACGAGGGCGTCTGCCCCACGCCGAATTCACCGGTGTGCTCAGTATCTCCATACCACTCCTACGTGCAGCGCACGCGAGTTCTTCAGGTCTGGCGTAAACAAAAAGAAGTCGTTGTCGAGATTGTAGTCGGCGAAAATTCTTTCGCGCGAGTTGACTTTCCACCAGGCTCCGGCCAGCCAGCCGCTCTGGTGCAGGCCGTTGAGATAGTAGAACTGATCCTGCAAGCTCACGCGCCGGTAATAAACGCCGCCGCTCAATCCGAACCGGCCCTCGCCGAAGCTCTGCCGGATTTCGGCCGTCAGATCCTTGATGCTGGTCTCGCCCGTGTAGTCGATGTCATCGAGCGTTGTGGAGTTGAGCGGGCTCAGCCGGTCCGAGTTGCGCTGGTGGTATTCGAAGAACATTTCCGTTTTGCGCAAGGGAAATATTTGGCTGTTCACGCGATAATCTTCAAACGACGTGTCGAAGGGACCTTGGTCCTTGTCGTTCACCAGCCGCCGAACCCATGCCGTGCCGCCCAGGCGCACTCGCTGGTTCAGCGTACGGCGTGCGTCGATCATGAATTGGCCGAATGGCTGCAGCGGGCCGATGTTCAAGGCCGGGAGCCCATTGTAGGTATCGTTATCGCGGGCGATCTCGGTGTAGTCGTAATCGTATTCTTTGTCCGTGAGTTCCTGATAATAGCTAACGCGTATAGATGTGTTGCCGCTTCCGGGCGCGAAGATCACCTGGCTATTGAAGTCCACCGGCGAACCACCCACTACGCGGAAGTACGAGCTCCACAGCCATGCTGGGCTGAATCGTCTCCGATATCCGAAGCTATGCGAGCCCTTCACGTACCACAGGCCGTCGTATTCGAAGCTGGAATCGGGACTAAGCTTGAATTCGACGTTGGCTCCGCCGATCGCGCGTGGGCCTGGCTCGCTAAAATATGTGAAACGGCGGCCGGCGTAGAGCGTTACTTTGAAACGGGGCCGGTTGAGAGTGGCCGCGATGCCGTCGAGCGAGGCCAATTCGGCGCCATACACGTTGATCCGCCCGATCTGCAGATTGAGCCCGGACCAATATCCATCGCCCGGCAGTCCATGCAGGTCGACGGAGGCATCCAGCACCTGATAAGTGCGGTTGCCGGGGAAAGTTTCGACGATATTCTGGGCCGGCGCGCCCGGGTTCACTGTGGTGAGGTCCTGATCCTGACGCAGCGTGAAGTGCGTGTCGACGCGATCGGAGCCCCAGCCCGTGGTCCCCATGTCGAGCAAAGTTTCGAACCGGTTGGCGCCGCCTTGAAAAATCGGGGGATACGGATAACCGGCCGGGTTGAAAACGCCGGTGTTGGGTTCGTTGATGATGCCGGTTACGGTGGGGACGCCGCTGTTGAAGGATGAGTCGTAGCGATAGTAGTCCGCGCGGCCTTCGAAATAGAAGTGATCGGTAAGGTTCGCTGGAGTTTCCTTGCCGCCGATTTGGGGAGGATTCAAAGCCGGATCGGGAGGCGCTGGCGCAGAAGTTCCTTGCAAGAGCGAATTCCACATTTCGTCAACGCTGGGTGACGGGACGCTAGGCGCGGGAGTTGCAGGTGCAGCTGGTGCGGGCGCCGCAGGCTTCGCATCCTGTGCGAAAACCGCGACGGGTAAGGTAGCCGTCGAAATTAGTAGTGCAAGGGAGATCGCCGCATTCTGGACGCTCCATACGGCGCCGGCTCCCGCAAGCCTTGTCAAGAGGATCCTCCGATCTAAAGACTACGGCTTTTCAGATTGTCCACTTCCCGGTTTCTGGTCCTTCTGTTTGGCCATGGGCGTAACGCCCAGTGCCGCCAATTTCGCCTTGGCTAAGGTAATACGCCAAGGATAGGTGTCGCTGTGCCACTGGGTGGCCTCGAGATAAAGATTGAGTTCGCTTGCTTGTTGAGTGGAATTGCCGAGGGCCTGATAGATGGCAGCCAGAGCCCAGTGGACGTGCGCGTTGTTCGCCAAATCGGCGGTGAGCCCGGTAGTGAACGCGGTAACAGGCGAAAGGGCTAACTCAGCCTGGTATTGCGCGATCGCCTGATTGTAATCGGCGGTAGCGTTGGCCGGAACTGTTTCGGTGGGAGCCATCGCGGCATACGTCGCCGCCATTGCTGCGTGGACACCTAGCCGCAGAGGATCGATCACCGTGACCTCCTGGTACAACGCGATCGCCTGCTGCGGATTGCTTTGCTGCAACAAACCGGCGAGGCGCAGGCGCACGGTGAACATGCACGGGGGCGGATTCAAAACGCCACTTGCTGGAATCGCGGTGGTGACGATCTGGCAGCTTGCATTGGCCAGATTATTCATCGAGATCGACTGTTGGTAATCAGTGATTGCGCCGGCTAGATCCTGCAGGTCGTCCTGTTTGTAAATGCCTCGCTGGGCAAACTCCCAGGCGTTCGATGGAGTAGTGATATTCAGCAGGTTCCAATCGATCCGGCCCTCGAAATAGAAGGGGTTCGGCTGCGGATAATTGGGATTCGTAAGTTGGAACGTAACGCCCGGAATGTAGTTGGGCGAAGTGGAGTTCTGCGGCGGTGCTGAACTCTGCGCGAAAGCAATCGCGGCAGGCAGCATGGACAACGCAACTCTAAGGCAGAAACTGGTACCTTGCACAGAAGCTTTCACAGATGCAATGTGAACAGTTTACGCATCGGGACACTTCGCGTCAAGCAATCTTTCAAAATCGGGGTACTGGGGACGGTCCAGCCCCGCTAAGGTGGATTCAAGGGAACCGGGCGACAGGCCTCGCGTCGAGAATGTAGTAATGTAGCCTTTCAAGGCAACCGATGGTAGGGGACCGCATTCTTCGTTGCGCTTCGCTGTTAGTCTTGCTCGCGGCGGCGCTTCCGGCTCAAAACGTGATTACCACCATCGCGGGCGTCGATCCCAGTTTTACGGGCAACGGCCAGCCCGCCCTGAACGTGCCGATCGGCTATGTCAACGGGGTGACAACCGACGGCGCGGGCAACGTGTATTTCACCGATCCGCTGGAACACATGGTGCTGGAAGTGTCGGCCAGCGGCACGCTCACGGTGGTGGCGGGAAATGGCATCGCGGGATATTCGGGCGACGGCGGACCGGCGACGTCGGCTGCGATTGCGGCCTCCGATAACCCGGACCAATACGTCGGCGCGGTATTCGAAGACAGCCTGGGCGGCATTGTCGTCGACAAACAAGGGAACATCTACTTCGGCGACGGCCACCGTGTGCGGCTCGTTGCAACCGATGGGACTATTTCAACAGTGGCGGGCGGCGGCACCGCGTCACCGGGCGACGGCGGACCGGCGACAGAAGCGTCGCTCGGGATTGTCAACGGAATCGCTTTGGACGCGGCTGGCAATTTGTATTTTTGCGAGAGCAATCGCATCCGCAAGATGACGCCGGACGGCACGTTGACCACCTTTGCAGGTTCGGCGGCCAGCGGATTTTCGGGCGATGGCGGCCCGGCAACCGCGGCCTTGCTGGCGCAACCGGAGGGGCTGGCGTTCGACGGGCACGGAAATTTATACTTCGCCGATGGCGATGTGTTGAATTTTCCTTCCAGGATTCGCGAGATCACGGTGAGCGGAACCATCAATACCATCGCCGGAGGAGGCAGCGTTTTTCCCGCCAACGGCGTGGCGCCGCTGAGCTTGAGTTTGCCGTATGCCAGCGGACTGGCGGTGGACGCGACGAACGCGCTGTATATCTTCGCCCCGAAAAACGGCTATTTGCTCAAGATTTCGGGCGGCACAACGACGCTCATCACCAGCCCGTCCGCAGCTGAGTTCCAGAGCAACGTGCCGGCCAGTACAGCTTTTGTGGTTGGCCAGCGCGTCTACGATAACAGCGGAATCGCGTTCGACGCAGCGGGGAATTTATATGTCGCCGATAGCCGCGATGGCCGGCTGTGCAAGATCGATACGCACGGGATCTTGACCACCCTGGCCGGCAACGGAGATTACGGATACGGCGGCGACGGTGGTCCCGCGCTGGGCGCGATGATCCAGGGGCCGTCGGCAATGACGCAGACCCCAGACGGCACCATCTATTTTCTGGATACGCTCAACACTCGGGTGCGAGCGATCGCACCCAATGGCACCATCACCACGGCCATCAGCTCGGCCACTTTTCCCGCGCTTGGCGTATTCGAACTGCTCAATGCGATCACGTCGGATCCGAGCGGCAACGTGTACGTGCTGTTGGCGCATCGGGTGATCGAGTTGATGGCGAACGGATCGATTCAGATCATCGTGAACCAGGCGGGCGACGTGGTGTCGAGCGGAGACGGCGGCCCTGCGACCGCGGCATCGCTTGAAAGTGGCGGGGGATTGGCGCGCGACGTGGCGGGCAACTTATACATTGCCGATCTCACCGCGGACCGCATTCGGAAAGTGACCCCGAATGGAATTATCAACACCATTGCCGGGACCGGCGTTTCGGGAGTTTCACCGGACGGCGCGGTGGCCGCGAAGTCGCCTCTTTCCGGACCCTCCGCGCTGCTACCGGATAACCAGGGCGGATTGTATTTCGAGGAGCAGCAAACGCTCTTGGCGGGTGGCAATGTACTGCGTTACATTACGCCGAATGGAAATTTGAAGACCATCGCGGGAAATCTACAAGGCGGATTTTCGGGTGATGGCGGGCCGGCAACGCAGGCGGGCATGGGAATGCAGGTTCGAACGGGGCTGGCATTCGACGCCGCCGCCAATTTGTATGTCGCCGACGGCTTCAATCATCGCGTGCGGGTGATTGCTCCTAGCGGGATCATTAACACATTCGCGGGCAACGGGCAGGCTACGACGGCGGGAGATGGAGGCCTAGCGAAGAACGCAGGCTTTTCGATTCCGCGCGGCTTGCTGTTCGATTCGCATGGCGACTTGTTCATCTCCGATGTGGCGGACAATCGCATTCGCGAAGTGCTCAACGTGCCGCCCGCGATCAACGTGGCGCCCAGCCAAATGACGTTTTCGGCAAACGCTGGTGGGGCGCGCACTGCACCACAAGAGCTCACCATCGACGGTCCTGTGAGTGGCGTGGCGTTTACGATCACTTCGAGTGCGGATTGGGTGGTGGTGAGCGCTGGCGGCCTTACGCCGCGCTTAATCAACGTACGGGCCGATCCGTCCAACTTGACCGCGGGACCCTATCAGGCAACACTCACCATCACCGCGCCATTAGCGAATCCTTCAACCATCACGGTGCAGTTAACGTTCAACGTCTCTGCGGGCGTGCCCCCCGTTCTAGCCACCGGCAGGGATGCGCTATCGTTCACGTTCCCCCGGAATCCAACCACCACGGGAACGCAAATCTTCCGAGTTTTGAACCAGGGCGACGGTGCGTTGGCGTTCACCGTAGCGGCGCAAACGGCCGCGGGTGGGAATTGGCTGAGCGTGGACACGACGTCGGGGACAGCGACGCCGGGGAACGCCGTACCCATCGCGGTGACGGCGAATCCCAGCGGGCTCGCGACGGGAACGTACACCGGAAGTGTGACGGTTGCGAGTTCAACCACGGGCACCGATATCGTGATTCCGGTGAACCTCACGGTGAGTTCGCTGGATCAAGCCATGCGTTTATCGCGTCCGGCGCTTTCATTCACCGCGGTGGTCGGAGGCGGCGTGGTTCCGGCCAGCGTATTTGCGGTGAACAATATCGGCCGGGGCACGATGGACTTCACCGTATCGACGCGCACACTCGCGGGCGGGCAGCAATGGCTATCGGCAACGCCCACGACGGGCTCGATCACGAGCGGACAAACGCCGGTGCCGATTACCGTCACCATCAACCAGACCGGCCTTGCTCCCGGCTTCTACTACGGGTTGGTGCGCGTGGATTCAGCGACAGCCGCGAACTCGCCACAAGTGGTCAGCATCGCGATCGAGGTGCTGCCCGCGGGGCAGGATCCGGGACCCGTGATTGAACCGAGCGAGATCGTATTCACCGCGGAAGCCGGTGCTCCCCCGCCCGGTTCGCGCAATCTGTTCGTCTACAACGTATCCGGCGCACCGCAGACATACGTGTCGAGCGTCACAGCGACGAACGCGAACGACCAATTCAGCGTTGTTCCCGGGAATTCTACGTTGAACTTGACACGCGCCACGCGCATCGTGGTGCAGCCGTTAACCAGCGGACTAACGGCGGGAGTGTATGACGCGGATCTCACGCTGCAATTCTCGGACGGCCTGGTGCGGCGCGTGGGAATGCGGACTATTGTGACACCCGCGCAAGCGGGCTTCGGGCCCGCAGCCACGTTGTTGGAACCTCGAGCCGTATCCGGCTGCACTCCGACGCAATTGGTGCCCGCCATCACGACGCTGGGACAATCCTTCGGAGTGCCCGCCGCTTGGCCCGTCGCACTCGATGTGCAAGTGACCGACGATTGCGGCAATGCGCTGAACGCGGGCGATGTCACTGCGTCGTTCTCAAATGGCGATCCACAACTCAGCTTGCTTTCGGTTCAAGGCGGCACGTGGCAAAGCACCTGGCAGTCGGGCAATAGCGTGGGGCCGGTGACACTGACCGTTACGGCGAATAATCCTTCGGGCAATCTCACCGGGACGGAAATGGTTACGGGCGGTTTGGGTGCTTCGTCGCTGGCGCCGGTGCTCAGCGGTGCGGTGAACGGGGCAAGCTTCGCTCCCAATTCACCGCTCGCGCCAGGATCGATCATCTCGCTGTTCGGCAGCAACCTTGGCAATGGACTCGCGGGCGCCACGGCTCTTCCGCTTGGCACTACGCTTTCGGACGCGACGGTGGTAATGGCGGGCGACGCGTTGCCGCTTCTTTTCGGCTCGGGTGGACAGATCAACGGCGTGGTTTCGATGGAGATCAACACCAACACCAGCCAACAGATTCTGGTGCAGCGCAACAACACGCTTTCGATTCCGATCTCAGTGGACGTGGCGCCGGCCAATCCGGCCGTGTTCCCCTTTCCGGTGCCAGGCGATCCGCCGCAGCAAGGCGCGATCGTCAACGCGTTTACCTACGTCGTCGCGGACCCCAAGGCGCCCGTGAGCGCGGGCGATGTGCTCGCCATTTTCGGTACCGGCCTGGGTGCCGTGGATCAAACAATAGAGGATGGCGCGGCCGCGCCGAGCATGCCGCCAGCAAATACGGTCGGCCATGCAGCGGTGACGATCGGAGGGCAAACGGCGACTGTAACTTTCTCGGGACTGTCGCCGGGGTTCGCCGGGCTGTATCAAATCGACGCAGTAGTTCCCACCGGCATCACTCCGGCCAACGACGTACCGTTGATTGTGAGCATCGCGGGAGAGATCAGCCCGACGGTGACGATCGCGGTGAAGTAAGATCCCCTGTTGTATACTCGGTAGCCAACATGGAAATCCTGACCTAAAGATGCGCCTGCGCTTCTGGGGTACTCGGGGATCGATCGCCGTGCCTGGTCCTGGCACCAATCATTTCGGCGGGAACACTACTTGCGTGGAGCTGACCACGCCCACGGGTGGCATATTCGTGCTCGATTGCGGCACCGGCGCCCGGCTGCTCGGGGATCAATTGCTGGCCGTGAACTCCGGACCGGTGTCGGCCGCAATCCTGCTCACGCACACACATTGGGATCACATCCAGGGCTTTCCTTTTTTTGCGCCGCTGTTTGTCCCGCGCAATCGCTTCGTGATCTACGGGCCTGAAGGAACGCAACGATCGCTGCGCGACGTTCTGGCGGGCCAAATGGAACATGACTATTTTCCGGTGGCGCTCAGCCAGCTTGCCGCCGAGATCAGCTTTCGGGACCTGACCGCAGGAGCGTACGAAATCGATGGGCTCCACGTCCGTACTCAAGAAATGCATCATACGGCGCGGACGCTGGGGTACCGCATCGAATCGAACGGCCATTCCATCTGCTATCTGGGCGATCACGAACCGTACTACGACGGCATCTGGCACGAAGGAGCGGTGCCCGGCCGGATGGAATCGATTCGCGAGGAACGCGATCGCAGACACGCTGAGTTCATGCAGGGCGCCGACATCGCGATTCATGACGCGCAATACACGCCGGAAGAATACGTGACCAGGAGAAGCTGGGGCCACAGCGCCTACCCGTACGTGGTGGAGTTAGCCGCGCTGGCTGGGGTGCGGCGATTGTTTCTCACGCATCACGATCCGACGCACGACGATGCTTTCGTCCGTGAAATCGAGACGCGTGCGCGGGCAGTGGCCAAACAGTTGAAGTCGCCTCTGGAAGTGACATGCGCATATGAAGGCTGCGAGATCGCGCTGTAATGGGCTGGCTGCGACGGCTGTGCCGTACATGCGCCGAGTTGCGCTAGAATGATGTCCTGTGTGACAGGCGAAGAGCGCGCCGCTCAAAGGAACGTAGTTTAGCTGAGGGCCGGCCGGAGCATTTCTAGCGAAGGAAACCATGACTGAGCAGGAAGTTACACCGGAAATCCTCGGCGTGCTGCGATCCATGGACCTGTTCAGGGGCAAGGATCCGGACGAACTGATCGAGTGGCTTGGAAAAGCCCCCTTCGAAGGCGGCGCCGAGTGTGCTCTGCGCCAATTCGCGCCCGGCGAACGGATCACCACGGAAGGGAATTTTGGAAACTCTTTCTTTGTGTTGACTCGCGGTACCGTGAACGTGACCTTGGGCCCGGAAGCGCAGCGGTTGGCCACGCTCGGCCAAGGCAGCTTCTTCGGCGAGATGACTCTGATCAGCGGCCTCCCGCGAAATGCCAGCGTCACAGCCCAGGACTCCTGCCAAGCCATTGAGGTCCCGCGGCGTGCCTTCGAATACTGGATGAAAAAGCCAGGACCGTTCCGCGCCATGATGGACCAGACCTACATCGAACGAGGTCTGGGGAATCACTTGCGGACGATTCCCGAATTCGCGGAAATTGATGGCAGCGTAGTGCAGGAACTGGTGAAGAAAGTCCGGCTGCGCATCTTCTCCAAGGACGAGGTGGTCGTCAAGGAAGGTGACGATGCGGACAGCTTCTATCTGATTCGCGACGGCTTCGTGCGAGTAGTCAAGGGTATGGCGGGCGGCGAGCAGCGCACCGTGGCGTACCTCAAAGACGGCGCGTATTTTGGCGAGACCGCTCTGCTGAGCGCCAAGCAGCGCAATGCCACCATTATCGCCATGGGAAAAGTGGAAGTAATCCAGGTGATGAAGGAGGATTTTTTCGCGCTGGTGAACCGGGATGAGAAATTCGCGGATCGCCTGGCGGATGATGAGCGGAAGCGGCAGGAGGAAAAATCGGCGTCGCTGCTCGCGGACGCCTCGCCGCTGGGATTCGTCGGTGAAGTGGTGGAGCGCGGGCTCATCAAGGCAACCTCGGCGCTGGTGATCCACCTGAACGTATGCACGCGCTGCGGCAATTGCGTAAAAGCTTGCGCGGAGCTGCATGACGGAATCTCGCGGCTGACGCGCCATGGAATGCTGTTTGAGGCGCCGAAGCGCGAAACCCTGACCGTTCTGGAACCGTTACTGGTGACCACTTCATGCATGCACTGTCTGGATCCGGAATGCATGATCGGATGCCCCACCGGGGCCATCACGCGCGACGTCAACGGCGAAGTGATCATCCAGAATTCCTGCATCGGGTGCGGAAATTGCGCGCGGCGCTGCCCCTACGGCAACATCTCGATGGCCGACAAGGCGCACAGCCACGAGGAGCTCGATAAGCAGAAGACCGGCGCCCCCATCATCGGCGGCTATATGAAATTCTGGAAAACGCCGGAAAACGAGCCTATGATGCACGAGATCGAATCCAACAATCAGAAAGCGATGGTCCGCCGCATCGCGGTGAAGTGCGATCTTTGCCAGGATTACCACTACAATCATGGCTGCGTGCACAATTGCCCTTACGGCGCGATCGAGCGTATGGATGCGGGCGCATATTTACATGAGGTTCGAGGCGCCGAATGAATCCCGCTAGAAGCCTGGTAGCAGGGGCGCGGGTTTCTTCGAGTGGCCACGCTGCGAGAGTTGCGGAGCGCGTGTGGCAGGTGTTGGCGGTGCTGGCAATTGCGGCCCTCTCGTGGTGGTACTTCGCGGCGCACCGGCAGCCGTCGCCCAATCGCTATCACAGCCTGGTGCTCGCGTTGGGCTGGATTGGAACGTCGCTCGCGGTGATGGCCGCCGCCTTGAGCATCCGCAAGCGCATGGCGTATCAAGGCGTGGGCAAGATGTCGGTATGGCTGACCGCGCATATCTACATCGGAATCGTCGCCGCATTCGCCATTTTCTACCATTCCGGATTGCGCGCGGGTGGACCTTTGTCTTCGTGGCTCTTGGCGTTTTTCTCGCTCACCATCGTGAGCGGATTGATGGGCTGGTGGTTCTCCCGCACGCTACCGCGGCTGTTGACAGCCATGGAAGAGGCCCCGGCCATCATGGAAGATGTGCTTATGGTGCGCAGCCAGTGCCTGCAAGGGATGCTCGAGCTGGCGAACGCCGGATCGCCGGAATTCCGCAGCCTGGTGCAACAACGTTTGATGAAGGAGGCAGAATCGTGGAGCCGCATGTTCCGCTTTTACAGGCGGCGATCCACCCTCGCCCAGGAGCTTCCCGAATTTCAGAAAGAACACGAGGAGTCCTTAAACGAATTGAAGCCGCGTGAACATCTGGCGTACCGGCGCGCCACCGAGTACGCTCTGCGAGTGAACAAGATGAATGCGGAATTGCTTCTGCAGCGCGCGATGCGCGGTTGGCTCACGTTCCATATCGTAGTTACAGGAACCATGTTTGGACTGGCGGCGGTGCACGTTTTCACCGCGCTGTATTATTGATGCCCTTAGCGTAAAGGTGACTGGCATGCTCGAACTCATCTTTTTGGAAGGCGGCCAACCCGGCCAGACAATCCGGCTGAACTTCGATCGAGCCTGGTTCGGGCGACAGCCCACGTGCGACTTCGTGCTGCAAGGCGATGGCATCAGTCGCGTGCACTTCTGCATCGAGAAACGCGGCGACGATTACGTTCTGGTGGACAACCGGTCCACCAACGGAACGTTCGTCAACAGCCTGCGGACCGAGCTTGCCACGCTTCATGCTGGCGATGACATCGTAGCCGGTTCCAACCGGATGCAAGTGCGCGAGGCTGTCATCAATGCCCGTCACGCCTTCCGCTTCGTCGCGCAACAGGGGGTGGGCGAAGGCGGATCTCAGATTGTTGAGCACGAGACCGTCCTGCTGGGCCGGAAAAGCATTTGTCCGATTCAGTTGAATGACCCTGCCGTGGCTGCGGTGCACGCCCAACTGGAGCACCGTGAGGACGGCGTCTGGATCACGGACGAATCCAGCGGCGCCGGTGTCTACGTCAACGGCCAACGCGTCGTGACTCAGCAGCTTCACCATGGCGACGTGGTGACGATCCAGCCGTTTGAATTGACCGTTTCCCTCACCGAGGAGATGTGCTTCCTGGGAATTCGGGACCACACGTCGGAAGCGCAGGAGGCGCCGAAGCAGATACCCGGGCAGTACCGCGAAGTTGTGGTTGCGCCGCCGCGTGAAGCTGGACAAGCCAAACCATCCGCGGCCATCGCCGCGCTGCCGCGCTGGATGCAGGCCAAAGCCCCCATCTGGGTGCCGACCTCCGATATTCTGCCAAACCGGTTCCGTTCGGTGCTGCTGTTGATTTTCGTCCTGGGCGTTCTAGGTTGGGCCGGAGTCGCATTCGCGAAAAAATGGAACTCGGCTTATAGCCCAGGCCCGTTGACGGAATCGCACGCGGCCTTCGGTTGCGAGATGTGCCATTCCAGCTTCGCCAGCGTACAAATGGCCAGTTGCCTGGGCTGTCATGCGGACAAGACGGCTACTGCAATCCACCAACAGATCAAGGTTGGGTGCACAAGTTGCCACTCCGAGCATCGCGGCGCGAAATTCGATAGTGCCCGCAATGTGGGTGCGGGCTGTCAGTCTGCCGGTTGCCACGTCACCGTTCACGCCGCCCAGAAGCAGTTGCTCGCTAAGCAGGGCGCTCCGGAGCCTGGTCTCCAAGTTCCGCCAGCCGTTGCCCTGGCGGCCCATTTTGAAGCGGGCGACAAGATGCACGACAAGCACGCCAATCTCAAAGCGGGTTGCGCGGCTTGCCATACGGGAGGCGATCCATCGCTTGCAGCGGTAGACCCGCAACATCCAACCGTTCGTACCAAAGAGCTGAAAGACATTCGTATGCGCTGCCTCAGTTGCCACGGCTTCGGGCCAGACGCGACGTTGCGGCAACGCTGCTACAGCTGCCATTTGGAGCACCCCGACGAAAAAGCGGCGATCATCACGACGCTGCGTTTCCCGGATGTCCCGCCGGCGCGCGCGAGTTTGGCTCGCAGTCCCAGCGGCTTGCTGGTTTTGCTCGGCGCCATCGTTGTGGTTCCTCTGTTCTTCGTGGCCGTCACAGCGGGCAATGTTCGGGTGAATCACGCACGATTGCGGGCTGAGGTTGAGAAGCGCATTCGGTCTACCCCTGTTCCGAAAGCTCCGTCCGCCAATGCGCCGCCGGTCGTTTTACCTGCAACAACCGCGCCGAAACCGACCGACAATCAGGCCCCCGGCGGCAACCTGCGTCCGCGGATCGACGTGGATCTGTGCGTAGGCTGCGGCACGTGCGTGCACGTATGCCCGTTCAACGTGCTCGAGATCGTCAACGAAAAAGCGATCGCGGCGCGCCTGGAAGATTGCACCGGGTTCGCGGCCTGCGCGGCGGAGTGCCCTACCGAAGCCATTGTGCTGGTGTCCGGCGGCGCCATGCAAACCATGGAACTGCCCACTTATGATGCAGACCTCGAGACCAACGTTCCCGGAATGTACCTGGCTGGCGAAGTTACCGGCAAGGCGCTCATCAAGGTGGCGATCAACCAGGGCAAGAAGGTCGTGGATTCCATCATGAAGAGCAAGCCCGCGGCGGGCTTACAGTACGACGTAATCGTGGTGGGCGCAGGGCCCGCCGGCACCAGCGCTGCATTGGCCGCCAAGAGCGAAGGCTTGAAAGTGCTGGTTCTCGAACAGGGAACGCAGGCCAACACCATTCGAAACTATCCACGCCAGAAGTTTGTGATGGCCGAACCGGTGATGATCCCGGTGTATGGACCGTTGTGGATGGAAGACACATCGAAAGAATCGCTGCTGGAGCGGTGGCAGCAAATCATCGCGTCCACCGGTCTGGTGATCAACGAGGAAGAGAAGGTCTTGCGGGTGGTCCGGGATACGGATCACTTTGTGGTGACGTCAAGCAAAGGCGAGTATCAAGGAGCGCGTGTTGTTCTGGCCATCGGCAAGCGCGGCAGCCCACGCAAATTGGCAGTTCCGGGCGAGGACTCGTCGAAAGTCGCTTACAATCTGATGGACGCCGACGCGTATAAAGGCAAGTCGATCTGCATCGTGGGCGGTGGCGACAGCGGCCTCGAAGCGGCGTGTGGTTTGGGCCGTCCGGATTTGGAAAACAAAGTGTGGGTCGTTCATCGCACCGAAGACTTCAGTCGAGCCAAGCCGCGCAACCAGAAGAAGATCACAAAAGCCATGGCCGAAGGACGCGTGAACGCTTTCTTCACAGCCGCTGTGACCGAGATTGGCGAAACTTTTATTTCCGTCAAGACTGCGACTGGGGTTGAGAAGATCGATAACGACTATGTATTCGTGATGGTGGGCGGCGAAAACCCCAAGAAGTTTCTCACCGATTGCGGAATCGAATTTTCTCAGCGGCCGCTAGGCTGAGTTCGGAGCCCGAGTCACTTCTTGTCATCGTCGCCGACCACCGGATGAGCCGGCGTGTAACGGTCTTGGCAGGGACCTGCTTGCGGCGAGGCTGGAACATCAACCAGGATCGTGTTTGTCGTGAGAGTGCCGGTCCATGGCACACCAAAGCGTGACCAACGGTCCGACAAATTCGCCTGGAGGGCGGCGGCGAGTTCGCGGTGTACGAACCGTAATTTGACGTAGACCCGGTGGCCTCTGAGATCGGGATATTTCCGGAACGAAGCCTTGCGGTTCACGGGTAGGATGATCTCCTCCATCAGCGGCGGCGACATCTCGGCACCGGCTGGAATCACAGCGAAAATATCGTTCTTCGGATCGACGGGACTGTCGGGGCTGACGTCACCCGGAAGGTCTTTCATAACCTTGACGCTCGGATCAAACAGGCCTAGATCGTCCTTGTATATTTTCATCGCGCCGGGCTGGAGCGCGGTGTAGACAGTTCTTCGGCGCTCCAGAGGAAGAATCATCGGGCGTGCGGCGTTATTGCGATACGAAACACGGACATGGAGCCGCAGCACCAAATAGGCAGGCGGCAGGCGTTCGGGATTGAGGCCTCGCACTCGGGCGAAACAGTATTCCACGTCGGCATTGGTGGCGATGGCGGTCGGACTGGAAATCCTTGTATCCCGGACCGACGCGGCCTGGCCTAAACCAAAGGCGATGCAGAGGAGTGCGCTGACTCGCGCGATTGCGAATTTCATAGCAGCCAAGTTCGAGTTCAAGTGTACCGGGAAAGTGCACCTGAGATAAAGCCCCGACATAAAGACCGCATAAATCTTTCATGAAGGCAGTATGTGTTCGCCCATAATCACACGACTCGTTTGCCGAACATTCCACTTTGTTTTGTGTCGCCCTTCATGACCTTTTCACGCTGTTAAAGAAAATGTGAATAAGGCCCCAAAAGTTTTCCGATCAATGACCTTATGCTTTCCTTACGCCGGCGACCCTACACTAACTTTCAAAACACAGCGGGCAGTATATGGGAGCCTAAATGCATTTCTCGGCGGTTTCCAACGATCGCATAGCGCCCTGGACCCAACGGGCAGGAAGCGCCGCCCGGTCGGCTGAGACGCCGCTGTTTTCAAGCAAACAAGTGACGCGGCATCCTTCTACATACCCTTCGCAAGGCTCCATCCTAATCGTGGATGACGACGCATCCGTCCGCCGCGCGCTTCGTACCACTCTGCAAGCTCTGGGGTTCAACACTACCGAAGCGTCCGGAGGGGAGGAAGCGTTAGTGTCGGTTTGCACCACTCCTTTTGACGTGGTGCTGCTGGATATCAATATGCCGGGCATGAACGGTCATGAGGCCTGCCGCCACCTACGCCGGCTGGTTCCACGCATCGGGATCCTCATGCTCACCGTTCGGGATAGCGAAGAGGACAAGGTGAATGCCCTGGAAGCTGGCGCGGACGATTATGTTACCAAGCCTTTCCACATTCGTGAATTGACAGCACGCGTTCGCGCGGCGGTTCGCAGGGCGCAAGCTCCAGAAGACGACACAAGCATCGTCCTTCGCGTCGGCGACATCGAGTTGGACCCGGCCCGCCGTCAGGTGCGCAAAGCCAACAACCTCATCGCTCTGACGCCCAAAGAATTCGATCTCTTGCACTATCTAATGGCGCACGCCGGCTTACCCATCACGCACGGGCGTCTGTTGAACGCCGTGTGGGGCCCGGAATACGGGGACGAAGTCGAATATCTGCGGACTTACATTCGCCAGTTACGAAAAAAAATTGAGGATGATGCGGCGGCGCCGAAATATTTGATAACCGACATCAAAGTGGGTTATCGGTTTTGGGAAGGCGACTTGGTAGGCCAGAGCCAGAAGCTTTCCTCCGAACGCACTAACTCCGAAGACTAATATGGATGCCCTTTTCATGACGCCGATTTATGAGAAGAAACTAATTCCAGGCCTTATGCCTTCCTCATCGCGTGGGCCCCATACTTCCGAGTGGATCGATTGAAGGTCATGAACAGCGTCCAGATTCAACCCTCCCGGATCGGAACCAACATGCCAGCGCATTTACCGCGCGGCTTGGCGCCCGTGCCGTGCGACCTGGAGAACAAAATACTGCGGCAGGCCGTACAGGAGAATCTGGTTAGCTTTCCAGCTCAAGTTCCTGTCTTCGAGAAGCGATCCCGGCCCGATTTGCAGCAGAAGATCGTCGTTTTGTATTTCGTACTCGGCTGGACGATGGATGACATCGCAAAGCGATACGGTCTGGGGCGCCAGCGTATGGGACAGATCTTGACTGCTTGGCGGGTTCGAGCGGTGAAGGAGGGATACGTACAGGCGATAGAACCGGAGCATCCATTATTCCAAAAGGGACCCCTCGATCCGACCACACAGCACGCGGAGCTAGTTGTTGACGGGGCTTCCAGAGTACCACCGGTTCCGATTGCAGCCGAGATTTTAGGCGAGCCAGAAGCCGAGGGAACACAGCCAGCGGCCGACGTCCCTGAACTGAGAGGGGCGAACCTGGAGGAAGAGCTCCAGGCCATCATTGGGGTCTTGGACAATCAACTGCGGCTTCGCTCGAACTTAATGAACGCCAGTGTTGATTCTTGCGAGCAGTTGTTGACCCGTGCCCAAGTGCTTTGCGCGCGGCTTGAAACGCAAAGCGAAGTTACCCTCGGTCATGTGAAAAAGCGAATAGCCGTCGTTATTTCTGAGGCGAAAGAACTCTTTCGGCGCTTTCAAGATCACGCAGCGAAGCGAGTGAGTAATTCATCCACCCCCGTTTTCGCCTCGGCCGGTCAAAGCAAACCGGTGAGACGGATCTCTTCGGCTAATGACACTAAGAACCTGCCTCCCCGTCGGAGCCAGCGAATTGCAGTAAGTGTTTGATTTAAGTCTATTGCAGTAATCGAACGGCTCCTCGTCAGAGAGTAAGTCTTTATAACATTTTCATGCTGCATTTATACGGTATTTAGTTATTGAGAACATTTTCAATGCGGATACAAATTTCAGATTGGACACGGTTACTCACTCACCTTACACTCGGTAAACACTTATGATCAGACCCAAGTTAGTCTCCATCGCCATACCGCTTTGGATGGCGCTCAGTTTCGTTTCCGTTCAGGCACAATCGCCACTGGGCACCCTGCACGGAGTTACAGTGAACGCAGACGGCACGCCGATCGCGTCAGCTCCGGTGGTGATACACCGGATGGACGACAGCACCGACCGGACCGTAATCAGCGGCTTCGATGGTGCATTTTCGGTGTCGAACCTCAAGCCCGGCCGATACGAAGTAAAAGCCACCAAAGGCGAACTCCACAGTTCGCCGGCCACGATCGATCTGGCGGCGAGCCAGGATCTTAAGGTGGATCTCGCACTCGGGGCCAGCACGACAACCGCGGACATTAGCCCCGCCGTCGCGAAGAAGTTAGAAGCGATGGAAGCGATGGAGGCGCGAATGGCCGCCCGCATCGAACAGCTCGAAGCTGCGCTGAAAGACAAGACTGTCGCCGAACAGCCGGCGACCCCGGCTCCGCACGGTGATCTAGTCGCTTCGTTGTCTAAGGATCCAAGCCAAATCCCCATTGTCGCCGTACCGTTGGGTAACCCGGACATGAGCAAAGCAGTGGCTTCCTCGGCTGGGTCAAGTTCGGACGCACAAGATGGGAAAGGTCAACCGGCTTCGGCCCCGCCCACCCCTCCGGCAGTGGACCTGCAAACGCCCTTTGCTTACGGCGACTTTACTTGGCTCAACGGCACACCACGCAACAAAGACGTTGTGATTGACACTCCGTTCTTTACCCCGGAAGTCCGGTTCGACACCCACTACATGGAGGATTTCAATCAACCCATCGACCATACCATCGTGGGAGCCACAGAGAGCTTCCGCTCAGGCGAAGTGCAGATCGAGCAGATCAGCGTCGGCGGCGATTTCCACTGGCAGAATGTTCGCGGCAGAGTCTTGTACATGGATGGATTGTTTGCAACCACCACGCCGCGCAACGACGCGAGTTCGGCGACGGGCCAGTCGCCGGGAAATACTGGCGGAGTCGGTCAGTGGGACCTCCAGGGCGCGTACAAGTATGTGTCGGAAGCTTACGGCGGGTATCACTTCAACGTGCAGCATGGACTGAATATCGATGCCGGTATCTTCGTTTCGTATATCGGCCTGTTCAGTTACTACAATTTCGATAACTGGACCTATCAGCCGTCGTACGTGTCCTCCAACACGCCGTGGTTCTTTAATGGCGTACGCGTGCAGTGGTTCCCGACTAATAAGCTGA
>DATHMO010000172.1:0-5338 GCA_035486995.1 Bryobacteraceae bacterium
CAATTGCGCCGCGGACGCCGCTGGGGTGGTCACGACGTTGACGCCTTGATAAGGCACCACCGTGCCGCCGTTGGCCACAGCTACACTTGTGATCTTCGCTATGTTGAACGTGCCGTGCGCAGAGACGATCCAGCGGTTGTCGGGCGAACTCGCTTTCCAGTTAGAGGCGACTACGATTTCGGTGACGTCCTGGCGCGGATCGAAGCCGGTTTCGGCGGTAAACTCCTCGAGTTTAGTGTCGTTCACCGACAGATGCGAGAGCACGTACTGTCCGAAGGCGGAGCTTTTGGCCGAATTTACTTGGAGGCCGGCGATGACCTGGGCATCGGGCATGACGGCTTCTAGAAGCGTGGAATCGGCGGCGAAAGCGCCCAAGGGCAGCGCGAGGAGCAGGGCGAAACGGTAGGACTTTGTCATGAAAACCTCTCTGATGACACTACGAGCGTAGCATGCGGGATGTTCCGGGGCGTTAGCCGGTAGAATAGCGATTCGGGATTTGGGAGCCGTGGAAGACTACACAGGGAATTGGAGGCAGTACAAGCGAACCAGAAACCTATTCTGGCTGATGTTCGTTGGCTACGTTCCCGTGGTATTCGCGGTCTCGCTACTCCTTTTCAAGTTGCTTCACAACACCTCGCCGGGATTCGCGTTCGCCTTGGCGTGGATGGCAGGTTGGATGGTGACTGGCATCCGCCTCAACACTTGGCGATGCCCGAGGTGTGGAAAGTGGTTCGCAGCGAAATGGTGGTACAACAAGGGCTTCTTTGCCAGGAAATGTGTCCACTGCGGACTGCCAAAATACGCGCCGCATCCCTAGCGCGCGGCTGAAATGGCCCTTGGGGACCGACTCCCTCACGGTCGCGGCTCGGTAAATCTATGGTTAAACCGGGACTTGCTCGGTGATCTGGATTCCATACGGGTCCAGGCCGACGATTTTGCGCGGGTGGTTGGTGAGCAGGCGAATGGTGTGGAGTCCGAGATCGCACAGGATCTGGGCGCCCAGTCCGCTCTCATGTTGGAGCTGCTTCTGGCCGTCGGGAGTGCCGTACGGGGAGTGGCGGCGAAAGCCGGGACCGGTCTGGTGCAAGTAGACCAAAACGCCGGCGCCTTCCTGGGTGATGCGATCGAGCGAGCGGCGAATCAAATCGCGGCATTCGCACTCGGTGGATCCGAAGACGTCGCCGTAGATGCAGTGGGAGTGCATGCGAACCAGTACGTCCGGCTTTCCGGCAATCTCGCCGTGCACCAGCGCGAGATGCTGCTCGGGCACTATCGTGCTGGCATAGGTGACGGTCTTGAAGTCGCCATATTCGGTACGGAGGCAACCTTCCGATTGGCGGCGGATGAAGCGCTCGGTCTGGAGGCGGTAGCGGATCAGATCGGCGACCGAGATCATGCGCAGGCCGTGCTGGCGGCAGAAATCGGTAAGCTCGGGGACGCGCGCCATCGATCCGTCGTCGTTCATGATTTCGCAGATCACGCCGCCTTGACGGAGTCCGGCGAGCCTTGCCAGATCCACGGCGGCTTCGGTTTGGCCGGCGCGGACCAGTACGCCACCTTCGCGGGCTCGTAAGGGGAAGACGTGACCCGGACGCGCCAGGTCGCCCGGTTTGCTTGCGGGATCGATGGCGACTTGGATGGTGCGCGCGCGATCGGCCGCCGAGATCCCCGTGGTGACGCCTTCGGCTGCTTCAATGGATTCGCAAAACGCGGTACCGAAGCGCGAGGTATTGCGGGACGACATGGGCGGCAGTTGCAGCGCGTCGCAAATTTCGGGGCTGAGCGAGAGGCAGATCAGGCCGCGGGCGTGGCGCGCCATGAAGTTGATGATCTCGGGGGTGACTTTCTCGGCGGCGACGGTGAGGTCGCCCTCATTTTCGCGATCTTCGTCGTCGACGATAACGAGCATCCGGCCGGCCCGAAAGTCTTCGAGGGCTTCGGGGATGGAAGCGAAAGGCATGTAAATACCAGGATAGCAATGGCGGGCAAAAAGGAATCGGGAGCGAGCGGTTAGAAGCCTAGCTTCTGATCCAAGTCCGCGGTGATGCGCGCGAGGCCGTCGGGATTGCGGAGGACGTTGCGGATGCCATAGTTGGCGTAGCTATCGTAGAGTGCGTCGGCAGCGGCGAGCGCGAGGCTATAGGCGGCGATGGCGTTTTGTTTGGTCATGCCCGACCAATCCTGGCCGATGCTCTCGAGGCGCGGGATGGCGTGCGCGGCCGCCAGTTGGCGCAGCTGATCGCGGATGGCGGAATGCAGCGTGTCGCCAGAAAGCTTCTGCGCGAGCCCTTCTTGCAACCAGGCTGGCCAGGGCGTGGAGCCGGATGGAATGCTGGTGAGGCAGGCGTGCACCAGCTCGTGCGCCATGGCGCGCTGCATTTGTGGACCCACCTGCGTGCCGTCGGTCCAGGCGATGTGAATGCGGCCGTCGTATTGGCCGCCGCTCCATTCGGCTGCGCCGGTACTGCGAAAGTACGATTCGCGGTTCTGCACGATGGCGACGATGCGTTCATCGGGCGTGCAGCCGAGCTGAGCCGAGATGCGCGAATAATCGTCATCGAGCATTGCGAGAATGGCGCGCGCGGTGTCGGCCGGCAGTGCTTCGCCTTCATAGCGCAACGCGATGTGCGCGCCGTAGAGCTTCTCACCACTGCGATCGGCCACGGCTTCGCGCTTGGCGTTTTCATAGATGGCGCGCAGCGTTTCGTTGGGCGCGAGATCAAGCGACTGCTTCCAATAGTCGATGGCGTCGCGCAGTTGATCTGAGCGATAGGCTGCCAGGCCAGCTAACAGCAGAATGTTCGGGTCCTTCGGATGGCGTTGGATCGCGCCCTGCAATTGTTCGAGCGCCTGCGCTGGCTGGCTCGCGTTCAGCAAATGAGCGGCACGCGCGATAGCCGGGTCGCTGGTGTGCACCATGTATTGATTCGTGGCGGCGGCCTGCTGCTGAGTGAGGCTTTTCGAAATATCCACCGAGGCCGATGCTGATCGATCCTCTTCTAACTTGGCCAGGCCCGTGAGCGCCGAGGCCGGGACGTAACCCAAGACATCCTTGCCGTCGACAGTGGCGGAGATTTTGAAACAATCGGAGCCGTCAGAAAGACGAAAGCGCAGTTCCACCGGAGTGCCGGCGGGCAGGCTGGCCACGACATCGTCCTCTGCATCGCAACCGGAGCGCAGGGGAGTTTGATCGGTTCGCACGGCCATGGCGGCGAACAAGAAGAGCACCGGGAGCGCCATGCTAGCCCGATACTAGGGCCTAATCGGTGCGAAGTCGCTCGGGGGAAGTTCCTAGATTTCGCGGTGAATTCTTCTCAGCGATATTCGCTCAACGCCATCCAGGCAGCCACGGCGGAGTACTTTTGATCTAGGGTCCAGGGCGGTCCGATGAGCTTGCCGAGCGAATTGATGTGCTTGAGAGAAACGGGGTCGAGGGACTTTTCGCGGATGCCGGAGAAGGGAATGCTGGACTCTTTGGCGGCCCATAGCAGAACGTCGCGGAACATCTCGCCCTCGGCGGTGTGGAGCAGCGGATGGGAGGCGAGGATCTTTTCGAGCGATGGAAGTGGTTTGCCGGAGCCCAGCAGGACGGCGACTGTGGCGACTTCGTGGCTTCGCGATCGAAGGGTATTGACGGCTGCCGAGAGGGCCTCCAGTGCGAGCGCGCGGGATGATTCGATGGCTTGTTGGACGAGCGCTGCGGCCTGCGAGAACGGCAGTTCGGCGGCGGCGTGATAGGGCTGCTTTGACCCGAGCAGGTCGGGATCGGCGATAACGATCCGGCGGCGTTCGAGAACGCGGGGCGCGTCGATCGACCCAGCGACCGCCACCATGGCGGCCCAGCCCGAATGTGCGCGGAAGCCTAGCGCCGCACGCATACCACGCGCAGCCGGCGATAATCCGCGGTCCATGCACCGTCGCGATAGTGGGTTGGGCGTAGATGTTCCACCAATTGCCGCACGACCTCGTCGGCGCGTTCGGCGGTGAACTCGCGCAGGTAGCTGGTCATGAACATGCGCAGCCAATTCGCCATGCCGTCTGGGCCATCGAGCGGCGTGGGGCGGTCGAAGAGGCTGGCATTGCGAACCTCGAAACCATGGCGTTCGAGCAGCGGCGCGTATTCGCCAATGCTGGGGTAATACCAGGGAGAGCGCTCATCGGCCATGGGTCCTAAGACCGCACGCAGCGCGGCTTGTATGGACGCGATGTTGCCTTTGCCTCCGAACTCGGCGACGAAGCGCCCACCGGGACGGAGCGCGTGGGCGATCGATTGCACGGCTCCTTCGGCGTCCTTCACCCAATGCAGAGCGGCATTGGAGAACACGGCATCGAATGGCTCAGTGAAATGGAAATTGGCGGCATCGCCGGGGACCAACGTGAGGTCCGGATAGTTCTTGCTGGCTTCGGCGAGCATCTCGGGCGATTTATCGAGCCCAGTGACGGCGGCGCCCGTTCGCGCGATTTCAGACGTTAGCTGGCCAGTGCCGCAACCGACATCGAGGATGCGCTCGCCGGTTTGCGGATTCAGCAGATCGAGAAGATCCGCGCCGAAGCGCCAGACGAAAGAATGCTGGTCTTGATAACGCGCCGCGTCCCAGGAGCTCACGCCCGCTTGCCGCGCGCGGTGGCTTTTTTCGCGGGTTTAGCCGGGGGCTCGGGATCGCTCGGAGGCTCTTCAGCAGCGGTGGCGGGAACGGCCGCGGCCAGGACTTCCTTGAACAACTCGGCCTTCTTCAGATCCTTTTTGGAGGGCGGCGCTTGCTCGTGGCGATAGTCGTGATCGTGATAGCAGGTGCGGCACCGCACCTTGGCGGGCTCGGCGCTGACTAACGAGACGATGGCGTGGTTGGTTACGCGACGACACTTGATGCAGTGATCGTCAATGATGTCGCCTAAACGAAAATCCGGCATAGAAAATGCACAGTTAAACGCGATTGTATCAGAATTGGAACGCGAGTACGCCAATGACAGCGGCGCCGAGCATCACCCATAGTGAGTCGACTCGTGTGATGGCGATGAGGATAAAGCTGGCTAGGACGATCGCAAGCGACAGTGGGCCGGTGATTGCGTCGCGCGCCAATGGAGCTGCAGCCGAAGCCATCAAACCAGCGCCTGCGAAGAGCACCGCGCGAGCCACGGCCCGGGCACGTGGATGTTCGGCACGAGCGCCCAGGAATCGCAACATGGGGATGATCAGAAATGCGGGGGTGATCATCGCGAGCCAACCCGCGCATGCGCCCGGCACGCCTCCGGCCAGGTATCCGACGCTGACAACGTAGATGCCGAGCGGTCCCGGGCCGATGCGTCCGGCGGCGACGGCGGTGTTGAGCTGGCGATC
>DATHMO010000173.1:0-12296 GCA_035486995.1 Bryobacteraceae bacterium
ATTCCCGGTTTGTTGCTGCTTCCCGAACTTCCCGCGCGCCAAACGCCCACCGAAACGGCGCTGGTCTTGCAGCCCAACATGCCCGAAGAAAAAGAGTGGACTCTTGAAGCCGCGAACCAGGAGCGCGATCACATCATCCGCGAATCGCAGGACGCGGCCGAGCGCAGCGATCCAAAACTCATCATTTGGCCGGAAAGTCCGGGTCCGCTTTACTACTATCGCGATCCGCGGTTTCACGAAGAAGCAGCTGAGCTGGCCCAGCGCACGCACAGCTATTTTCTGTTCGGCACCGTCGCCGAAACGCGTGAAGGCGCGCCGCTCAACTCAGCGGTTGTGCTGCGGCCCGACGGCAGTTTCATCGATCGCTACGACAAAATCAATCTGGTTCCATTTGGCGAATATGTTCCGCCGCCCTTCGGATTCGTGAATCGAATCACGCAGGAGATCAGCGATTTCGTTCCCGGCAATCGCATCGTTGTCTTTCCAATGGACTCTCACCGGTTGGGAGTTTTCATTTGCTATGAATCGGTGTTTCCTGATGAAGTCCGCGAATTCGTCAAAGAGGGAGCCAATCTGCTGGTGAACATTTCCAACGACGGCTACTTCGGCCACAGCGCGGCGCGCGAACAGCATCTGGAAATCGCCCGCATGCGCGCCGTCGAAAATAGCCGCTGGCTAATTCGATCGACGAACGATGGCATTACCGCGGTAGTCGATCCGGCGGGCAACGTCGACGAGCGGCTTCCGCTGTATGAGGAAACCACCGCTGCGATGCATTTCCTCTTTCGCGACGGCTCGACGTTTTACACCAACTATGGAGATTGGTTCGCGTGGGGTTGTTTGATCGCTGCCATCGGCGCACTCGTTTGGTCGCAGCGGCCGAATTACTCGCCCGAAACTAACCGTGGCGAATCACGAGCACGTCGCCGTCCTTGACGATGTACTCTTTGCCTTCCAGGCGCAGCAAACCTTTTTCGCGGACGCCCGGGTAGCCGTTGTGATCGATCAGCGCCTGCCAATTCACAACTTCGGCGCGAATGAACTTCTTCTCAAAATCGCTGTGGATTGCCCCGGCTGCTTTTTGCGCGGTGCTCTGCATCGGAATGGTCCAGGCGCGCACTTCGGTTTCACCCGCCGTAAGAAACGACATCAAACCGAGCAGCGCATAAGTGGCTTTGATGAGCCGCTCGAGCGCGGAATCCTTTAGGCCGTAACTGGCCAGATACTCGCGCGCTTCATCCGGCGATAACTCGGCGAGCTCCGCTTCGATCTTGCCGCAGATCGCCGTAACCGCTGTATTGGTGCGGCCAGCCAGCGGCCCTTTGCGATACTCTTCTTCGATTTCGTGCAGCCGCCCGGCATCTTCTTCGCCGATGTTTAATACGAACAGCATCGGCTTCTGGGAAAGAAACTGGAAACCGCGGATCAGCTTCTCTTCATCCGGCGTTAATTCGAGAGTGCGCAGCGCGACGTTTTCTTCGAGCGTGGCTTTGCAGCGTTCGAGCAGAGCGAACTCGCGATCCAGATCGGCGCTCTTGATCTTCTTGCGATCCTTGTCCAGCCGTTCCATGCGTTTCTCGACCACCACCAGATCGCTCAAGATCAACTCGATCTCGACGTCTTCAAGATCGCGCACCGGATCCACCGAGCCTTTTTCGTGCGGCACGGTGTCGCTTTGAAACAGCCGCAGCACGTGCGCCAGCGCATCGGCGACGCGCATGCTAGCGAGATAACTTGGATCGCGCAGGGCCTCCTTTGAGACCGCCGGGAAGTCCAAGTATTCGACGGTGGCTTGCGTGATTTTCGGCGGCTCGAAGATTTTCGCCAGTGCGTCCAAGCGAGCGTCCGGCACCTTGGTCATGCCCACGCGAGCTTCCATCAAACCGACCCGCGTGGCTTCGTGCACGCCCGTCAGGATGGTGAACAACGATGTCTTGCCTACCATGGGCAGGCCGATGATTGCAGTTTTCATTTGGGTTGAGAGCGAGGCTGCCGGCTACAACGGAACCTCGACCAGCGTCATGATCTCTTCGAGAATCCGTTCGCTCAATTCGGTACTGCGCTGCGCGAGCGAGGTACGGGCGTTGATCGCGATGCGGTGCGCGAACACCGGGATCACCAGCCGCTTGATGTCGTCGGGGATGGCGTAATCGCGCCCTTCCATCAACGCCAATGCTTGCGCCGCGCGATATAACGCTTGGGATCCGCGCGGGCTCACGCCGAGCGCCAGCGATTCGTGCGTGCGGGTTTTCTCGACGATGGCCAGCATGTAATCCACCAGGCTGTCGTCGAGCGTCACTTGCGCAGCTTGCTCCTGCAATCGCACCAGCTCCGAGCCTGAAAGAATGGCGGCGACGTCCGCCTGGCCGCCTTCGGGTCCGCGTACGATTTCACGCTCGGCATCGCGGTCGGGATAGCCCATGCGCATGCGCATCAGAAAGCGATCGAGCTGGCTTTCCGGCAGCGGATACGTGCCATGATGCTCCACTGGATTCTGCGTGGCGATCACCATGAAGGGCTGCTCGAGCACATGCGACCGGCCTTCGATGGTGACCTGCACTTCGTTCATCGCTTCCAGCAGCGCCGATTGCGTCTTGGGCGTCGCGCGGTTGATTTCGTCGGCCAGCAGAAAATTCGTGAACACCGGGCCGGGTTTGAACTGGAATTCCTGGCTATGCGCGTTATAAATCGTCACGCCCAGCACGTCGCTCGGTAGCATGTCGCTGGTGAATTGGAGGCGGTGAAAGCGGCAATGCACGGAGCGCGCCAAGGCCTGCGCCAACGTGGTTTTCCCGACGCCCGGCACGTCCTCGATCAGCAGGTGCCCGCGCGCAAGAAGACAAACCACTGACATCCGGACCACTTCCGCTTTGCCGCGAATGGCGGTGTTGAGCGACACTTCCAATTCGGTCAACTTGGAGAGCGTCACCGGGGCCGCAACCATTACAGTCATTGTACCGTGACGTTGCCAGAGAGCATGCTGCGAACGAAACGATGCTCAGCGGCCGTTGGCAACCGGCTCGTGCACGGCCGGAAGCAGACGATCCTCGCGCAGCCGCTCGGTGGCTTCTTCGTTTTCGGCCCAGTCCACTCCTTTGGCGGTGACCGCGAACCGGCCGTTATCCATGCGGGCGACCAGGCCGTTTTCCTTGAGGTACCACAGGCTGAACTCGAGATGTTCGCGCGGGCAGCCCAGCAGATCCTCCAACTCGTGCAAGTTCAAGGTGGGCTTTTCGGGCTCATTGCAGCGCTTGGTGTAAAGCAGATCGAGAATACCTTTGCGCTTGGCTTTTTCGGCCAGCTTGCCCATGGCCGCCTGGCGCTGATCGAAAATCTTCCAGCGAACCTGCCGGTAGGCATGCAGATTGACGTCGTAGCCGGCGCGCTTTTCCGGCTCGCTCAGGACTTTGTAGGCATCGGTGATGGCGCGGAACGCACCTTCGTCGCCGGTTTCTGTGTTATCAGGATGGTAGCGCTGGGCCAGCAACCGGTACACGCGATGAATCATGTCCGGATCGGCATTGGGGCTGATCTGCAGCAGCTCGTAGTAATCGGGAACCGCTTCGGCTTTGGCCGCTCCTGCGGCGGCGTCTTCAAAGGCCAGACCGGTCCGATAGCCCTTCTGAAACTGCTTGCACTCCACCACCCGGGCGCGCATCGCGCCATGAAATCCGTTGAACCCGGCGTGGCCTTCCACCACCAGGACAGCATTGGGTTCCAGCTTGCAATCGGTCTCGACTCCGAGGCCCACATCGCTTGCGTCCACCAGCTTGGCTCGCACACCGGCGATGGATCCCGGCAAATTCAGGATGACCCAAACAGGCTCATCGTTGTGGCCGGGTTTCTGGCGGGGTTTCCTGCGGCGTTCAGACACTTCCGACATAAGGCGTTCGCCGTCTAAGATATCGGCAGTATGTGGGTAGAAGGTTAGGCTGGCCCAAGCTTCTCAAGAACTTATCGGCCTCGTCGAAGAGGACTGTAGACGCCCGGCCCGGCGGCTGGGCGATGGAATTATGGGCGGACTGAACATTCGGCTGAGGATCTGGCTGAGCATCGGTATCTTTGTATTCGGTTACATGGTGTCAACGCTGGCCTGTGAGTTAGAGAGACTCAGCAGCGAAAGCCACCTGCGCCAGATCTCGGACGCGCTGGTCCCGGCGGCTCAGAGCGGGCACGATGCCACCGAGGCGTTCGTATGGCTCCTGGACGCCTATGAGGATACCTTCGTGGAGCAAGACTTCTCTGGGCCGGGGCGGGCCCGCACCTATCAGGCCCGAGTACTGCAATGTCTCGACGCCATCGCTGGATCGCGCGAGGTCACCGGCGTTCGGGCTGCAACGGCGGCCCGTCTGGCGTTGTCTATGCGGCAGTTTGTGAATGAGGCGAATGTCGCGTACGGGCAGGGTCTGTCCGGGTCAGACGAATTACCGCAGGAGCTGCAAGACAGGGTTCAACGGCTCGCAGTCCAGACCAAAGCGCTGAAGAGCGATCTGGGGATTTTTGACCGCGATTTATCGGGGGATGTCAACGCCAGCCTTCACGAGGTACGGAAGCGGTCGGCCCAAATGCGCATATTTATACTGATGCTGTTCGGAACGACTCTTATCGTCGCGGTGGTTTTAGTGAACATCACAATCCGGCGCTCGATTATTGTTCCGCTGGCGAAAACGCAATCGGAACTGGCGCATGAGCGTGATCTCTTGCGCATTTTGCTCGATAACATTCCCGATCACATTTACTTCAAGGATTCCGAGTCCAGATTTATCCGGATCAACAAGGCGCTGGCATCGCGGTTCGGTCTTTCCAGCCCGGAGGAGGCAGTTGGACGGCGCCCCGCGGACTATTTCGACCCCGAAACTGCGGCGCGAATCCACCAGGACGATCAAATGATCCTGGCGTCGGGGCAGCCCAATCTTTCCGAGTTTGAGCAAGTCACCAAGCCTGGCGTCACACGCTGGATGGCGACCAGCAAGGTGCCGGTGATGAATGGCTCTCCGTCAGCTCCTTTGATCGTAGGTATTTCGCGGGATATCACGGAATGGAAAAAAACCATGGAGGAACTCAGAAGAAGTGAAGCCTCGTTCCGGCTCCTGTTCTCCGCGATTCCTTATCCGGCTTGCGTGTGCGATGCCGAGACACTGCGGATCCTGGAAGTGAACACGGCGGCCAGCTTCACCTACGGCTACTCCGTCGAGGAATTTCACGGCATGAGTATCGACGATTTTTCTCCGGCGGACGATCGCGAACGGCTGAAACGCAACCTCGAGACCCTGGGGCCAGAAGATCTTCCCGCGGCTGGTTGGAAACACGTGGCGAAAGACGGGCGGTTGTTGGATGTGGAAATCGCCATGCATCTTCTGGAATTCCATGGCCGCACTACGATGCTGTGTCTGGCGCAGGATGTCAGCGAACGCAAGCGGTTGGAACTGGATCTGAGGCACGCACAGAAACTGGAGGCGGTAGGCCAGTTGGCGGCCGGCATTGCGCATGAGATCAACACGCCGGTGCAGTACGTCGGCGATAACCTGCTTTTCTTTAAAGACGCTTTCCATGACAGGCAAGCTCTTTTTCAGCAATATGACCGTTTGCTCAACGCGGCGGTGGCGGGCGAGATTTCGCCCGAACTGATAGTTGAGGTACACGCCGCGCGGGAGAAAGCGGATCTGGAATACATTGCAACCGAAGTACCCAGGGCCATGGAGCAGTCCCTCGATGGAGTGGAACGGATTGCCACGATTGTGCGAGCCATGAAGGCCTTCGCGCATCCGGGGAGTGATACTCAAATGGCCGCGGATCTGAACAAGGCTCTCTCCGATGCGCTGATCGTGGCCCGCGCCGAGGTGAAATATGTGGCCGATGTAGTGACGGACTTTGGCGACTTGCCTCCCGTACTATGCAATCTCGGCGATCTGAATCAAGTCTTCTTGAACCTGTTGGTAAATGCAGCGCACGCCATCGGCGACGTGGTGAAGAAGAGCGGCGGCCGGGGAGAAATCCGGGTGACAACCCGATCGGAGAACGGCCAGGCGATTATTTCGATCAGCGACACCGGCTGCGGCATTCCGGTGGAGATTCAGTCGCGGGTATTCGAGCCGTTCTTTACGACCAAAGAGGTCGGAAAGGGCACGGGCCAGGGGCTCGCGATTTCGCACAACATCGTGGTCGAAAAGCATGGCGGCAGGCTTACGTTTGAACCTAATCTGCCACGAGGCACGACATTTGTGGTGTCGCTGCCCATCCACGGGACACGCGGGGCGAACGTGGAAAGCGCGAAACCGCTCCCCGAAATGGCGACTGTATGAAACGCATTTTGTTCGTCGACGACGAGAGCAGAATCCTGGAGGGGCTCCAACGCATGCTGCGTCCCTACCGCAAACAGTGGGACATGGCGTTTGCCAACAGCGGGAATGAGGCGCTGGCGATGCTGGCCCAAAGTCCTTACGACGTGATCGTGAGCGATATGCGGATGCCGGGCATGGACGGCGCGCAGTTGCTCGAGCTGGTGAGGGAGCGCTATCCCGGCATGGTCCGGCTGGTGCTGTCGGGTCAATTTGGGAAAGATGCCGCGCTGCACGCGGTGCCGGTAGCGCATCAATTTCTGATGAAGCCCTGCGACGCCGGCAAACTCCAGGCGACGATCGAACGTTTCTGCGAATGCGACTCGATGATCGCCGATGGCGCGACGCGCCGGGTGGTTTCGGCCATCGGAGAACTGCCCGCGCTGCCGAGCACGTACGCGGCGCTGGTGGACGCACTCGGGGACCCGGAAACGTCGCTCGATCAAGTGGGCGCCATTGTCGAACGCGATGTGGCGGTGGCCGCAAAGGTGTTGCAACTTGTCAATTCCTCGTTCTTCGGCTTGTCGCGGGAGGTTGCCACTATTTCCATGGCGGTCGGATATCTGGGGTTTGAGACTCTGACGCAACTGGTGGTGACCGTGGAGGTCTTTCGCACGTTCGCCTGCGGACCCCATTTGTCGGCATTTGTCGAGGAGGTGCAACGCCATTCCCGTTGCGTTGCGTCGATCGCGGCGCGCCTGCCGGTAGTGCGGCAAAAATCCGGGACCACATCGGTTGCCGCCTTACTGCACGACGTTGGAAAACTGATCATGGCCACGCGATTAACTGGGCAGTTCGAACTGGCGCTCCAGGCATCGGTCGAACAAAAGCGTCCCTTGCAGACGCTGGAAGAAGAGATGACCGGCACGACCCACGCCGAGATTGGAGCGTACCTGCTGGCACTGTGGGGCCTTCCATCGGCGGTGGTCACAGCCGTATCGCAGCATCACCTCCCGATTTGGGTGACAGCAGACACGCCCCTCGACATTCGTCTGGCTGTACGCCTCGCCGACATGTTGGAGCACGAGGCCGCAGGGCACTTGGAGAACATTTTGCCAGGAGCTCTCGAGGACTTCTGCAAGGCCTCGCCTGAGTGGACTGAGTCTTTACCGGAGTGGCGCAAAATCGCAGAAGACGTCGTGCAAGGGGAGGCTCAATGACGCCCGTGGAAACTAGCGGCGAGCAGCCCAACGGGATCGACCGGCGTGCTCCGGCTGAAACTTTGGACTCCATCCTGTGCGTGGACGACGATCCCAGTCTTCTGGCCGCATTGCAGCGGCAGTTTCGCAAGACGTTCCGGATCGAAACAGCCATCAGTGGCGAGGAAGGCCTGGCCGCGATTGCGCGCAAAACATTCGCCGTGGTGGTCTCGGATCTGCGGATGCCAGGGATGAACGGAATCCAGTTCCTGGCGGCGGTTCGAGCACGGGCGCCCGACACAGTGCGCGTGATGCTGACCGGACAGGCCGACATGTCGGACGCGATCGCAGCCGTGAATCAGGGAGCCATTTTCCGGTTTCTGCTGAAGCCGAGCAGCGCGGTGATCTTGGGCAAGGTAATCGAGTCGGCTTTGGAACAGCACCGGCTGATCGTCGCCGAGCGGCAACTGACGCAGCAGACGCTGGTGGGTTGCGTGGAGGTTTTGTCTGAGGTATTGAGCATCGTGGAGCCGGTGGCGTTCAGCCGGACTACCCGGGTGCTGCGCTACGTCCGGCAGCTGGCGGGCCTCTTCCTGCTGAGAGATTCCTGGCAGGTGGAAGCGGCTGCGATGCTCTCGCAGATTGGTTGGATTACGATTCCGACCGAGATTGCAAATAAAGTGGCGACAAACCAGTCGCTGTCGGGGGAAGAATCGCGGCGCTTTTCGGAGCATCCGTCGGCGGCGGCCCGCATTATCGAACGTATTCCACGGCTGGAAATCGTGGCCAAAATTATCGAGGCGCAGTTGATGCCCTGCCAACCAACTTTGGAACCTGGCGAAGTCCGGGATCCGGTTCATTTTGGGGCCGCGATTCTACATGCCGCGATTGATTTCGATGAGCGCCGGCGCGCGGGAATGTCGCATGCCGATGCTCTCGCCGACATGCGTTTGCGAGCTCAGCTCTACCATCCGGAAGTGATCGCAGCCATGACCCGTCTCGAAGAAGTGGAAATGGCCGAGCTGACTCAACTGGTTCCGATTGGCCGCCTGGCACCCGGCATGATTCTGGAGCAGGACATCTGCATTCGAAACGGAGTGTGCCTGATCGGCGCGGGCCAGCAGATCACGGCCACGGTATTGGAGCGGTTGCGGGGCTTCTGGCACACCATGGACGCCGGCCTTACAGTCTCAGTGCGCGTTCCCGAGGCGCAGGCGCCGCCGTCCTGAAAATGAGACTCTAACTACTAATGAAGCCCACGGTTCGATTTGCGCTTTTGTTCGCGGGCGCTGGGCTGGCTCTATTGGCCCAACAGCCAACCGCCGCCACGCTTCCCACCGAGGGTCTGCTGAGCGAAACGGGGCCGACCTTCCGGATCGAGGACAACCGGTTGCCCAATCCGTTGACGCTCGTGGCCTACGGCGACCAGCGCTTCACCGATCCCGCGAATACGCGGCAAACGAATCCTCGTGTGCGGCAGTGGCTGGTAAACCAGATCGCCAAGGAGCATCCGGCGGCGGTGATCATGAACGGCGATGTGCCGTTGGACGGCGAAGTGGCGAACGATTATGCGGTGTTTCACACCGAGACCAAGGCGTGGCGCGACCTGGGGCTGCGCGTTTTTCCGACGCTAGGGAATCACGAGTTTATCGGCGCTCCGCAAATGGCGCTGGACAACTGGTGGAACGCGTTTCCGGAAATGCGCAACCGGCGCTGGTACTCGGCGCAGCTTGGCTCGCGAGTGTACCTGATCGCTTTGGACAGCGATACGTCGTTGCTTGCGGGCAGCGGTCAAGCGCAGTGGCTCGAGAAACAAGTGGACGGGTTGCCGGCGTCGGTGGATTTCGTGATTGTGACGCTGCATCATCCGCCGGTGGCGGACGTTCAACAGCACATCGAGGTGGATCACAATCCGCGGCCGAATGAGATCGCGCTGCGGGATTATCTGTCGAAAGCGGCGCAAAAGTGTCACGCGAGTTTTCTGGTGAGCGCGGGGCATATTCACAATTACGAACGCGCCGCTGTGGGCGGAGTAATGTACCTGGTGTCGGGCGGAGGCGGTGCGCCGCCGTATTATGTGGAACGGACGCCGGAGGATTTGTACAAGAGCATGATGTTCCCGAATTATCACTACGTGAAGCTGACGGTGGAGAAGGATCGGATGCACGCGGCCATGTACCGGGTGGAGAATCCGGAGGCGGAGAACTTGACGGTGGAGTTGAAAGATAGTTTTGATTTGGCCGTGAAGGCGCGGTGAAGCTACCCTGAGAGGGTGAAATCCGAGATTCCCGTAGCCCACTTGGAGCGCGCGCAAGCGCGAGTGGATCAATTGTTGGATGCCCTGCGACGCGAGACTGCGCGGCTCGGGCCGGAGGTGGATTCGGCGCTGGTGTTTCGGCCGTACGCCGAGCAGGCAGAATGACCATCGCAGAAGCGGGTGCGGCGCTGCGATCGCGCCGTGTGTCGTCGGTCGAGCTGACGCGGGCGTGCCTGGATCAGATCGCGAAACTCAATCCAATACTCAACGCGTTCATTACGGTGACGGCGGAGTCAGCGGTCGGGCGTGCCGAGGAGCTGGATCGGGAGCTTGCGCAGGGGATGGATCGCGGGCCGCTGCACGGAATCCCGATCGCGCATAAGGACTTGATGTGGACCAAGGGTGTTCGCACGACATCGGGGTCAAAGCTCTTTACGGATTTTGTGCCGGATCGCGATGCGGTGGTGGTCGGGAAGCTTGACGCGGCGGGCGCGGTGATGGTGGGCAAAGCCGGGCTGCACGAACTGGCGTATGGGATCACGTCCGACAATCCGCATTTCGGGACTATTCGGAATCCGAGGAATGCCGAGCATGTGCCGGGCGGGTCGAGCGGCGGGTCGGGCGTGGCGGTCGCGACGGGGATGGCGTTTATGGCGACGGGCACCGATACCGGCGGGTCGATACGCGTACCGGCGTCGTTTTGCGGGATCGCCGGGCTGAAGCCAACCTACGGGCTGATCGATCGCACGGGCGTTCAACCGCTGGGGTTGAGTCTGGATCATGTGGGGCCGATGGCGCGAACGGTGGACGATGTGCGGGTCGCGCTGGAAGCGATGGACCGGTCTGATCGGCGGAAACCGGCGCCGGGGTCGGTGAGCGAGATCCGGGTTGGGCTGCCGGAGAATTTTTATTTTGATACCGTGGAGCCGGAAGTGAAGGCTGCGGTTCAAGGAGCGGCGCGGAGAGCTGAGGAACTGGGCGCGCGCGTGATCCCGGTGCGAGTGCCGGATGTGGAAGCGCTCAATCAGGTAGGGTTGGTGATTTTGCTCTCGGAAGCGGCCGCGGTGCATCAAGCGAATTTGCATCGGCGCGGGGATTTTGGTGCGGACGTGCTGGCGCTGCTGGATCAAGGATCGCTGATTCCGGCGGCGGATTATGTGAATGCGCAGCGGTTGCGCAAGCGGTTTCTACGTGAGTTTCACAAGCTGTTCGAGACAATCGATTGCCTGCTCACGCCCACGACGCCGATCGTTGCGCCGCGAATCGGGCAGACCGAGATCACGCTCGATGGTGTCCAGCATGACACGCGCATGCTGACGACGCGGTTCGTGCGCGGGTTCAATGTGCTCGGGTTCCCTGCCCTATCGATACCTTGCGGGGCGTCTTCGGAGGGGATGCCGATCGGGCTACAAATCATCGCGCGGCCATTCGAGGAAAATCTTCTGCTCGCGCTCGGCGAAGCGCTCTGCACGCAATAATTGCCGTAGAATTGATAGGAACTCGGAGGGAGAAATGCGTCTATTGCTATCGCTGTTGTTCTCAGCCGCGGCCTTTGCGCAGACCGGCGCGGGATCACTGAGCGGCACGCTCGCGGGTCCGATGAATGTCCCGCTGCCCGGCATGGCCGTCGAAGCGAAGAACATCGCGACCGGAACTTATTACAAAGCGATCAGTTCGCCCAAGGGCGCCTACAGCTTCTCGCAACTGCCTGCGGGAACCTACGAGGTCACTGTTCTTTCGCTGCTGTTTAGCCCGTATATCAAGAAGGACGTCGGAATATCGGCGGGCCAGCCCCAGCGCCTTGACATCCAGATGACCGGAGACAAACTGCAGACCACGCTGGGAGAAGCAGGAGCTTTCTTAGCGCTCGAATCGAAGCGGCCTCCGCCTCCCAACGGGCCGGCTCCCCGAATGCCGGATGGAAGACCGGATTTCTCGGGCGTATGGATGATGCGGCCGTCCGACGCAATCACTTTGATTGGTATGCCGCCGGTTGACCTGCAGCCTTGGGCGGAGGCGCTGGTTCGGGAGCGGCTGCTGAATCAGGGCCGCGATATACCTTCGTCGCGATGCCTGCCATCGGGGGAAATCATCAGCCACGTTTTGCCGTTCAAGTACGTTCAGTCGCACACCGTTCTGGTCGGGTTGGTGGAGGACGTTTTGGCGGCGCGGCAGGTGTTTCTGGACGGACGTGCGCATCCGAGCGACCTGGAACCGAGCTGGAACGGGCACTCCGTCGGCAAATGGGATGGAGACACGCTCGTGATCGATACGGTGGGGTTCAACGACCGGTCATGGCTGTTCTTCCTGGTGCCGCATACGGAGATGCTGCGCGAGACACAGCGTTTGCGGCGGCCGGACCTGGGGCATTTAGAGATTGAAACGACATACGACGATCCGGGAACTTTCAAAACGCCGGCGAAGTTCAAAACGGTCAACGTTCTGGTACCCGACGAAGAAGTGAACGAGTTGGTTTGCGAGAATAATCAGTACACCGAACACGTGAGCGCTAAGTAGGGGGCCTATGAAAAGCGCATCGTTTATTTCAATAGTTGCTGCGAT
>DATHMO010000174.1:0-2736 GCA_035486995.1 Bryobacteraceae bacterium
GACGTCGAAGCTTCGCTGGTCGATGGCCTTGACCACCACTTCGGTGATTCCGGCCGCGCTCATTTCCGGCTTCAGATCGTACGTCGCGACTTTCGGCGATGCCACCAACTCGCGGCTCTCGCCAGGATACGGTTGTTCGTTGCCGCCGTTGAAGAAATACGTTACATGCGCGTATTTTTCCGTTTCTGCCACGCGCAGGTTTTTCCAATTCAAGCGCGCCATGACGTCGGCCAGGATGTTGTTGGGATGCTCGCGCGGCAGCACGAAGGGGACGCGAAAGCTCTTGTCGTACTCGGTCATCGTGGTGAAATGTAGATTTTTAGGCGCAACCGAGCGCGAAGGTTGCTCGAGCGTGGGGTCCATCAGCGCCATGGTCATCTCGCGGCCGCGATCGGCGCGATAGTTGAAGAAGATGCAAGCGTCGTCGTCGCGAATCAGGCCCACCGGTTGTTGCTTGCCATCGACGATGGTCACAGGCTCGATGAATTCGTCGGTGACGCCGTGCTCGTAGGATCGTTTTGCAGCGCCGACGGGATCGGTGGCTTTGTCGCTGTTTCCCAGCACCATCGCGCCGAACGCGCGCTCCACACGATCCCAACGTTTGTCGCGATCCATCGCGTAATAGCGGCCTGAAACGGTAGCGATTTTGCCGATACCGATTTGCCGCAGCTCTTTCTCCACTTGTTCGAGATAGCCTGCGCCGCTCTCGGGAGGCGTGTCGCGTCCATCCATGAAACAGTGCACGAAGACGTGTTCCACTTGCTGCTGCTTGGCCATTTTCAGCAGGGCATAGAGGTGAGTGAGCAGGGAATGCACTCCGCCGTCGCTGCAGAGGCCCATCAGATGGAGACGATGCGTCTTGGCATGCTGCATGGAAGCGAGCAGAATGGGGTTCTTGAAAAATTCACCGGCTGCGATCATCCGATCGATGCGCGTCACATCCATATAGATGATCCGGCCGGAGCCGATATTTAGATGGCCGACTTCGCTATTGCCCATTTGCCCGTCCGGCAATCCCACGAAATGCCCGGAGGTGTGGACCAGCGTGTTG
This sequence comes from Bryobacteraceae bacterium, assembly GCA_035486995.1. Lineage (GTDB taxonomy): Bacteria > Acidobacteriota > Terriglobia > Bryobacterales > Bryobacteraceae > Palsa-89. The sequence continues at coordinate 1,052 of DATHMO010000174.1, forward strand.
GGGTACTCGCGCAACAGCACATCATAAGTAGGTTTTCGCGCGGCTGCGATGGCGTTGCCTTCGGTGGCCGAGGAAAATCCCCAACCGTCCAGAATGGTCAGGACGAGCGGCTTCTTGGTGCCGTGCATTATTGATGGAACGCCTTTCGGCCGGCGTACTTCGCGGCGTCGCCCAGTTCTTCTTCGATCCGCAGGAGCTGGTTGTATTTCGCGATGCGATCGGTTCGGCTGGCTGAGCCGGTTTTGATTTGGCCGGCGCGCGTGGCCACCACCAGATCGGCAATGAAGGCGTCCTCGGTTTCGCCGGAGCGGTGCGATACGACATTGGTGTAGTTGGCGGCAGAGGCCATCTGCATGGCTTCGAGTGTTTCGGTGAGCGTTCCAATCTGATTCACCTTGATCAGAATCGAATTAGCGATTCCTTTTTCGATGCCTTTGGCCAGCAGCTCCGTGTTGGTTACGAAAATGTCGTCACCTACGAGTTGGATTTTCGATCCTAAGGCTTGGGTGAGGGTGTGCCAGCCATCCCAATCGTCTTCGGCCATGCCGTCTTCGAGAGAAATGATAGGATACTGTTCCACCCAGCCGGTCCAAAACTTAACCATCTCGTCCGACGTGTGTTGGCTCTTGTCGGATTTCTTGAAAACATATTTGCGGCTTTCCGTGTCGTAGAACTCACTGGCGGCTGGATCGAGCGCGATACTGATTTGTTTGCCGGGCTGATACCCCGCTTTGTTAATTGCTTCCAGCACGACTTCAAGCGCTTCTTCATTGGATTTGAGATTCGGCGCGAATCCGCCTTCGTCGCCGACCGCGGTGGAATAGCCGCGCTTTTTCAAAACGCCCTTCAGCGTGTGAAAAACTTCAACGCCCATGCGCAAGGCTTCAGAGAATTTGCTCGCACCGTGCGGGACGATCATGAACTCCTGCGGATCCACCGAATTGTCGGCATGCGCGCCGCCGTTGAGGATATTCATCATTGGAACCGGCAGCAGGTTCGCGCTGACGCCACCCAGATAGCGATATAACGGCGTCATCTGCGATTGCGCGGCAGCACGCGCGGCGGCCATGGAGACGGCCAGAATCGCGTTCGCGCCGAGTTTAGCTTTATTCGGCGTGCCGTCGAGCTCAATCATTTTGTGATCGATCGCACTCTGCTCCTCGGCTTCCATGCCCGTGACTTCGGGAGCGATTTTCTTGAGGATATTCTTGACTGCTTTCTCGGTGCCCTTGCCCAGGTAGCGCTCCGCATCGCCATCGCGGAGCTCGACGGCTTCGTGTTCGCCCGTGGATGCACCGGATGGAACGGCGGCGCGGCCCACGCTTCCGTCGGCCAGATGGACGTCGGCTTCGACGGTGGGATTGCCCCGCGAGTCGAGAATCTCGCGGCCTAGCACTTTCACGATTTCCATCTATCTATTCTCAGGGAGCATGGCGCGATTGTCCAACTGGGGGCTGGTTGCTGGTTGTTGGTGGGGGTGGTGGATGATGTGTGTGTAGCGGCGATTTTTTCAAATTTAGAAATCGAAGCCAGGGAGGCACGGAAAAGTGGCGCATCAGGGGTAGTTTTGTGTTTGCCGGTGATTTTTTTCTGATTCTTTGCGGGAGGCAAGAGGCGGCGGGGTGCGGGTTGGCTTCAGAAACAGAATACGCGCGAGCCGGGCGGGTAGGCGAGAGGCGACGGGG
>DATHMO010000175.1:0-5090 GCA_035486995.1 Bryobacteraceae bacterium
CACCCACGCGCTCGCGGGCAACTTTGGATCGGCCGCCGCAGCTGGTTGCGCCGCTAGTTTGAATCAGCAGCAAATGCGCTGGCTGATCGATTACGCATCGCAGCAGGGTTCAGGAATCAAAACGTGGCAGCGTGATACGGATCACATCGAGAAGGCTTTCCTGTTCGCTGGCATGCCCGCGCGCAACGGGGTCACCGCGGCGTTGTTGGTGCAGGCGGGCGCCACCGGCGTCGACGATGTTCTCTCCGGCCAGGACAATTTCCTGGCCGATTACGCGCCACAGGCGGATGCTTCGAAGTTAATCGATCAGCTGGGCGAGCGTTTCGAGATCACGCGCACCAACATCAAGAAGTGGACCGTCGGCTCGCCCATCCAAGCGCCGCTCGACGCGCTGGAGCTCATTCTCAAGCGCCGGGCCATCGACGCCGATCAGGTACAAACGGTCACCGTGCGCGTCGCATCGAGCGAAGCGGCTCTGGTGAACAATCGCGAAATGCCGGACATTTGTATGCAGTATATGATCGCGGTCATGCTGCTCGATAAAACAGCTTCGTTCAAGGCTGCGCACGACAAGCCTCGCATGCAGGACGCCGCGGTCCTCAAACAACGCGCGAAAGTGCAGCTCGTTCTCGATGCTGAACTCGAGCGCCAGTTGCCCGCTCGCGTGGCAATCGTCGAGGTCGCGCTGGTTGACGGAACGCGTCTCACCGAAACCGTCAAAGCTGTTCGAGGCACGGCCGAGAATCCCATGCCGCGCGAAGAAGTGATCGCCAAATGCCGCGATCTGATGACGCCCGTGCTCGGCGCCGATCGCTGTTCCAAGCTCATTGACACCACGCTCAACATCGAAAGCTTAAAATCGATCCGCGCGTTGCGCCCTTTGCTGCAGCGAACTTGATATACTTTTCGCTTATGCGCAAGAGTTCCGTTGTTCGATTGTCGGCAGTCGTTTTGGCTTCGGGCGCGCTGTTCACCGCCTACACGCAGTTTGGCAACCAGCCCTCGAAACTGAACACCATCAAGCTCAAGGACGACCTGTACGTCATCCACAACGACTTCGTGCCTGGAAACACCACTGCCTTGATCACGAAGGACGGCGTGCTGCTGGTCGACGACAAGTTCGAGATCGATCACGACGGCATCATGGCCGAGCTCAAGAAGATCACCGACAAGCCCGTGAAGTATGTCATCAACACGCATCACCACGGCGATCACAGCGGCGGCAACGCCAAGTTGCAGGCCATGGACGCCAAGGTTGTCGCGTCGCAGGAAGCGCGCGAGGAAATGGTGATCTCCAATCAGCCGGGCCTTCCCGACATCGTGATCGAACACCACGCGCACATTTATCTCGGTGGCGTAAACGTCGCGCTCTATCATTACGGCCGCGCGCACACCAACGGCGACCTCGTGGTTCTATTCCCGGCCGACCGCGTTCTGGCCGCCGGCGATATGTACACCAAAGGCAACGATGTTCCCGAGCTCATCGATTATTCCGGCGGCGGCAGTGCCGTGGAGTGGCCCAGCACGCTGCGCTCGGCGCTGCAACTCGACTTCGACACCGTGGTTCCTGGTCATGGACCGATGGCCACCAAGGCGGAAATGGCCGCGTATCGCGAGAGCACCATTCGGCTGGTACAGCGGGTTCGCGAAATGAACCGCGCCAAGAAATCGAAAGACGATATCGCGATGATGCTCCGCACCGAGTTCCACTGGGCCGATCTGCACTTGGCTCGCGGGCTCAACGGCGTGATCGAGGAAGCGCAGTAGCTCCTTACTTACCGACGAGATGCTTCACATCTAAGTTGTTGCCGTTCTCGTCTTGATTCTCGTTGCAGACGTTCTCCATGATTTCCCAGCCGGACGCGAGCTGCGCGACTTCGTGCACGTTCCAAGGTTTGGAATAAGCGCCGGGATCGTCGATCGTGATATCGACTACCACCTTGCCAAGCTCCGGCCGCGTGAATCGCTCGATGATGTGAGCCTTGGTGGTCCGCGGATGGCCGTCGGCATCCAGCCACGCGCGATCGTTCATGCCTGCGGTATCCACCACCAGCGCGTCGCCATCCCAGTGGCCGATCGAATCGCCCCACCAGGTGTCGCCGGCGTTCTTGTCGTGCCCGCGGCCGTCCAGGAACACCTGGCGATAGCTGTGAACATTCCCTTCATAAAGGATGACGAACAGCTTGTCGGTCTGCACGATCTTCCACGGATACGGGTTCACGCGCGGCGTCCCCATGGGGAGACAAAAGCCCTCCGGGTCGTCCTTGCTCTCGTTGTCGAAGCGCTCCTTATATAGCTTGGCGGCCCAAGGCAGCATTGGGACATCGGCGGGAGTAAGGTCGCGGGCGATGTTGTGTGCGTAGCCCTCACCCGTCTTACTGCGGGGGTCACCGGGGCCATAGCCGGGAGAGTGGTAGACGCCGGAGAAGTCGGGTTTGCCGTCCGCTCGGCGCGGCGCTGGCTGACCCTGGGGTGCGCGCGGGGCCCGGCTAAGCCCTCCAAAGTCTTGAGCTGACAGAGCAAAAGTGGCAATCGCAGCAACAACGACCATGAGGCGCTGGAACATCGGGAAAACTCCTCTGGGTAGCATATCAGTCCCGGCGAAGATTTCGGTCTAGTACCCTAAACTCCCCTGGCCTACGTGACGATTCTAAAGATACCCCCGCTCGGGGGTACTGGGTGCTATGTGACTCAAAAGGTTGTGCCCATACCGCGGCCAAAGCTGCTGAACCCGGCTGTTGCACACGCCGGCAGCATCGAGCAGCCGAAGCCGTTTCGGTTCCCCGTAACGTGGGGGACGTTGCTCGCTTTCCCGCAGCCGGTGGACATAACCGAAACAATTTCAACGGCTGTCGTTGTAGCGGCGCCCGTGGTGGTGGTGCCCGTCCACGCGCTCCAGGTTGTGGAGCCTCCTCCGCGTCCCTCGATGGACGAAGCGGCTTGGGAGATGGTGGTTCCTAAGATGGTCCGGCGATGAATATGAACGAGGCGACAAAAACCGAGACGAAATCCGAGTGGATCGACGGCGCCTTGAGCCACTTCTCAGCCGTTATCGCCAATCCTGAGAACGCGGGCGCACATCTGAATCTCGCGATCTGGCTCCAACGCGAGGAACGGTGGGACGCGGCAGCCGAGGCATTCGAGCGGTCGCTCGGGTTCGATCCGCAGTCAGAAGCAGCCCGCATCGGCCTGGGAGCGTGCCTGCTGAAATTAAATCGCATTGAAGAGGCTCTCGACATTTTCAGCCAGAGCGGCGATGCACCGGGCCCGGCGTTGTTTGGGAAGGCAGTCGCGCTGCAATTACTGCATCGTTTCGATGAGGCTGAAAGTGCGTATGAAATTTTGCTCGAGTCACAACCGAATTCCGAAGAGACGCTGGCGAATCTGATCGCGATGAGCGCCGAGACTCGCGACCTGGAGCACATGCGCGAATATTCGCAAAAGCTGCTGGCGCTCTCGCCTCAATCCACCGTGGCGCTGGAGGGTCTGGCGACTGTGGCGCTGGAACGGCGCGATCACCACGCGGCGGCGCGATACTGCGATCGGATCGTGCAAATGGCGCCCGATTGCCTGGAGGGCTGGCACAACTTGCGGATCGCGCTCGATCGGATTCTTTCCGCTTTCACTCAGTCGAAGCCCGCGGCTTCGATGCCGGGGGTAAAGTAAATGGCTCGTTTGCGCGTTCGTCTGGAATTGAACCGGCGCAGTGCCGGAGTGCCTCTCGACAAACTGGCGAGCGTGGTGGAGGAGACGCGAAAATTCTTCCACTTGCTGGCCGAGGATGTACACATCGACGCCGAGCATTCCGAATGGGTGGCGTCGGATTTCGATCCCGAGGCGCTTAACTTCACAGCGGAATACTCGGGCGCGGTGACAGTGGAGCAAGTGCGCGCATTCGGAGCCGCATTCGCGGGCGCTACTTCACTGCGGCGCGCCACGATCGCTCAATTCACGCGCATCGCTGATTTTCTGGGCGAAGATGAACTGGTCGGATTCGGGCTGTACCAATCGGACGGGGAGGGCGAGCCGTCGGAGTGGAGGTGCCTGTCCAAGCGCGACGCGCAACGCTTCGGGCAGGAGATCCAATTGCTGGCGCAGGCGGCCGGTGAATCGCTGCCCGAAACATCGCTGCCGGCGGTGATGAACGGAAGCGTCGCGGGGCGGCGTTTGTTCAAGGATCGTCGCGAGCGGGAGACACTTGCGGCGGACCCGGCGAAGCTGATTCGCGAAGTGGAGTCGAACCTGTCGCGGCGGATCGATCTGCTGGAAGGCGAAGTCGCGGGGCAAGCACGGAAGTTGAAGGAGAGGCGCGAACTCACGTCTGGAACGACGGACGCCGCGGACGAGCGATTCAAGCAGCTGCTTTCCGCGATGGAAACATTTTGGACGCAAGCGCCGAAGCAGATGCCGTTATTGTTGGCTGCGCCGGAAGCCCCAGCGGCCACTGCCCCGTCAGCCCCTGAGCCGGTACTAGCGCCTCCCGCGCCCGCAGTGAAGGAACCGGACCCAACGCCCGCGCCGGTGGCCACCGCGAAGAAACCGAAACGCTGGTGGATACTGGGCACGGCGATGTCCGCCGCCGCGGTGACGCTGAGTCTCGCGATTCCGAACTTGCATAGTGTTTGGTTGCGTTATACACAAGTCCAAACCATGCCGACGTTCCGGCCGAAAGCGCCCGTAGTGCCGGTGCTGCCCGTGGTGAAGGCGGAAGATTTCACACCAGAGCCGCCGAAACCGGCGAAGGCGAAAGCAGAGAAGCCGAAGTCTGATCAGCCGAAACCTGAGACACCCCAGCGCTTCGAAGGACCGCAGATCGCGCTTGAAATCCCAGCCGATGTACGCGCGAAGGTGTCCGCGGAGGCGCGCGTCGAAGTGATCGTCGCGATCGATGACCAGGGCAACGTGACCCGGGCGCAGGTGGCGTCCACGAAAGGCAAGGGCGCACGGCTGCTGACCAAAGAGGCGCTGGCGGCGGCACGGCGTTCCAGGTTCAAGCCCGCGCGCGAGGGCGAGCGGCCGGTGGAAAGCCAGATGGTGTTGACCTATTTATTCAAGCCTGATTCCGCGGAATTTTGAGCCGCGAGCTAGAT
>DATHMO010000176.1:0-3017 GCA_035486995.1 Bryobacteraceae bacterium
GCCTACGACTGGTGGAGCGAAGCGCTGCACGGCGTGATCAACAGCGGCACTACGGAGTTCCCTGAGCCCATCGGGTTGGCCGCGACATTTGACGTTCCCGCCATCCACAAGATGGCTGAGGTTATCAGCACCGAAGGGCGCATCAAGCACATGCAAGCCGTTCGCGAACACCGCGCCAGCATGTTTTTCCAGGGCCTCGACTTCTGGTCTCCCAACATCAACATCTTCCGCGATCCGCGCTGGGGCCGCGGGCAGGAAACCTACGGCGAAGATCCGTTTCTCACCGCGCGCATGGGTGTTGCCTTTGTAACCGGCATGCAGGGCGATGATCCGAAGTACTACAAAGTGATCTCTACACCGAAGCACTACGCCGTCCATAGCGGCCCCGAGTCCACGCGCCACACTGCCGACGTCACGGTCAGCAAGCACGATGAACTCGACACCTATCTACCGGCTTTCCGCGCCACGGTCACCGAGGCCAAAGCCGGTTCCGTCATGTGCGCGTACAACAGCATCAATGGCGAGCCCGGCTGCGCAAATCAATTTCTTCTGCAGGATCAGCTTCGCGGTAAATGGAACTTTCAAGGCTACGTCGTGTCCGATTGCGGCGCGGTCGTTGACATCTATCGGAATCATCACTACAAACCCACGCAGCCTGAGGCCTCGGCCATCAGCCTCCAGCGCGGCATGGACAACGAGTGCGCCGATGGAGGATTCCTGGTCAAAGACGACAGCGATTACAAGGCCTATCGCGACGCCGTCAAGCAAGGCTTCCTCAAGGAGAGCGAAATCGATACCGCCCTGGTGCGTCTCTATACCGCGCGCATGCGCCTCGGCATGTTTGACCCGCCGGATCTCGATCCCTACTCAAAAATCGATGAAAACCAGCTGAGCAGTCCGGCAAATCGCCAGCTCGCCCATGAGATCGCCAACGAATCGATGGTCCTTCTCAAGAACGACGGCATCCTGCCCCTCAAAACCAGCGGCATCAGGATTGCTGTTGTCGGTCCGCTCGCCAATCAGACCAAGGTTCTTCTCGGCAACTACAACGGCTCCCCGACGTACACCGTCTCCATCCTTGATGGCTTGCTCAGGGAGTTCTCCGGCGACACCATCACCTACGTCTCCGGAACCCAGTTCCTCGGCCACGATGCCGAACCGGTGCCCGCCTCTGCTCTTACCGTGGATGGCAAGCCCGGCATCAGGGTCAGTTTCGCAAGGCTCGACATGAGCAACATCAACAACCCCGAGGCCATGAAGCCCGTTGCCACCCGCATCGAATCCACTCTGGACGCAGGGGCACAGCCCATCCCGCCCGAAGCCGCCAGCGTGCATCCACTGGTCATTCGCTACGAGGGCTCCATCACGGCTCCCGAAACCGGCGACTACAACCTTGGCCTGAAGGCCAGCGGTTTTTTTCGCGTGCAGCTCGACGGCAAAAACGTGACCTCTTCCTACGGCGGCGATCCTTATGATCCCAGACTTGGCAGCGTCCATCTCGAGGCGGGCAAGCCGGCTCTCCTCAAGGTCGATTACTCGCCAAATGAAAATGGCAAGCCCATCGCGCAACTCGTTTGGTCCAGGAACGACTTCAGTCCCAAGCCCGAAGCCGTCGAAGCGGCCAAAAACGCCGATGTCGTCATCGCGGTTCTTGGCATCACCAGCGAACTCGAAGGCGAAGAGATGCAGGTCAGCATACCAGGATTCAAAGGCGGCGACCGCACCAGCATAGACCTTCCCAAACCCGAAGAGGACTTGCTTCAAGCCGTGGCCGCTACCGGCAAGCCCGTCATCCTCGTGCTAACCAACGGCAGCGCCCTTGCGGTGAATTGGGCAAACGAACATGCCAATGCCATCCTCGATGCCTTCTATCCCGGCGAAGAGGGCGGTACGGCTGTTGCGGACACGCTCTCGGGCAAAAACAACCCGGCCGGCCGGCTTCCCGTCACGTTTTACAAAAGCGTCGACCAGATTCCGCCATTTGAAGACTATGCAATGAAGGGCCGCACCTATCGCTACTTCACGGGCACGCCGCTCTATCCTTTCGGCTACGGCCTCAGCTACACGAAGTTCTCCTATAGCGATCTCGGCATTCCCACACCGACCGTCTCTGCAGGCGATCCTGTCTCAGCCGACATCACCGTCACCAACAGCGGCAGCCGTGACGGCGATGAAGTGGTGCAGCTGTACGTCAAGTTCCCGAACGTCCCAGGCGCGCCTCTCCGCGCACTTCGCGGATTCCAGCGCGTTCACCTTGCCGCCGGCGCGTCGCAAAAGGTTCACTTTGAATTGAAGAACAGGGACCTCAGCATGGTTACTGAAGCCGGCGAACCGGTGATCGCTGAAGGCGACTATTCGCTCTCGATCGGCGGCGGCCAGCCGGACACATCGGCGCAAACGCTGACGAAGAACTTCCACATCAACGGCACGAAGAACCTGCCGGAGTAACTAGCGCTGCCGAGAAAGAGGGGCGCTTCCATGGCGGGAGCGCCCCTCGCTGCTTCGTCTGCATTCAATCGGCGGCTTTTGCTCCTTGTGTCTCTGCAATCACCTGCTTCATCTTCAGATACACGGCATTCGTCCATCCGAATCCAATCACGTTGGTCTTGTATCCCGCGCTCACCTGCACGTCCGCATTCCCCGAGACCACGTTGTACTTCTCGCGAATCGTGCCGTCATGCGCAAACCCCTGGTCCACCGTTGCATCCCACTTCGCCGCCAGACGCTTGGCATCGTTGCGAAATCCCGCAGTCTCCAGACCCGACACGCCGACCCAGTTCGTCGGAGCCCATCCAAACGGCTCGTCCCATTGCATACCCGAGTCGGTATTGCTCATCGACAATCCGCCCGGCCGCTCAAACAGGTTCAGCTTCGCCACCACTTTCTTTGCCTCTTCGCGCGATGCCACGCCCGCCCAAAGCGGATACAACGACGAGATGTATGCATAGTCCGACGACTTGTGCTTCTCAAAGTCGTAGTCTGCAAACACGCCCTCCTGCGGCTTCCACAAATAGCGG
>DATHMO010000177.1:0-43288 GCA_035486995.1 Bryobacteraceae bacterium
CCTTGTCGGGTGCGCCGGCCTACTGGTCTAATCGGAAAACAATCGCGGAACATGAGCGGATCCGCTTCTGTGGTATAACGTCCCAATGTCCCTGGATCGCGATCGCTTGATTCGCGCAATTGAATCACGATTTGTACGAATTGGTCTGGTATGTGCCGCTATTTGTCTGGCGCAATCGCTAGCCGCGCAAAGTTGGACCCAGCTTTCTCCGGCTGGAACGCCCCCTGTGGCTCGGGGATCGAGCAGCGGAATTTACGACCCATCGAGCAATCGCATGATCGTCTTCGGCGGACGCGATACCAACGGAAACAACCTGAACGATGTCTGGGTCCTTACCAACGCCAATGGATTGGGCGGTACGGGCCAGTGGATTAACCTGATCGCCAATGGCGCCTCCGGCTCGCCCCCCGCGCGCTCGGGCCATTCGGCCGCTTACGACAGCGTGAATAACATCATGATCATTTTCGGCGGCTGCTCCGGATTTTGCACCCCCGCGCTCAATGATACGTGGACGTTATCGAACGCGAACGGCTTAGGAGGGACGCCGGTGTGGACCGAGCTCATGCCAACGTTCGGCGCCGACAATGGGCCCGCCGCTCGAACCAATAGCGCGGTCGGCTACGACCAGTCAAACAACCGATTGTTGATTTATAGCGGCCAAGACGGCTCGGCGAATCCTTGTTCTACATTCTCCGACGTCTGGTTGCTAAGCAATGCGAACGGACTGGGCTCGAATCCGTCAGATTGGGTGGCGAGCAATCCGCTTGTTTTCAGTAACACTCCTTCGGATACTTTGCCCGGGCTCAACGGCGCAGGGTCGGTCTATGATCCCGCCGGCGGTCTCACGGTTTTCGGAGGAACGACCATGGTCACGGACGTCTGCCAGGCTACCAACGGCGTTTTGGGAGTGCTTTCGAACCTGTTCACCAGCTTTTACACTCTCATTCCGGAGGGCGCCGCCGGCTCGCCTCCTGCTCGGTCGTTTGCATCCTTGGCGCATGATGCGACCGGGGGACGAATGCTCGTATTCGGAGGAACAAACAGCGCCGGCACCGATTTGAACGATGTGTGGGCTTTGTCCTCGGGCGTCCCCATTTGGTCCAAGCTCAGTCCGTCCGGTATGCCTCCCGCCGCTAGAAGCGGCCAAGCCGCGATCTTCGATTCGGCTAATCAGCGCATGACCATCTTCGCCGGTAGCAACACCAGCGGGGTTCTGAATGACGTCTGGGTTCTCACCGCGCCCGGCGTCTCCCCTCTGTCGTGCAACACCAACGCAGGCTCCCCCAATGTCGTCCGTGCCGAAGGAATTGCCGAGCAGGTGGGCGACCTCATATTGAACTGCACGGGCGGCATACCTACTCCGCTAGGAGAACGAATTCCAGAGTATGAAGTTACTGTGACTCTGAACACGAATATAACGAGCCGATCGTTACCGGAGGGCGCCAAGTTATCCGAGGCGCTCTTGACCATCGACGAACCGTTGTCCGCCGATCCCGTTCCATCTTCTTTTCTCACTTCCTCAAGTCAGCCTCCTCAGATTCTCTGTAAGCCACTAGGCTCAACGTGCGCCGAGAACGGTACCGGAGGCAATCCCAGCCCTTATCAAACCCAACCCAACGTCTTTGTGGGAAAACAAACCAGCCACAAAACACTGCAATGGACTGTTCCGATCGATCCGCCAGGCGTTGGCATTACGCGTGTCATTCGACTCACGAATACCCGAGCCAATGGCTCGGAATTGGGCGTTTCCAATACCTTTATCCCGACCCAGTTGCTTGCTACCGTGGCAGTCCAAAGTGCGGCGCCAGTGCCTGTGGGCGGGGCGCAAGCGGTCCTGGGACTCGTCCAACCAGCGCTGGAGCCACCTGTTCCGCTTTTCAATCCGATTCCACAATGCACGCCTCACAATGCAAGCCTGCTGGGACGTTCCTCCAGCGTCGCCGCGTTCGATTTCACGACGCAGATGACGGAACGCTTCGGCTACGCATTTGAGTACAGAAACTACGGAACGTTCATTTCCGGACTGGAATTTCCGCCGCCACTTTCCGAACAAAATATTCTTGGATTTTCATATCGCACTGAAACCGGCTTCTATTCGCCGAGCCTGTTCACTCCCGCTCCGACTCTCGGGCTGGCCGACTTCGGAACCAGAGTCCTCGTCACCTTCGCGCCGGTCCCGGCCGGCGTCAGGCTGTTCGTCCCCACCACAATCACGATGACCGGCAATTATGGCGAGGGGACCCCGTCCGGGCAGTTGCAACTGATAGCCACCGACCAAAACGGCGATTCCTCTCCCGGTTATGAGCCTGTCACCGCGACGGCCATGGTCGGCACTACGCCCGTTGCCGAGGCTGCTGCCGTTGGCTCGTCCGCCTACGCAACCTATGAAGTCCTTTATGCGGATCCAAGCGTCACGGAAACCGTCTCGATTCCCGTCGCTGTGGCGTTCAAGAATTCGCCGCCTACTGGGCAGGTCAACGTGACTTCGTCGCTGGCTCCGCTCAACGCGACAGAAACAGACTCAACCACGGCTCCAGTACCCAGGTTTTCGAGCATCTATGCGGCACAACCCGTGTTTGCTATCGATAGCTGCTCGGCCTTCGAGATGTCGGCAAGCATCGCGAGCAAAACCGGTCCACAAAACGCCCGCGTTTGGACCCTCGACGTGAATAGTGGAGTGGTCGCTGCCACGGCCGCTCAGATCGAAAGCTTCACGCTTACCCAGTCGTCAGGTCCCAAGTGTTCGCCTTCGATAACCACTCCTTCGTTCCCTGATTCGCTGGGCGTCATTCCCGCGAATGCGTCCTCCATAGTGCCCGTCACGATTGACTTTACGGGATGCTCCACCTCCTCGAAATTCACGGTAATTATAGCCTTGTCCGCGAATGGAGGCGCGTCAAACACAACCGTAGCTGTCAGAAAACAGGAGTTTTAGAGGGATCGTTCGGCTAGTTCGGAGGGCGCCATCGCCGGGGGCTGCAGTGCTCGGGCGCGCTGAAATCGTGCGGTGAACCAAAATCGCGACCCCTGGTCTGGCTGGCTGTCGACGCCCACGCGGCCGTCCATCATTTCGATGAGCTGCTTGCAAATCGCGAGGCCCAGGCCCGTGCCTCCGTACTTGCGCGTGATGGATCCGTCGGCCTGCACGAACGGCTGAAACAGCCGGGACTGTGCATCCGGAGTGAGGCCAATGCCGGTGTCTTGCACTTCAAACAAAAGTTGCACGCCTTGTTCGGAGCGTCCGGCGACGCTCACCTTCACCGCCACCTCTCCACACTCGGTGAATTTGATGGCGTTCGAAACCAGATTCAGCAGCACCTGGCGCAGACGCACCGGGTCGCCCCGCAACTGCCCGTGCGCTTCGTCGCTGACGTCCGCCCGTACTGCCAGGCCTTTGCTGCGCGCGCGGCCCGAAACCAGCTTCAAGACGTCCTGCAGCACCTCGGCGGGGCTAAAGTCCAAGGCTTCGAGCTGTAGTTTGCCGGCCTCGATCTTCGACAAGTCGAGAATACTATCGATGATATCGAGCAGAGCTTCCGCCGAGCGAAAAGCGGTCTCGGCGTAGTCGCGTTGTTCTACCGTCAAATCGCTGTCGAGCAGCAACTCGGTCATGCCCAGCACGCCGTTCATCGGCGTCCGGATTTCATGGCTTACGTTGGCGAGAAACTGGCTCTTCAATTTGGTCGCTTCTTGCGACACTTGCACGGCCTGCGCCAGATCGCGATTCTTCCGTTCGATCTCATGCGCATATTGCAGCAGTTCTTCCTGCGCGCGTTTCCGCTCCAGCGCGTAGCGGATGGAGCGTTCCAGCAGCCGTGGATCCAACTGGCCCTTCACCAGATAGTCGGCGGCGCCAGCCTTCATGGCCTCGACGTCGGTCTCCCAATCGTCGTTACCGGTCAGCAAAATAATGGGTGCCTTGCAGCCGCGCGCCATGGCTTCGCGCATCAGCTCCAGGCCGTCGGATTGGCCCAGATGATAGTCGAACAGATATACGTCGTGCTGGTTCAGCTCGATGGCCTTGAGCGCGGTTTCAAAAGACGGTGTCCAATCCAGCCGGAAGCGCTGGCGTCCGATTTGCTGCAGCAGATCGCGCGTGAGTACATAGTCGTCCTCATCGTCATCGGCGATGAGAACGCGTAACTCACGTGTGTCCATCGAAGCCCCGGCTTTCTATGCAGCTTCGGTAGCTTCCGCGGGTAGCTCCACCACTTCGAACCAATATTTGCTCAAGGTTCTTGTGATGTCCACCAGCGAATCGAAGGTCACCGGTTTCAGAATGAAGGAATTCACGCCCAGGTCGTAGGCGCGCAGGATGTCTTCTTCGGCTTTGGACGTGGTCAAAATCACCACCGGGATGGAGCGCAGGCGCGGATCGGCCTTGATTTCCTGCAACGCCTCGCGGCCGTCCTTGCGAGGCATGTTCAAATCGAGCAGGATCATCCCCGGCAGCGGCTCATGGGCCAGATGTGTGTATTGGCCGCGGCGCCGCAGGTAATCCATCAGCTCTTCGCCGTCTTCGACAAAGTGCAGTTCGTTAGCCAGGCGGTTTTCGGCCCAGGCGTCTTTCACCAGCATGCGATCCTCGGCGTCGTCGTCGGCGTAGAGAATGGTGATGGCTTTTGCGGTTCTACTCATGGTGGTTATCTCCTGACGTGTCCTGAGGTAGCGTGATGACGAACTTCGCGCCGGCGCCCGGCGAGCTAAACGCCGCAATCGTCCCTCCGTGCCGTTCCACGATCTTGCGGCAGATCGCGAGGCCAATGCCGGTTCCTTCGTATTCGCTGCGCCCATGCAGGCGCTGGAATATCTGAAAAATGCGTTCGCTATATTTCTCGTCGAACCCAATGCCGTTGTCTTCCACGGTGATGTTCCATGCCGCGCCCAGGCCATCCGGCAGTGCGACGGATTCGGCGTCCACTTTCACCAACGGGGTCTCGCCCGGTTTCTGGAACTTCAAGCCGTTTCCGATCAGGTTCTGCAGCAATTGCGCCAACTGCCCGCGGTCTCCGAAAACCACCGGCAATCGGCCGGCTTCGACGCGCCCGTTGCGTTCGGTGATTCGGACTTCGAGATCCGAAATCACGACGCGCGCGACATCAGCCAAATCAACCGGGGCGAACGGTTTGGCATGGCTCGCAACCCGCGACAAGCTGAGCAGATCCTGGATCAGCACCTGCATGCGCGCCGCCGCGTTTTGCATGCGCGTCAAGTAGTCCGCGCCATCGTCGCCCAAGGCCACGCCGCACTTGGTTTTCAGGCGGTCGCCAAAAGCCTGGATCTTGCGCAGCGGCTCCTGCAGATCGTGCGAGGCGACATAGGCAAACTGCTCCAGCTCCTGGTTGGATCGAGAGAGTTTGTCGGCTTGTTGATTCAGCGTCTGCTCGGCGCGCTTGCGCTGCGTGACATCGAGGAGAAAAGTGCGCAAGCCAATGGCGCGGCCAGCTTCGTCGCGGATGCGCTTTTGATGGATCTCCATCACCACCGAACTGCCGTCGCGGCGCTTGTACTCGCGTTCCAGAGGAACTAATGGCTGTTCGTCGGCGATGCGTTGGAGAAGTCCGGCTTTGGTCCTATCGCGGTCCTCCGCCGCCATGAAATCCCAGATCGGATGGCCGACCATCTCTTCCGGGCGAAAGCCGAATAACTCGCATTCGGCCTGATTGACGCATAGCACCACGCCGTTGCGATCCACTTCGTGGCAGGCAATGGGGGCGTCTTCAAACCAGCTTCGAAAGTGCCGTTCGCTGTCGCGCAGCCGCTGTTCGAGGATGCTACGGTCCAGCAGGGCCAACGATTCGGGCGCTTCCAGACTGTCGGTGCCGTCGGCTACGTGGCTTCCATGCACGCTCAAAACGCAGTCCTCCTTCGATGCTTGAATCGTCGGCAGTTGTATACAGGAACTTTAGGGTGGTCAAGGGGTTCCGGCAACCCGGGCTATGCCGCCGCGGTAGTTTCCACCATCATCTGATAGTGGCCGCGGTAGTGCCGATACGCCGCGAGCAGCGTGATCAACATCAGAACCGCCGCGCCGCCCATGGTGATGGAGAGCGAATAGCCGATCATTTTGCCGTTGTGGAACAGATAATCGTTGAACACGCCGGGCAGCAACGGGCCCAGGCTGAGGCCGCCGATGTTCAGCACAAACAGATACAGCGCCGACACCACGCCGCGCACCTGATTCGGGAAGATGCGCTGCAAAGCCGCCGCCGAAATGCCCATGGGCAGGGCCAAAGCGAAGACGCCGGCGAACAGGAATGCGAGTGTCCAGCGGGTATCACTGAGTAGAGTGCCGACGGGCAACAGAAGGACGGTTGCAATGGCGCCCAGCACCATCACGCGCATGGGCGCTTCGTTCAATCCGCGGCGCTGCCAATGGTCGCTCAAGCGGCCACCTGTATACATTCCGCCACAACCGGCGACGAGCAAAATCACGGCCAGCGCGCGGCCCGATTGTCCGACAGTCCAGCCGTGCACGCGCAGGAAATAAGTGGGTCCCCAGGAAATAAGCGCGTAATTCGCCATGGATTGAAAGACCATTGCGAGTGAAATGCCGCCTAACGACTGCCAGCGTTTCCCCATTTGAACCAAAGCCTGGCCGAAACTCACTTGCGCCGTCTTGCCTTGCGCGTTTCGGAGCATATTGCGGCGCAGCGGTTCCTTGATGGTGTACACCACCAGTGCGCCCAAAAGCCCGGGTGCGCCGACAATCAGGAATGTCACACGCCAGGAGGCGATGGTTCCCAGCAGCGGCAGCGTCACGGTATGGATCCGCGCCATGGTATCCACCACCATTCCACCGACCAGCAGTGCCAGGGCCGAGCCCAGGAACACGCCCATGTAATACACGCTGATCGCGACACCGAGGCGCTCCGGCGGGAAGTAGTCCGAGATGAGCGAGTAAGCTGCGGGAGACAGGCCGGCCTCGCCGACGCCCACGCCGATGCGGGTGAAGAACAGCGACCAAAAGCTTTTTGCGATGCTGCATGCGCCGGTGAAAATGCTCCAGATCACCACGCCGGCCGCGATCAGATTGCGGCGGTTGCGGGTATCGGCCAGCCGGCCTAGTGGGAGTCCCATGATGGTGTAGAAGAGGGCGAACGACAGGCCCTGCAGCAATCCGATGCGGGTGTCGCTGATGCCAAGATCGCGTTTGATGGAGCCGACCAGGAGGCCGAGAATGGTGCGGTCGACAAAGGACAGCATGTAAAGCGCAGTCAATATGATGACGACGTACCAGGCGTAGCCCAAACTGGCTCGGGGCTGGTCGGCGCGCTCGCTGGCGGTTGAGGCCGGGCTCATTGGTTCCTCGCTTCCTGTCTTAAGGCCCAACGATGCTATCGTGTTGCCCGCGACTAGTCAAGCCGAGCTGTGCCTAGAACCTAGCCTGATGTTCGGTCGCTTTCGGCGCCAACAGCGCCGCGTACATGCCGATCATCTCGGCGGTCCGGGCCAGGAACGAGGCAATCACAGCAATCGGGAACAGCAGAATCGCTTTGGGACGACTGACTCCCAGGACGCGGCTGAAGCGGAACCAGTGGCGGGCGTCCCGGCAAACGAGTCCCATGCGAAGCACGACGGGTTCGATCCATGGAAGCTTTCGCAGGAGCTTTATGCGCGGCCAGTTCGGGTCGGCATTTCTTCCGGCGTAAGTTTCCCAGCCGCGACGAAAATGACTACGCGCGAGCCACCAGCGGAAATTCATCCCATGCGCTACCCTTTGTCCGGGCTGATAGGAGAACCTCGCGCCAGCGCGCTTGAGTTCGAAGAACAAAAGAGACGAGGGGAAAGAATGGCGAAAAAACCGGAAGGGGTGCTCCAACAGCAAGCGCCTTCTGATGAACAGATTGTGCGCCAGCAGCGCGTTCGCCCGAAGCTCGCTGGGCGAGGAGTTGACCGCAAGCGCGAACGACCACGTGGGTAGGGCTGCCGCCATCATCCATGGAGAATCAGGGGACAAGCTTTCGGTACGGTATGAAGTTGGGCCAACGGACACGTCAGCACCTTCACGGATTGCGCCCATACCCGACGACAGCCAGCGTGGTCCGGGCAAGGCATCACAGTCGATCAACGCGACAATGTCAGCTTCAGCCAGTTCCGCGCCTTTGTTTTTCAACTGCCAGTAGTAGGAATCTTCGGTGTTTGCGGCGAACAATCGCACCCGCAGGAAGCGCGGCCAAGTGGCGTACGATTTTTCCCACTGGGCGATTTGCTCATCACTGCCAATGAGAATCAGCTCCGCTTGCTCCAAAGGAAAATCTTGCCCTAGCAACGCTTGCAAAGTATCGTCGGGAGGCGCGAGAGCATTTACCTCTTCGTTGTAGGCTTCGACTACTATTGAAACGGCTGGTTTCATCCTGTCACCCCCGCGGCGGGAACGCTCCTGCCTTCACAGAGTAACTCATACAAGCCGACAAAACGATCCACGAAAACGTCTTCTGTAAGATGTTGCAGGGCGAACGCACGCCCCCGCAAGCCCATGCAGCCGGCCTCTTCGCGGTTTCCGAGCACCGTGAGCAGCGCTTCGGCCAAAGCTTGGGGATCTTGAGGCGCAACCAAAATTCCGGTCTCATTGTGGCGCACGAATTCGGGTAGACCACCGGAGTTGCTGGCGATGACGGCGGTTCCCCGCATCAAGGCTTCAGCCGCCACCAAACCGAACGGTTCCTCCCAGCGGGAAGGGACGACTTGGACCCAGGCGTTGGCAAACTCGCGCTCGAGATCCAGTCGCGAGAGATGGCCGAGCAAACGGGCGTTAGACTCAAGACGCAGACGTTTGATCTGAGAAGCGAGACTAGCGCGCTCGGGTCCGTCGCCTGCGATCATAAGCTTTGCGCCTGGAAATGTCGTCACCACTTGGGCGAAGGCATCGAGCAGCAGATCGGCGCCCTTTTCCCACAGCAGCCGGCCGGCGAAGGCAACGGTTGGATGCTCGGCGAGGGGGCCGCGCAAGGGCCGTACCGGTACGCCGTTCCAGACCACTTCGACTGGGTTTATGCCTTCGGCCTCCAGCCGACGACGGGTGGCATAGCTGTTGGCCACCACCATATTGAACGACGCCTGCCATCGCTTGGAGAGATTCATCTGCAACATCGTCGATGGCCAAGCCCAGGCCGGGAAGCAGTGATGCCGCAAGCAGGCAGCTCCGGCCGGCTCGTGACAGGGGGCGCCCCCGGGCAGCATCTTTGTGCCGGTCGGGCAGATGGAGCGGTACCACGCGACGTGATGGATGGCCGGGACGTCGCGCAGCAAAGGCAGGATCATAGGCGAAAGCTGGCTATGAAACAGGCGAACGTGCGCAACATCGGGTTGAAAATCCCGTAACACTTGCCGCAGGCGCCAAAACGCGGATGGATTGCCGACCTGGATCAGACCGCGGAGGTCCGATGTGGTGCCGAAACAGTGGTAGTCGGCTTGGCTTGCCAGACCAAGAGGACGGGCCGTACTCGCAAATAGACGCGCATCGTGACCCCGCCGGCGGAGCGCATCGCGCAGGGAAAGGACCATCAGCTCGGCGCCGCCAGCGGGAGTGGCGTAATCGCTAATCAGGAGAATACGCATGGTTCTTCGAGTAACCTGGGTTCACCTGCCTCTAAGTAGAGTACACTAGCTCAGTCTTTTGCTATGCCGCTGTTTGGAAGGCCGCGCATGACTACCGCGGCTTTGCTCCAGCAAGTTTTTGCATGCAATCTCCGCGCAATGCTAAACTGGTGCAATATCAGATAGGGCAGGAGGATTTTGGTCAGTGCAAAGCACCGAAAGTAAATCAAAAAGCGGAAATTCCGCCGAAGTTTCTCAAACCGGCCGAACGCTACTGAACCTGCGGGGAATGTTATTGCGGGGCGATTTCCAACCCGGGGAGCGGTTGTCCGAGCTCCCGTTGGTGGCCCGTTTAGGAGTTTCACGAACGCCAATCCGATTGGCGCTGGACCGGCTGGCACATGAAGGCTTGCTCGAAGCGTCACCCACGGGTGGATTTGTGGTGCGCGCCTTCAGCTTGGAAGATATTTGGGATGCACTCGAAACACGCGGCGTGCTGGAGGGTGCGGCTGCTAGGCTTGCTTCGGAGCGCTTAGAGCACGATTCCGAGTTGGTTCAGTTGCGCGAATATCGCGATGAATTGGACGCAATGATCCACGCTGAGAGCGACCCCGAGCATCTTGCCGTGCCCGACTTCGATTCTTACGCCCGTTACCTGGATCTCAACGAGGCTTTCCACTCCGAGATCGTGACGCTGGCCAAAAGCGCCATGTTGCGGCGAACCTTGGAGCAAGTGAAGTCGATACCGTTTGCATCGCCGAGCGCGATGGTGTACGTGCGTTCGAAGCTGCCGCGCGCACCCCAGATCCTGGCCGTTGCGCACGAGCATCATCGAGCGATTGTGGAGGCGATCGAGCGCAAACAAGGCGCCCGAGCCGAAGCGCTGGCGCGCGAACATGCCGGTATGAGCAGGTACAACGTTGAAGTGGCGCTCACCGAGCCGAGTATCCTGAGTACTGTTCCCGGGGCGTCGCTGATCCGGATGCCCGCCGCAGTATAATCAATTCGACAAACCGCTGGCTGACGCGCGCGGCTCAGTAGGCAGCCGGAAACGATAACTATGGACAAACTCGTAAACCTGACGACGCAGGACGGCGTCGCCGTAATTACCATCAATAATCCGCCCGTGAATGCGATCAGCCCCGGTGTGCCGGAGGGTCTGGTGGCTGCATTAGACGGCGCGGAGAAGGATTCGTCGGCTCGCGCCATCGTCATCATTGGCGGCGGACGGACGTTCATCGCTGGGGCCGATATCAAGGAGCTGGAACTCGCGGCAGCGGGGCGGGGAAGCGGTCCACCGAAGTTTCACGATATTCTGGCGCGCATTGAAGATTCCACCAAGCCGGTGGTGATGGCGATTCACGGGACCGCGCTCGGCGGCGGACTGGAAGTCGCAATGGCCGGGCATTATCGGGTGGCTGTTCCCGACGCCATGGTCGGCCAGCCGGAAGTGAACTTAGGTATCATTCCTGGCGCGGAAGGTACGCAGCGTTTGCCGCGTCTGGTCGGCGTCGCCGCGGCAGTGGACTTGTGCGTTTCAGGAAAGCCGATCCGCGCGCCGGAGGCGTTGAAGTTAGGCGTGATTGATCGCGTGATCGAAGGCGACCTGCTCACTGGTGCTGTGGCGTTTGCCGGCGAGATCGCCGATAAGGGCGGGGCACTGCGCAAGACGCGCGAGTTGAGCGACAAGCTGGGTTCTGAATTCGTGGACGCGTCGATTTTCGCGGCTGGACGCGATCAAGCTCGCAAAACGCGCCGCAACATGCTGGCGCCGTTGAAGGTGGTGGATGCGATAGAAGCCGCCGCCACTCTGCCGTTCGACGAGGGTTGTAAGAAAGAGCGCGAGATCTTTGAGGAGTGCATTGCGAGCGATCAGGCGCGTGCGCTGATCCATGCGTTCTTCGCCGAGCGCGCGGTTGCCAAGATCCCCGACATTCCAAAAGAGACGCCGGTGTATAACATCCGCCAGGCGGCGATCATCGGCGCGGGCACTATGGGCGGCGGTATCGCGATGGCTTGCGCGAATGCCGGTATTTCGGTGCGGTTGAAGGAAGTTGAGCAGGCTGCGCTCGACAAGGGTCTCGCGACGATTCGAAAGAATTACGAAAATTCGGTCAAGAAGGGCCGTTTTTCGCAAGAAGTAATGGATCAGCGGATGGCGCTCATTCATCCGCAGCTTACTTACGACGGTTTCGAGCAAGCCGACCTGATCATCGAAGCGGCGTTCGAAAGCATGGAGCTGAAGCAACGGATCTTCGGCGAGATCGATAAGATTGCGAAAGCCGATTGCGTGCTGGCGTCCAATACGTCCACGCTCGATATCGATGCGATCGCTTCGGTGACCGTGCGACCGGCCATGGTGATCGGGCTGCATTTCTTCAGTCCGGCGAACGTCATGCGGTTGGTGGAAATTGTGCGCGGCAAGGCCACCAGCAAGGAAGTGGTCGCCACGGCGCTGGCGCTGGCGAAGAAGCTGGGCAAGGTCGGCGTAGTGGTGGGGAATTGCTGGGGATTCGTCGGCAATCGGATGATGCTGCCCTATATGCGCGAAGCGCAATTCCTGGTGGAAGAGGGCGCGACGCCTGAGCAGGTGGATCGCGCGCTCACGAAGTTCGGAATGGCGATGGGGATTTTCGCCGTCGACGATATGGGCGGCATCGATGTGCAGTGGCGCGTACGCGAGGAACGCAAGCACCTGGACAAGCCGGGGCTGCGCGCGCCGCTGGTGCTTGCCAAGCTGTTTCACTCCGGACGCCTGGGGCAGAAGACAGGCTCGGGCTGGTATCGCTACGACGAGAATCGCAAGGCGAGCCCGGATCCGGACGTGCACGCGCTCATCGAGAAGACGGCGGCCGAAGGCGGGATTGCGCGCCGGCACATCAGCGATGACGAGATCATCGAGCGCTGCGTTTACATCATGATTAATGAGGGCGCGAAGATCCTGGAAGAAGGCTACGCGTTGCGCGCCGCCGATATCGACGTGATTTATCTCACCGGCTACGGATTTCCGGGCTATCGCGGCGGACCCATGTGGTATGCAGACACCGTCGGGTTGAAGAAGATTCGTGATCGGATCGCCGAATTCCACGCGCAGCACGGCGAATTTTGGGAGCCGGCGCCGCTGCTAAATCGCCTGGCGGATTCAGGTGACACGTTCGCGGCGTATGATGCATCACGTGACCATGCTTTGGCCGCCGTCTAAATGACTTCGGCACCGGTTCACAAAAGATACCTGTCGGCACCAGTACGCCGCGTGGATTTTCCTCCTGCGGACGTGGAAACCTGGAATACTTCCGATGGCGGCCTGGTGGTTCGTCCGAAACATCCGCTTGGACCTTATCCCGATAAACTCACCGAGCGCCTGGATCATTGGGCGGCGCACGCGGCGGATCGTGTTTTCCTAGCCGAAAGGGATCCGAATGGTGCATGGCGTACGGCCACGTATGCGCAGATGCGTGCGTCGGCCCGCAGCGTGGCGCAAGCGCTGCTGGAGCGGCCGTTATCGGCCGAACGTCCCATCGCAATTCTTTCCGGCAATGACATCGAGCATGCCGCGCTCGGGCTGGGCGCCATGTACGCCGGAATTCCGTTTGCGCCGATTTCGCCGGCCTATTCGCTGGTTTCGTCCGATTTTGGCAAGCTGCGGTTGATTTTCGACATCCTGACGCCAGGGCTGGTTTTTGTTTCGGCTGGTGCTCCGTTTCGCAAAGCGATCGAAAAAGTCTTGCCCTCTGATGCCGAGCTAGTGATCAGCGGCGATCCCGGTGGACAACGCGCCACGTCTTTCTCGGTCCTCGAAAAGCGCGCCGCCACCGATGCAGTCGATCGCGCGCATGCGGCTGTCGGTCCTGATACCATCGCGAAGTTTCTCTTTACGTCCGGTTCGACTGGCACGCCGAAAGGCGTCATCAACACGCAGCGCATGCTGTGCAGCAATCAGGAAATCGTACGCACCATGCTGCCGTTCGTGGTGGATGATCCGCCGGTTTTGTGCGACTGGCTGCCATGGAACCACACCTTCGCGGGCAATCACGACTTCGGGTTGGTGCTGTACAACGGCGGATCGTACTACATCGACGATGGACGGCCGGTGGGCGGCGCTATCGAAGCCACCATTCGCAATCTCGACGAGGTTCAGCCGAATATCTTCCTAAATGTTCCGCGCGGGTTCGAAATGGTTCTGCCATTCCTGCGCGAGCATCGCGAATTTCGCGATCGTTTCTTTCAGAAGCTGCGGCTGATGTATTACGCGGGCGCAGGATTGTCCCAGCCGGTGTGGGATGAGTTGCAAGAGCTGGCTGTGGAATCGTGCGGCGAGCGCATTTTGATGTATACCGGCCTCGGCTCTACGGAAACGGGTCCGGCGGCGATGTTCCCGTATTGGGAAGAAGATCGTGCGGGACACGTGGGCTTGCCCGCTCCAGGCGTCGAGTTGAAGCTGGTGAAGGCTGGCCAGAAAACAGAAGCGCGCCTGCGCGGCCCGAGCATCACGCCTGGATATTGGCGCCAGCCAGAGTTGACGCGCGCGGTTTTCGATGCCGAAGGTTTCTATTGCCTGGGCGACGCATTGCAGTTTGTCGATCCGAGCGACGCGGGCAAGGGATTCATCTTCGACGGGCGCATCGCGGAGGACTTCAAGCTCGCCACTGGAACCTGGGTGAGCGTCGGGCCGCTGCGAGCTAAGTTTCTTGCACATTGCGCGCCGTATCTGCGCGACGTCGTATTCGCGGGTCACGATGGCGATTACGTCGCGGCGCTGATTTTTCCGAATCTGGAGGCGTGCCGCGCGTTGGTGGTCGGCGGATCGGACCAAGAGGTGGTGGCGAGCGAGCGCGTTCGCGCCCGATTCACAAAGCTGCTAAAGGAACTCGCGGCCAGCAGCACCGGCAGTTCCAATCGCGTGATGCGAGCGATGCTGATGGAAGAGCCGCCGTCCATTGACAAGCATGAAGTCACCGACAAAGGCTCGTTCAATCAAGGGGCGGTGCTGAGGAATCGCGCTCCGTTGGTCAGAGAGTTGTACTCGCCGGAACCAAGCGCCCAGGTAATCGTAATCTAGGAAGAGAATGAAACTCGACAATCTAGTCGCCATCGACACACACGTACATATTGAACCGGATCCGACCGGCAACGCGGCCGAAGAAGCGGCGCGGAAATACTTCGGGAATACAGGCGTCAGCTACGGCCGCAAGGAATTGGCCGAGTATTACCGATCGCGGAAAATCGGCTGCGTCGTTTTCTCGGTCGACGAACGGCTGACGGGACGCCCGCAGGTTTCGAACGATGAAGTGGTCGCATTCGCCGCCGAGAACAGCGATATCGTGATGGCGTTTGCGAGCGTCGATCCCATGCGGGGCGCGGACGCAGTGAAAGAAGCGCGCCGGTTGATCGCGGCGGGTGGCATTCGAGGATTCAAGCTCCATCCTCCGCTGCAGCAGTTTCACGCCAACGATAAGGCGGCCTATCCGTTTTATGAAGTGCTGGCGGAAGCGAAGTTGCCTGTCATTTTTCATACCGGTCACAGCGGAATCGGCACGGGGATGCCGGGCGGCGGAGGAGTCCGGTTGAAATACGGCAATCCCATGGACATCGACGACGTCGCGGTGGACTTTCCCGATATGCCGATCATCATGGCGCATCCGTCGTTTCCGTGGCAGGACGAAGCGATTTCGGTTTGCCTGCACAAGCCGCAGGTCTATATCGATTTGTCCGGATGGTCGCCCAAGTATTTTTCGCCCATCTTGATTCAATACGCGAATACGCTGCTGAAAAAGAAGATGCTATTTGGCTCCGATTACCCGTTGATTACTCCGGATCGGTGGATGACCGATTTCGCTGCGATCGCGATTCGCGATGAAGTGCGGCCGCTCATCTTGAAGGAGAACGCGGGCCGCCTGTTCTCGCTGAGCTAAAGCCACTGCTTCGGAAAAACATCCTTCATAGCGTCGGTAGACTTCTTCCCAAACGGCGTCCCATGAAAAATGTTCGGCGGATGCTCGCGCTGTAATCCGCATCGTGGCCAGGCGCTCCGGATGTGAGGACCATTCCACAGCCGCCCGTGCGAACTCCTCAGCATTGCCCGCGATCTCGCCATTCGCTCCGGGACTGACCAAGTACTTCGGACCGCCTTCGCGCGTGACGATCGCCGGCACGCCCGACGCCATCGCTTCCAGCACGACGTTGCCGAATGTATCGGTTGACGATGGAAACACAAAAGCGTCCATGGACGCGTAGGCGCGCGCCAGATCCTCGCCGCGCAGGATGCCCGGCAGGGTTGCCTGCTGCATCACCCGGCTCAGCCAGGAGTGCTCCGATCCTTGACCGACGATCAGGAAGCGATAGTTGCTCATACCCGCTTGGATCAGCGATTGTTCGATCTCAGCCAGAAGGCGGACGTTTTTTTCCGGGCTAAGCCTGCCGACGTAGCCGATCACGAAGTCTTGATCCAAGCGGGTTCTGCGGGCGGGAGAAAACAATTCCGTATCTATACCGCGCGACATCAGGAAAGCTGGCCGGCCGGTGCGCTGGGCGAGCATGTCCACCAGTTCTGCGTTCGGCGCGAATACCAGCTTCGCCAGCCGGTAAAACCACATGCATCGATCGAGCGACGTTGCTTCGAACCACTGCGCTGCTGAGGCTCGCGCTCGCGCAGGCAGAAACCCGAGCATTTGCGAGAGACGCCGCGCGCCGAACTCGTGCAAGTTGGTGTGCCAGGAAGCGACCAGGGGTACGCCGATTTCGCGCGCGAGAACAGCGCCGAGGATTCCTGAGTCACTGGGTCCGGTGATATGCACCAGGTCGGGTTGAAATTCCTCCAGCGCCTTCCGCAGGCGGCGGCGATAGCGCAGAAACAGAAAATCGATCGCGAGATCGTGCTCCAAATTCCAACGCACCGGCCCGCGCTGGAATTCGAAGGTGGTCACCGAGCCTTCCTGAACGACGCCCTTTTCGGGACCCGCGTGCACGGAGAACATGGGCAGCCCGCGGCGGCGCGCGAAACGGACAAACTCGCGGCTGGTGAGCGCCACGCCATTCACTTCGTTAAAGCTGTCGGTGAAAAATGCGACTCGTCTTGCGCTCATAAGGTCACCTCTTCGGCGCCGGCGAAAGCGCCCCGGATGAAGCGGCGGACAGGCGGCGCGGCCGCAAACTGCATCGCACCCACGAAAAAGGTCACGGCAGGGGGCGTGCGCTCGCCGAACAGCTGGCTCAGCGATCGAGTACAGCCGTCGTCGCAAAGATAGAATACGCGGTCGCTCCAAAGGCGCCAGCCGTTGGCGTGATGTTCATACGTACGCAGAACGTCGATCATGTTGTGAACGATGCGCAGCGCTTGGGGCTCCTGATAGTGGCGCAGCACGAACACGTTGCTCCAGCCGGCGCGAACCTCCTCGGCGAATTCCTGGAAGTCGCCGGCGTTAGTGACATTGACCATCGCGTTGGGTTCGACGACGTGACGATCGCCGCCTGAGATCACCGGCCTTCGCACGGCCTCCGCCAAAGCGGTGACTTCGCGATTCTCGCTCCAGGGCCGCAGTCCGTTGAGCTCCAAGGCGTGCAGGCAGGATCCAAATTTCCGCAAGAATTCCAGCACCAGCGCGCGATGTTCCGCGTGGCCGATACGTTTTTCGTCCCACAGAGGATGATTGAAAACTATCAGCACTTGATCGAGAGCGGTGAGCATCACCAGATGATCGCGGAGTTTGTTTTCGCACGGCGCATGGCGATACCCGCCGATCTCGGTCCAGATTTCGCGGGCTAGTCCGGCTGGGAGATTGTGCACGCCAAAATGAAAGAACGTCGGCCCGAACGGAACCGTCCATTCCACTGAGATTGGGGTGCCGCGGCATTCGTCCAGCACCTGAAGAGACACCGGAGCTTCGATGTCATCGTGATCGGTGAGGGAGACGATGGCGCTTTGATCCAGCGCCTCGATTTGCGATTTCTCGAGCAGCCAGGCGTCGTGCGGCGAAAGCGGAGGAGTCCACCAGCCGCGCGATAAATCCAGTTGCGTGCCCTTGGCCTTGTAATATTCGCGTTCGCCTTGCCGCATCACGGCCGAGAGAACCGGTGCTTGTGCGGCGGCTCTATAAATGAAGTCCAGACTCTCGCGCGAGTGAAGCGTGTGGCTATGCAGAGACACGCCGGTCCGGAATCGCCCCGCGGCCGAGGCGTCTTTCCATTGCAGATGAATTTGCGAAGACGTCATGCGCTCTCCTGTTGGAAGACGGAAGGGATGGGTGGCTGGTTGGCCTCAGGCGCGGCTTCGAACGTGAGGCGGAGAAAGGAACGGGGCCGGTATTCGATCCGGATGGGAATGCCGCTGGTGTCGCCGGCGGTATAAGCGGTGCGAAACTCGGCGCAACGCGAGCCCGCAAGATCATGAATCGCGCCCGCGAGTTCCAAGGGCCGGTCGGGATGCCGGCGCGTTTCGAGCCAGTAGGCTTTGCTCGCGTGAGTGAACTGGCGGCGACAGACGGGTTCCTTCGAGAACGCGGCCGAATGCATGGCGTGCAGAAACGTTGTCGAGGCCGCGCAGGCTGTTTCGCGCGCCTGTGCGCGCGGCTCGCGGCGGAGGGCGTCCGAGAGGGCTTCGTTCAGATTCGATAAATTGCACTCGGGCGCAAGATCGATCTGGTCGATCCAGGTTTGTACGGTCGATCCAAGCGTTCGGCCTCTGGCGACCACACCCTCGGCTCCGCGTGCGGATGATGTCAGCGCGTTGCGGCCTTGTTCCAAGCTCTCTTCGCGCGTGCGGGTCATTAGACCTGCGAACGAAAGCTCTGTTACAGCGCCGCGCAGCACGAGCGCCTCCCGCAAAATGCCGAAGCGGTTCAGGCCATGTGCGCGAGCTGGGTCCGATCCGGCGGCGAACTGAAGGGCCACGGCTCGTTCGCCTTGGTCGCGGCTGATTTCAACCGAGGCGTAACCGCCTCCAGCGGCCAGGCGCGTGAATATTGGCGCGCCGAGCAGCAAAATGGTCGCGTCCATGCGATAGCGCTGCTGGAATTCAGATGCTGGAACGAAGCCGCGCAGCGTGAAGCTGACGGGATCGAATCCTGTGTGGACCGGTTCGGCCACTGCTTTGCCGAGCAGGGAAACCAGCCACGAGCGCAAGAGCGTACGTCGAGAGAATCCCCAAACGTGTCCCATGCTTCCAATCTGAGGCAGGAGCGTTTAAAGGTTGGTGTAACTTGCGTGAATTGTATATAACAAGACTGGCGTGAAATGTTTTATTGACCCGCGGGCCGCGGCGGCGTTTCAGTTCAATGGTAATTTCTTCCGGGTAACGCCCTGAGGCTATGACCGTATGTCATTGCTCTGTCTCGACATACGAGTTGGTCATGAAGCTGCAATATTGCCGGGCGGGAGAGGAGACACGACATGCTGTACTACGCACTGGTGTTTTTGTTGATCGCGATCCTGGCTGCATTCTTCGGGTTTGGGGGAATCGCGATCGCGTCCGCCGGAATCGCCAAGATTCTGTTTTTCGTGTTCATCGTGCTATTTCTGGTGTCGCTCATTACGCACGCCGCACGCAGGGTGTAGACGAAGAAGAGCCCCACGCCACTCCCGTGAGCGTGGGGCCCATCCTTCCTCCTCCTCCGAGAACTATTTCGCCTCTAGACCCGCGGTCGCGGTTGCTAGATCAGCCGGCAAAAATCCGTAATCATCAAACACAGGGCCAGAATCAGGAATCCGTAGGTGACTCCGGCTCGCAGCCCAGGACGCGCGGCGTCACGTGAACCGGCGATCGTCAGTTTTGAGAGCGTTTCTTGCGTTGTCCGTTGCATTGCGATTCACAGAGGAGCAATCGAGCCGCCATACCCCCAGTGTCGACAGGTCAATCACTTAGGACGGCCGTGTGGATTACCTGAGAATCAAAAGACGACCTCGGGTAACCGATCGGCTTCTGCCGCCCGGCCGAGACGGGGTACGATAATGTTTGCGTGAATCAGACAGAACTGTGGTGATTACGAAGACGGGAATCGAACCTAGGCTCGTGGCGGTGCGCGGCCCCTTGAAGGGCAGCATGTTCGTTCTACCCGAAGGCGAGTTTTGGGTGGGACGGCAAGCTACAAATGATCTCCAGCTTGAAGACAACGCAGTGTCTCGCCGGCACTGCCTTTTCGTCCGTTCAGGCGATAACTGCACTCTGAAGGATCTGGATAGCCGTAACGGTACGTTCGTGACCGGAACTCCGGTCAGCGAGCAGCCTCTTCGGCCGGGCGACGAGATCCGCATCGGCGGGTCGCTGTTCTGTTACCAGGTGGACGGGAGTGCGCCAGCGAATCATGAGCAGCTGAGTACCGCCGGCAGTACGCGTGAACTGCGGCTCGAGGAATCGCTCTATCTCTCGTCCGACGAGTACACGATTCTGCCTCCCTCGGCGCGCGCGCTGCATGATCTGCGAACGTTGCTCCGCGTCAGCACCATGCTGCATTCGTTTCGGGGCCTGCACGACACTACATCCGCGACAGCAGCCGAAGTTCTGCGGAGCCATCTGACATCACTATTGCTGGACTTGATTCCGGCTTCGCGCGCGGCGATTTTCATCCCTGGCGCTCCTCCAGGTGAGTGGACCCCGAATCCGCAAGTGCTGGCGCGAGCGTGCGACGAACTCGTGGTGGTGTGGCTCGAAGAAGATGAGCGGTCGGATGTGTCGGTGTTGGCAGCGCCGCTGGTGGTGCGCGGCGAAGTTGCGGCCGTGGTGTATCTGGAATCGGCCGATCGCGAGCACCGTTTCGACGAAGGACATTTGCAGTTGCTCACGGCCGTGGCCGGCAT
This sequence comes from Bryobacteraceae bacterium, assembly GCA_035486995.1. Lineage (GTDB taxonomy): Bacteria > Acidobacteriota > Terriglobia > Bryobacterales > Bryobacteraceae > Palsa-89. The sequence continues at coordinate 20,329 of DATHMO010000177.1, forward strand.
GGCGGCCGTTGCCTGGGAGAATGCCACGATCCTGGGATGGCTGCAGGAGGAGAATGAACGTCTTCAGTCGGAGTTGAAGCTGGAGCACGGGATGGTGGGCGCGAGCGACAAGCTGCGCGATTTGCAGCGTCAGATCACCAAGGTGGCTCCGTCCAATTCCACGGTTCTGATCCTGGGCGAGAGCGGGACGGGCAAGGAGCTGGTGGCTCGCGCGGTGCATCGCAACAGCCTGCGAGCTGCCGGACCGTTCGTCGCCATCAACTGCGCCGCGTTAACCGAGAACTTGCTTGAGAGCGAGCTGTTCGGGCATGAGCGGGGCGCGTTCACCGGAGCCATCACTCAAAAGAAGGGCAAGCTCGAAGTGGCCGAGGGCGGCACGGTGTTTCTGGACGAAATCGGCGAGCTATCGCCGCTGCTGCAAGCCAAGTTGCTGCGCGTGCTGCAAGAGCGCGAGATGGAGCGCGTGGGCGGGACGAAAACCATTCAATTGGATATTCGCCTGGTGGCGGCGACGAATCGCGATCTGGAGCAGGCCGTCAGCAAGGGCGATTTCCGGCGCGATCTGTTCTACCGCTTGAACGTGGTATCGCTCAAGGCTCCGGCGTTGCGCGAGCGTCCCGAGGATACGCTGCCGTTGGCTGAGCATTTCGCCAAGAAGTACGCCGCCGAGTGCGGACGTAAGATTGTCGGCCTGGCTCCGGAAGCGCGCGCGTATCTGCAGAGCTACTCGTGGCCGGGTAATGTGCGCGAATTGGAGAACGCCATCGAGCGCGCGGTGGTGTTGGGGTCGGCGGATATGCTTTTGGCGGAGGATTTGCCGGAGCACATTCGCGAATCGCGGCCGGCGGCGGTCTCGGCGAGCATGTACGAGGAAGCTGTGGAGGCGGCGAAACGCCAAGTCGTGTTGCAGGCGTTTGAGCAAGTGAATCACGATCATGAGGCGGCGGCGAAGATTCTGGGGCTGCATCCGAATTATTTGCACAAGCTGATCCGGACGATGAATTTGAAGCCGGCGCTGAAGCGGGGGAAACGGTAGTGGATTGCCCCGCCTGCGGTGCCGCCAGTCCCGCCGAGGACGCGACCTGTGTATGCGGCCACGAGTTTCAGAGCATCCGTTTTCCCGCGACACCCGATTGGGAGATCAGTCTCGCATGGCGACAGAAGGTGGCTGCGTATTGGTCGATCTCCTGGCCTGCGGAAGTCGTCTGGTTTCTCGTGCTCAGCGCAGTGAACAGCCGATACGCGACGCCGGAGGAAGTCGCTCAACACGTCGGCTCGATAAACCTCAGCGCGTATCTTTCATTTTTTGCAATTCAGAGTCTTCTAACACACCGGCTGGTCCGAAAGAACTATCGCTCGTTTCGCATTTATGTCGTGCATCCTAACGGACAGCAAAGCCGTAGGTTGTCACTGCGGGAGAGTTTGTGGGTTGGGCTTTGCCTGGTGGTATACCAGATCAGTTTTATTGTTGCGTTAGTCCTAATTGTGGTCGCATCCGGCAATAAGCTTGCGCCGTTAATCGCCCTCGAAGTCTGGCTGCGCTTTTTCGTCGCCGGGCCGTATGGTATTGCTCTGGCGCTTCGCGTCCGATATCCGGGATTCCGGCTGCGCGCAAGCGGGTTCCGATACATTTAGGGCGGGCCGTCTGTCGGTCGCCTACAATAGGACTTTCCCCTCATCATGGCCGAATCTCCCATCACTCAACGCAGCCAAGACTTCGCTGCCTGGTACCAAGACGTCGTGCTGCATGGCGACATGGCCGAGCCGGCTGAAATCGTCAAAGGCTGCATGGTCATCAAGCCCAACGGTTATGCCGTCTGGGAAGTGCTGCAGCGCGAGCTCGACGATCGCTTCAAGGCCACCGGCCATCAGAACGTCTATTTCCCGCTCCTCATCCCGCAGAGCTTTCTGCAAAAAGAAGCCGAGCACGTCGAAGGTTTTTCACCCGAGCTCGCCGTCGTTACGATCGCGGGCGGCAAGGAGCTGGAAGAGCCCTACGTTATTCGTCCGACGTCTGAGACCATCATCGGCCACTTCTTCGCGAAGTGGATCCAGAGCTATCGCGACCTGCCGATGCTCCTCAACCAGTGGGCCAACATCATCCGCTGGGAGCTGCGCACGCGCATGTTCCTGCGGACCACCGAGTTTCTTTGGCAGGAAGGCCACACCGCGCACTCCTCGCACGAAGAAGCGCTCGAAGAAGTGCTGCGCATGTTAGACGTCTACGCCGACGTTGCGGAAAACGTCATGGCCGTGCCCGTAATCAAGGGCCAGAAGACGCGCGCCGAGAAGTTCGCGGGCGCCGTGCGGACTTACGCCATCGAAGCCATGATGCAAAATGGACTCGCGCTGCAATCGGGCACCAGCCACGATCTTGGCCAGAATTTCGGCCGCGCGTTCGATGTGAAATTCCAGACTAAGGAAGGCCAGCTCGATTACGTGTGGCAGACCAGTTGGGGCGTGAGCACGCGGCTCATCGGCGGCCTGATCATGAGCCACTCCGACGACAAGGGCCTGGTGCTGCCTCCGAAAGTGGCGCCGGTGAAGTCGGTCCTGGTGCCGATTTATCGCAAGGATGAAGAGAAGTCGCGTGTGCTCGAAACCGCGGCCCGCATCGCGAAGGACATTGGTGCGAAAATCGACGACCGCGAAGGCCCGTCGCCCGGCTCGAAGTTTTTCCACTGGGAACGGCGCGGCGTACCGTTGGTTCTGGAGTTAGGCCCGCGCGATGTGGCCGCCAACAACATCGTGCTGAAACGTCGCGACACCGGCACGAAAGAGATTTTGCCCCAGGCCGACGTTGCCGCGCGGATTCCCGCGACGCTCGCCCAGATGCAGACCGATCTCTACGCTGCGGCGAAGCAGCGCCTCAAATCCAACACCGTGCTCGCGAATTCGATCAGCGAAGTCGAGTCCATTTTGACCGACGTCACCGCCGAAAAAGGCGGAGGCAAATTCGTGATGGCGCACTTGAAGGACGACCCTGCTTGCGACGCGCGCCTCAAGGAGTTCAAAGCAACCGTCCGCTGCATTCCGCTGGTGGACGAATTCGACGGCGCAGGCAAATGCATCGTCACCGGGGAAGCGGTGGACCGGCGCGTGGTAATCGCGAAGTCCTACTGATCAGAGCTGGAGTTGGCCCTGAAGCCACATCTCTTCGGGGATGAATTTGGTGGAGATAAATAGCCGGCCAACTTGTGCCACGAACAAAAGGCTCCGGTCTTTCTTTGTGATTTCCACCGAGCGCGGAAACAAATACACCAGCGTCGCAAGCCCATTCGCTCTGGGCACCACGAGAACACGCACCGGCTTCAGGTCCTTCTTATTATCCCGCTTGAGAAACGCGATCCCTCGCAGCTCCTTCGCCAGGTTCCAGCGAAACGGCGGACGAAGATCGTGGACCGCAATCGCATAATAATCGTCCAGGCCACCGGGAACACTCGCTTCGCCGATCTTCGACACGGCCGCCCGCACCGGCAATGCGCTCTCCCATCGCACCGTTACCGTCCCCAGGTTGGCCACAGCGTAGGCGTGCTCGACAGCCTCAATGTCTCTCCAATCGGCGAACAAACCCAGTTCGGCAAACCCAACGCCTGACGGAATGCCCGCTTCCCAATCGCCGCCGTCGCGGCGCTCAAATGGACTCAAGTTGCGCACCTTGTCCAGATGCACTTTCTTCGCCCATGGGGAATCGGCGAGCAATTGCCTGGCGTCCTCCTCACTCCATTGCGGGACGGGAGAATCTCTCCAGGAAGGGTCGAAAGCGGTGGCCGTCAATAGGACCGCAGACAGTGGGATCAAGCCGAACTTCGAGATTCGACGCATACCCTTACCTCCGGTAAACGATCGCACCAAGGAATCCGAAAAGTCTCTGAAATCCTTATTCAGGCGTTACGACGCATCCATTTCGGATTCTAAGTTTGGATCAGTATACACCGAGTCGCGCGATTTTGATATAAGGGCAAAATAATGATTGCGGCGAATTTACGACCGCGCCAGCGCGCGGTTCAATGTGGCCATCACAGATTCGACTTCCGGCTTGGGTAGGATTTTGGGTTGCGCCGGGGCGCCAGCAACAGCGGACGGTTTGACAAATACCATGACATCCTCAGGCGCAGGTTTGTTGGTTTCGAGAAAATCCATGCCGTCCACCGTGATTTGTAGGCTGCTCTTGTCATCGCTCGCCGCCAAACCTCGCTGTTTCAAGTACCACAGCGCCGAACTTAACTCAGTCCCGGTGGCTTCGATAATCACTTCCAGGTGGCGCATCGACAGACTCGGCGCCGCCGGCTTGCTGCGCCGACGATCGTAGAGCACGCAGAGAATAGCCGCCCGCAGCAGGGAGTCGCGTCCTAGCGCATCGAAGAATTCCATGCCACTAAACTTGGGGCCGCCCTCTTCCTGGCCGACGCCCTTCAGCTTGTCGAACACGGAGCGCAGTTCCGGGTCGGCCAAAGTCTCGTAGGCCATATTGACCGCCTCGAACATTTCCGCATTGGCCGTGGCCGAATTGTTCGGATAGTACTTCTGCGCTAGTTTCGCGTAGGCGCGTTGAATGGTTTCAGAATCCGACTTTGGGTCGACCCCCAAAATTGCATAGTGATCCTGGAACTTACCGGCGAGTGGGGCTGACATGGTCTGAAGGTGTTATCGGCAAAATCGCCCAAAACTTCGCTCAGTGAAAATCCTAACCCGGTCCCTAGGGTTGTTGGAACGTTATTGCATCCCTCTTCGGCGCGTCTGCGATAATGGTCCTACCCGCGCCCATGCACCGCCCCACCGATACGTTTGTCGAGCAGCACCAGGACCGCCTACTCGAGGAGCTGAAGGACTTCCTCCGCATCCCCAGCATCAGCACGCTTCCCGAACATCAGCCCGACATCCTCCGCGCTGTGTATTTTGTAGCCGACAGCCTTCGGAGCGCCGGCCTGGAGCATGTCGAGATCATCCAGACGGCGGGCAATCCTCTGATTTATGCCGACTGGCTGCACGCTCCCGGCAAGCCCACGGTGCTCTGCTACGGCCACTACGACGTCCAGCCGCCCGATCCGCTGGAGCTTTGGCACTCTCCCCCTTTCGAACCGGCGGTCCACGACGGCAATATTTACGCGCGCGGATCGTCCGACGACAAAGGACAGATGTACATGCACATCAAGGCGGCCGAAGCCCTTTATGCGGTGCATAACGGCAAGCTGCCCGTGAATCTCAAGTTCCTCATCGAAGGGGAAGAAGAGATCGGCGGCGCGTCCATCAGCAAATTCGTGGCGGAAAATCCGGCGAAGCTCAAGGCCGACGTCGCGCTGGTTTCCGACACCCAGCTCTACGCCGAGGGCCTTCCCACCCTGTGCATCGGTCTCCGCGGTCTGGTGTACATGGAACTCGAAGCCACCGGTCCCGATCGCGATCTGCACTCCGGCCTGTACGGCGGCGCCGCGCCCAATCCGATTCACGGCCTGATCGAGCTGCTGTGCAAGTGTAAAGACACCACCGGGTCCATTCGGATTCCGGGCATATATGATGATGTCGCGCCTCCGGCGGCAGTGGAGCGCGAAAGCTGGAAGCGCCTTCCATTCGACGAAGCGGAATTCCTGCGCAAGGAGGTTGGTGCGAGCGAACTGGTGGGCGAAGCCGGGTATTCGGTTCTGGAGCGAGTGTGGGCGCGGCCGACCATGGAAGTCCACGGGATCGCCGGCGGATTCACCGGCACCGGGTCGAAGACCGTAATTCCGTCGAAAGCAGTGGCTAAAATCAGTTTTCGATTGGTGCCCAATCAAAATCCGGAGAAAATCCTGAAATCGTTTGGCGATTTCTTGCAATTTAATGCCGCGCCAGGCATCCGAATTCGACTGCGAGTTCTTAGCGCTGCGCCGGCGGTGCTGGTGAATCCGGATCACCCGGCCATCCGCATCGCAGCCGAGGCGTTTAGCGACATGCTTGGCAAGCCCACCGTACTCACGCGTAACGGCGGCTCTATTCCGGTAGTGGGTGACTTCGCCACGCATCTGGGAGTTCCGACCATTCTGATGGGCTTCGGACTACCCGACGACGGCTTACATTCGCCCAACGAAAAATATCGGCTTGGCAATTATTACACCGGCATTATGACCATCGCGCACTTCTTTGAAAAACTGGGAGAGCATTCCGGCGCGATGACGAATTAGGCGGAATTTGGCGACTCGAGTTGACAATCCGGCTCCGGCCGAGAGCGTGGTCCGGTCGGCGGGGATGGTCTCGGTGGCGATGGCCATGTCGCGCCTCACGGGACTGGTGCGCGAAATCGTCATGGCGCGGCTGTTCGGCGCAGGTTTTGTCTACGATGCGTTTCTGCTCGGCTTCCGCATCCCCAATCTTGCGCGCGATTTGTTCGCCGAGGGCGCTCTCTCCTCCGCGTTTGTTCCCATCTTCACGCAGACGCTCGCCATCAAAGGCCGAAAAGAAGCGGCGGTGCTGGCGAACCTGGTGGCCACCGCGCTGATCATCGCGGTCGGCTTGTTCTGTCTGCTCGGGATCATCTTCAGTCCCGCGTGGGTTGAAATGCTGGCTGCGGGATTCCACCAAGTGCCCGGGAAATTCGAGCTGGCAGTGAAGATGACGCGTATCATGTTCGGGTTCCTGCTGCTGGTGGCGCTCGCAGCGCAGGCCATGGGAGTGCTCAACGCGTGCAACCGGTTTGCCGTCCCCGCGCTCGCCTCTACGTTTTTCAACATCGGATCCACCGGATTCGGCGTCGTTCTCGGATACGTGCTGGGCCCGCGCCTGGGCATCGAACCCATCACGGGAATGGCGCTGGGCGTGGTGTTCGGAGGTGCTCTGCAACTCGCCTGGCAATTGCCCTCGCTGCGCGCCGAGGGATTCAACTTCCGTCCGTCGATCGACTGGCGCCATCCGCTGCTCCGCAAAATCTTCCGCCTCATGGGCCCCGCGATTCTCGGCAGCGCGGCGGTGCAAATCAACATACTGGTCATTACGAACTTCGCGTCGCGCATCCCGGGAAACGGTCCGGTGAGCTGGCTGGGCTACTCGTTCCGCTTCATGCAGCTTCCGCTCGGTCTGTTTGGCGTGGCGATCGCTTCGGCCACGCTCCCCTCCATTTCGCGCAGTGCGGGCGCGGGCGATTTCGACGAGTTCCGCCGCACGCTCTCTAAATCGCTCGGGATGGTGTTTCTGCTGACGCTGCCCTCGTCGGTCGGTCTGATCGTGTTGGGCCGCACCATGATCGGCGCCATCTATCAGGGCGGCAAGTTCAGTGCTTATGACACTGAGCAAACCGCGCTCGCTCTCTCCTGTTATGCAGTGGGACTCGCTGGTTATTCCGCGCTCAAGGTGCTGAATCCGGCTTTCTATGCGTTGCACGATGCGCGTACGCCCATGATCGTGAGCGTGCTCTCCATCGCGGTCAACTACATCGCCGTCAGCCTCCTGTTTCGCGATAGCGGCTTGGGGCACGCGGGTCTCGCGCTCTCCACCGCGGCGGTGGCCACTTTCGGCGGCGTGGCGCTCTTCGTGCTTCTTCGCAATCGCATCGGAGGCATCTACGGCCGCAATTTGATCGAGAGTATTTGGAAAATAGCCGCCGCATCGGCCGTGATGGGCGCCGCTGTGCTCCTTTTCAGCCACGGGATTGAAGGCTGGCTCGGCGACGGGCGTCTGGGCCGTTTGGTGGACTTGGCTATATCCATCCCGCTCGGCCTGCTCGTTTATTACGCCGTCTGCCGCCTGCTTCGCGTCAGTGAATTGGAGCTTGCGACGCGCGCGTTGCGGAATCCGCTCGGACGGTAATCGCTTTGCGGATCTCGGCCAGTGGTGCGTGATCGTCCAACGTCGCGATTCCGTTTTTCACCTGTACGCCGAGCCTGCGCCACAAGTCGTCCAAATCCGTGTGTACCGCCGTCGCCTTCATCTGCTGGTACAAATTCGCAAGCACGGATGTCCCGGTGGCCTTATCGCCAATCTCGACGACGCGCTCAACCGTCCAGTCTTCTGTGATGTTGCCGCCCGCCTCCAGAATGCCGCGCATGGCATCTTGTAGCCCCTTGCGATTGTGCGACGCTTCCCGAATCTGAACGTCGGCCAGCAGCCAAAACAGGGCCCCGCCCCAGTAGGTTCGTCCCCAGGTGGCCGTTCGATCCAGGCCCTGATCGCCGGCCCGCGGCAACCCCTGCGGTATATCGCGCACGAAATCGCCCCACACGCGCTCCGGAGTCATGCGCCCGATCTGCGCCCGCGCGATCGGCTCGATGTAAGTCGCCATGCCCTCTTCCATCCAATGATGTTCGTCGGAATCGGCGCTGACATCGGGAAACGCCATGTGGATGAACTCGTGCGTCATCATCCAGTCGTCATCGAGCTGCGCCTGGGTGGTCGCTTGTCCTACTGAAATGCGCGTGAATGCCCCCCGCCGCCCGCCGAATGTAGTCCCGTGAGACACGCCCGCGCGCCCTTCCGCAAGCCGCACCACCAGCCGTGGATGCTCCACCGGAAAATGGCCGAAGTAGGCAGTCACAGCGTTCGCCGCATTTGTGACCCAGCCAAGGATCGCCTCGCGGCCAACGTCGAACTTACCCGGCGCAAAGTTGATCTCGATGGTCGCGCCGCCTGATGTCAGTTGTGCGGGCTCCAGCGCCTCTTGAGCCGACGCTTGCCCGATCAGCAACAAGAACAGTAGCGCAAGCGGCATTCGCCACCATGATAGACGCGATTCGTGCCGGAAATGTTAAGATGAAGCACAGATGACCGTTGAAATTGAGCAGGTCACCCGCTTGCAATCGCTGGATATGAAGATTGCAGAGCTGGAGCGGGAAGTCGCTACCTTACCAAAGCATATCGCGCAAATTGAAAAGGCCCTGGATTCGCACCTGCGCCGGCTGGAAGCGGATCGTGCCGCCCTGGCCGCCAACCAGAAGGAGCGCAAGAATCTGGAAGACGAGGTGAAGGTGGAGAATCAGAAAATCTCCAAGCTTCGCGACCAGATGCTCGGCGCCAAAACCAACGAACAGTACCGCGCGTTCCAACATGAGATCGCATTTTGCGAGACTGCGATTCGCACGGCCGATGATCGCGCCTTGGATCTGATGACCGAATCCGAGCCGTTGGACGCCAATGTCAAGGCGGCCGAAGCCGCGCTGAAAGAAGAGAAACAGCAGGTGGACGCCGAGAAGTCTCGCGCGCGCGAACGTACCGCCACCGATCAGAAACAGCTGGACGAGCTCAAGACCGAGCGCCTGCAGATCGTGGCCACGCTCAGCAAGCCCGCCTACTCCGCCTACGAGCGCATCCGCAAGAAATGGCGTGGAGGGTCGGCCGTCGCCGAGGCCGTTGACGGACGCTGTTCGGCCTGTCAGATCCTGCTGCGCCCGCAGTTCTATCAGGATCTGCGCCACAGCCAGTCCATGATGTTTTGTGAGAGCTGCGGCCGCATCCTGTTCTACAATCCGCCGGTCAGTTTCGAAGAGCATCTCACTGCGCAGCCGCACCAGTAGATCGACACCTGCTCACGGCGTTGGGACGAGTTGGACGGCGGAAAGCTAAGGCTTCCACCGTGGACCAGCTGCGGCGCGAGTTTGGCCTTGGGACAACGGTCTGAGCTTGAAGCAGTTTTCCAGCCCGAGTTTCGAGAGGACCTGCGTTGGTGGGTGGAAACAAATCGAGCGACCGCCCCGCGAATTCTAGCACTCGTCGAAGCGGTTCTCGCGGACCCTTTTCATGGGATCGGGAAGCCCGAGCCTCTCAAGTTCGAGTTAGCTGGTGCGTGGTCGCGGAGAATCACTCAGGAGCACAGGATGGTTTACAAAGTGACCGGGAAGCGGGTCGATTGTCTGCAGGCCAGGTATCATTACTAATCGCGTCTCAGATTGTGACTGTTATGGGGCATCCCGCATAATAGCGCTAGATGCAGGCCGTCAACGTAGGAATCATCGGGCTCGGAAACGTGGGTTCGGGCACGCTTGCTATTCTCACGGAAAACGCCGAGCAGATCGCGCTGAAGCTGGGCTTCCCATTGCACGTGAAGGCGCTCTGCAGCCGGTCGATTGGGACCAAGAAGCTTCCCGCATCGGACTCCATCCTGCGCACCGCCGACTGGCGCCAAGTGGTGGCGCACCCGGAAGTCGATATTGTCGCTGAGCTGGTGGGCGGCACCACGGTGGCGCGCGAAATCATCGACGCCGCAATCAGTCATAAGAAATCGGTAGTCACTGCCAACAAGGAATTGATGGCGCTGTGCGGCGCAGACCTATGGGATCGGGCCATCGCGGCCGGCATCAACCTCGCGATGGAGGCGAGCGTTGCCGGCGGAATCCCCATTCACACGGTGCTGCGCGAAGGCATCTCGGGCGACCGGGTCACAACACTGTACGGAATTCTCAACGGCACCAGCAACTACATCCTGACCGAAATCGAAAAGCAGGGCTCGTCGTTCGATGACGTGCTTAAGGACGCGCAGCGGCTGGGTTACGCCGAAGCAGATCCGAGCGCCGACGTGGATGGCTACGATGCGCGATCGAAGCTTGCGATCTTAGCCGCGCTGGCTTTTGGCGAGCGGATCACGCCATCCGACATCTACACTGAAGGCATCCGCCGCGTCCTGCCCCTCGACTTTCAATACGCGCACAAGCTCGGCCACACCATCCGCTTGATTTGCGGCGCCCATCAAACACCCTCGGGGTTGATTCTATCCGTACGGCCGGCGCTGATCCCGCAGTCCACCATTCTGGCCGGTGTCCAAGGGGCGTACAATGCCGTTTGGGTGCGCGGTAAATACGGTGCAGACACGTTTTACTACGGACGCGGCGCGGGCGCGGCTCCAACCGGCGTCGCCGTGGTGAGTGACTTAATGCGGGTGGCTCGCGAGATCCGCTGCGGCAGCCCCGAACGTGTATCGCCGTTCGCGCACGAGCGCTTGGGCGAATACGAACCCATCCCAGTGACACTGCAGCACTCGGCGTACTATCTGCGATTCCGCGTGATCGACCGGCCGGGGATCATCGCGAGCCTGGCGGGTGTGCTGGCCGGCAAACAAATCAGCCTGGAAGCAGTATTGCAATTGCCGAGCGATAATCCGCGCGACCTGCCTTTTGTCATAACAGTGGAACCGACCTCGGAGCAGTCCATTCGAGAGGCGCTGGCCGAAATGTCCGCGCACGACTTTCTAGTTGAACCGCCATTTGCGATGCCCATGGAGAAGTCATTATGAGAAGATTCGCCTGCTTTATTTTGATGAGCGCCGCTGCGTTTGCGCAGGTGGCCACCCAAGCCAACGAAAACTACAAGACGCACGAAGGCCGCGAGGGTATTGCCAAAGGGCTCGGCGATCCTGCGCGTTCAGAGCGGCAGAGGCCACGCGATATCATCGACGCTTTGGATCTCAAACCCGGCGCTGCGGTGGCCGACGTCGGCACCGGTATCGGATTCATGCTGCCGTATCTAAGCCACGCAGTGGGCGATACGGGTCACGTTTACGGCGAAGATATCCAGAACGATTTTCTGGACAAAGCCAAAGTGAAGGCGCAGCTTAGTCATCTGAACAATGTGCAGTTTGTGTTGGGGAGCGATCGCGATCCCAAGCTCCCCGCGGATACGCTCGAAGCCGTGCTGGTGCTGGATGTGTACCATCATTTCGATTATCCGGAGGCCATGCTCGAACATATGCGCGACAGTTTGGTCTCGGATGGCAAGCTCGTGATCGTCGAATATTTCAAGCGGCGTGGCGCGATGCCGGGCGGCGATCCTGACCGCGCTCTGCAGCACATTCGGCTGGATCAGGACGATCTGATCAAGGAAGTGGAAGACCACGGTTTCCGCCTTGTCTCGAAGCACGATTTAGTGCCAAAGAGCCAATACATCACCGTTTTTGTGAAAAAGTAAGGCCCTGTGCTGCCATCCGTTTGAAACAAGGTTCACGGCTTAATGCTTTTCGTGGGCTAGCTACCGAACCTTATTCCGAATCGCGGCCGGGACGCTTTGATGGTGCGAGTGGCACGTAACAATACTGGTTGGGGAGGGTTAGCGGGCGAGTCCGTCGCGGGCCTACCGTTGCCCGTGATCATGCCGCTAGGCGTCGCCATCCGTCCTGCCCTTCAAGATCAGATCGCTGGCGGGAATCCAACCTCGAGGAAGCGCCGTCCTGTCAACTTTTGCCATGATGTAAGCTTCTGACGCTAGCTCCCGGGTCTGGACGCGCTGGCCGAAGTGCAATGAAAGGAGTTCGATTTCGTTATGAACCACAAAAAGGCGCTTGCGATTTTTGGTTTGGCCTGCTGGATTTGTTTTGCTCAAGAAACAGCCTCAGATCCCTGGGCTGCGAGCGAGCTGTTGCAACCGGCCGAACTTGCGCAAGCGATTCAATCCCGTAAGGCTCCGGTCATCTTGTCGGTGGCGTTTCCGGTGTTATATAAGGGCAAGCATATTGTCCATGCCATCAACGCCGGTCCGACGTCGAAGCCGGAGGGGATCGAAGCGCTGAAAACTGCTGTTGCAAAGCTGCCGAAAGACGCCGATCTCGTCATCTACTGCGGCTGCTGCCCGATGGTGAAGTGTCCGAACATACGGCCTGCATATCGGACCCTGAAGGAGCTCGGATTCACGCACATACGTGTAATGAGCCTGCCGACCAACTTGCACACCGACTGGGTGAGCAAAGATTATCCTTCCGAAGGCACCGGTGCTTCGAATTAGGCGCCGGTGTTTTCCGGTATGCCGATGAGGTGGCGTGATAGACTCGATCCTCAGACTTGATCCATGCGCTACGCCTTTGCAATTGCACTGTTTGTGACCGGATGTGGAATATCCTTCGGACAAGCCAGGCCAGTGGACGATGCCGCTCTCCGGAATGCCGCGAAGTCGTCTTCCGATGGCGACTGGCTGACCTACGGCCTCACACCGGGCGAGACGCGTTTTAGTCCTCTTACGCAGATCGACGCGTCTAATGTGAAGCGCCTCGGCCTGATGTGGTCGTATGAAGCCGGCGAAGGAGGGGGCGATCAGGAAGCCACCCCGCTGGTTTGGAACAACACAATTTTTGGCGTCACCAACTGGAGCATCGTGTTCGCCGTTGATGCACGCACCGGGCGGGAGAAATGGCGCTGGGATCCCGAAGTCAATCGCAAACCGACCGGCGACAAATTGTGCTGCGGCGTAGTGAATCGTGGGCTGGCGCTCTATCACAACAAAGTTTATGTTCCCGTGAACGACGGACGGCTGGAGGCGCTCGATGCAGACACCGGCAGGCCCGTTTGGGAAACTCGTGTCTCCTATGTACAGGACGAACAGACACTGACCATGGCACCGCGCATCGCTAAGGGAAAAGTGATCGTGGGCGCGGCTGGTGGTGACCGCCCGACGCGCGGCTTTTTTGCCGCCTACGATGCGGACACTGGGCAGCAAGTCTGGAAGTTCTATACAGTACCCGGCGATCCCGCCAAGGGTTTTGAGTCGGATGCGATGCGCAAGGCCGCCGCGACTTGGGAGGGCGAGTGGTGGAAGCTCGGCGGTGGCGGTGCCGTATGGGACGGGATATCTTACGACCCCGAAAGCCAATTGGTTTACGTTGGCACAGGCAACGCCGAGCCTTGGCCGCAGGCGCTTCGCACCAAGGACACGAGCACCGGCAGCGATAACCTGTACGTCGCCTCCATCGTAGCCGTCAACGTGGACACGGGCGCGCTCAAGTGGCACTACCAAATGGTTCCCGGAGATGAGTGGGATTACGACAGCGTGCAACAGATGGTTCTGGCGGATCTGAACATCAATGGCAAGCCGCGCAAGGTCCTCATGCAGGCCAACAAGAACGGCTTCTTCTACGTGCTGGACAGGCTTACGGGCGAGTTCATCTCCGCCCAACCCTTCTCACGAGTCACCTGGGCCAAGGGGATCGATCAGAAGACGGGACGGCCCATCATCAACACCGAGGTGAAGTACGGCAAGGATCCGACGCCGGTATCGCCTGGTGGAGGCGGCGCCCATAACTGGTCGCCCATGTCCTACAATCCTCAAACCGGTCTGGTATATATTCCGAGCCGGGGTTGGGACACGTTCTACTATGCGGCGGACTACGATTTCAAACCGGACCCGTCGCGTACGAACGGCCAAAACGGTTTGAAAGCCAACACGGCCGGAATGACCAGGAAGCCTACGGGGAACGCCATTGGTCCAGAGCCGCTCCCGGGCGGAAATGTCAGCACGCTGGTGGCTTATGACCCTGTAAAACAGGAAATCCGCTGGCGTGTGCCCGTGGGCAACAGCAGGTTTGGCGGGACGCTGAGCACGGCGAGTGATCTGCTGTTCCAAGTGGCGCCGGATGGCCGATTGATCGCTTACTCGGCGGACAAGGGAGATGTGCTTTTGGAGCTGCGCACGGGGCTGCAGAACGGCATGGGGCCGCCGATCACTTTCGCCATCGATGGCAAGCAGTACATCGCGCTGATGGGTGGCTCGGGTGGCCGGCAGAGCCTGGGCACGACGAACCCGGGAGCCGTTACCTCGCAGATGAAGCCTCGGTTGCTGGTATTTGGCCTCGACGGCAAGGCGGCGTTGCCCAATCCCGGGGCCGCGCCCTTACCAACTTCGGCGGATCCACACCAATAGACGCCCCCTATAACTCTCCACCCGTGGCGCAGAGCAGACCCGGCGCTCGAAGATAGGTTGCCATACTATGCGAAATGCAAACATAGACTAAGGACTCGCAGAGCGAAGAACATAGTCGATTTATTTTTCTTTCTTGTATCCTAAAACTGTAATGGATATTGACCAATGGTACAATTTCTTCCTTATGGTAGGAGGTGGAGCGGCAGATCTCGCGGGCTTGGTGTTTATAGCCATGTTGATCAATCTTTCGATCATCATTCGAGATGCGACCCATAAAAATCCTGCCATAGCAACGTTGACGGGCTTCACCGCCGTCTTCATGATCTGTGCATTCGTTTTCATCGGAAATATTGCCGGAATTTACGTGGTGGCGTCCGTAGCCATAGTGCTCTCCTTCGCTTTTTTCATTTCAGGCGCGTGGCTCCTCATCACTGGCATTCAAGAGAGTTAGGTTTAAACAGCCGTTAATGCCCCAAAAATGATTTATAAGCTTGGTCTTGTAGATTCGGAGCGCTTACTGCGCTCCAGGATCGCGTCCCGTAAGCATTTCTGCGTAATCAGAAGCGGCACCGGGAGCTAGCGGTACACAGATCCGGGAGCAGGCCTGCACTACAATACTCCAAGGACAAACGGAATGAGATACCTGATTTTGCTTATCACCGCGCTTGCCTCTTTTGTGTGCTCCCTGCAGGCGCAGTTAGCTCAGCCGCCTTCCGCTGTAACGGAGGGCGTTCTGAAGGAACAGTTGAACGCTTGCCCGGCGAATCCCGATCTTGCCAATCTGGACGCTTCACCCGTTTGGTCGGGCTGGGGAGGAGCGGGCAATGCCCGCTATCAAACCAAAGACGCAGCCGGTCTCACGGCATCCGATGTACCCAACCTGAAGCTCAAGTGGGCCTTTGGATTTCCCGGTGGCATGAGCATGTATTCGCAGCCCTCGGTGGCGTTCGGCAGAGTCTTCGTGGGCAATGACAACGGCGTCGTGTATTCGCTGGACGCTAAGACGGGATGCCTTTACTGGGCCTACCAGGCCGATATGTTTGGCCGGTTCGCTCCCATCGCCGCGCCGATCGCCGGATATCTGGGCACCCGGTACGCGATCTTCTTCGTCACCCGCTCTACTACTGCCTACGCCCTCGATGCGCACTCTGGCAAACTGCTCTGGAAAACGCAGGTTCGCACCGGGTTGAATAACTTGAGCGCCACAGCAGCCTATCATGACGGGCGGCTTTATGTCCCGATGTCCGGCACCGAGACGCTGGTCGGCGCGAATCTCGATTACGAGTGCTGCAAGTCCCGAGGCGCCGTGGCCTCGTTAGACGCCAACACGGGCAGAGTGCTATGGGTTACGCAAAGTATCCCGGAACCGCTGCACCAGCTCGGTGAAAACGCGCATGGAAAGCAACGTTGGGGGCCCGCGGGCGCCTCTGTGTGGAACACGCCCACAGTGGATGCCAAGCGCGGCCTGATCTACGTCGGAACGGGCAACAGCTTCGGCCGGATTGCGGCAACCACCAGCGATTCTATCCTGGCCCTCCGGATGGAAGACGGCAAGATGATGTGGCATCATCAGGAGTTCCAAGGCGACGCGTTCATGGCCCGTTGCCAGGCGGTCAACGGAGCCGACTCCAATTGCGCGGAGAAGCTGGGGCCGGACTACGATTTCGGCGGCTCGTCGGCCATTCTCGAAACCGTCAAGGGCAAGGACTTTCTGTTGGCCGCGGGGAAAGGTGGCGTAGCCATCGCGCTGGATCCGGACAAGGAAGGCAAGCTCCTGTGGCGGACCCAATTGTGGGAAACTCAAGCGCCTTCTGCCTCCGGGTTGGTGGTCTGGGGAGGCGCGGCGGATGGAGCTCGTGTCTACTATCCGCTGCAGCAGCCCGCCGGCGGACTAAAGGCGTTGGACATCCAAACCGGCCGGGTGGAATGGAACGCGGCCATCAACGCGGACCGGCGCGGGCAGGCGGGTCCGGCCAGTGCGATCCCGGGAGTCGTCTTCACAGGTGGATGGGATGGGATCTTGCGCGCAGTGGACGCCGAAGGTATGGTGATCTGGTCGTTCAATGCGGTGCGAGACTTTGACTCGATCAACCACGTGGCTGCCAAAGGAGGCTCGTTCGGTTGTGCCGGTGCAGTGATCGCGGGCGGCATGGTCTTCGCTACCTCTGGTTACCCCGGCACGCTTCGCGGCACACCCGGCAACGTCCTACTCGCATTCGGGGAATGATTCTCGTTCGTGAGCGGACTAAGATAAGCGCATTCGACCGCGCGCGTAAGCGAACCGAGGTCGCGCCACCGATTCACGCCGTGGTGCCGCTTCCAAAACGTACTTTGGTTTTTACCCGGCGCTATGCAGTCAACAAAAGCAGGCCGACCCTTGCAATCACTAGCCGGACGCTTGGCCCAGAAAGTACTTGATCAGTTCTCTTTCTTCATTACATTGGAGCTTAGTCACTGGAACTGATATCCCGGCTTCAGCTCGCACCGATACAGCTTGTTTTGACCGGCGCCGGTCTCCAGCGTGCACGCGGCCCAAGATAATTGCAGTGCTGGTCCTAGAGGAAAAACGATTTCTTGGCCACCCAGGTCGGCTTCGATGCTGGGTCCTTCGGCGCTCGCCGGCAACGTGAAGTCCATGGAACGGCCATAAATGGCCGGATAATCCTGGCGGATGGCGTCCACCGGCATGTCGCGAGTGACCTCGGCCTCCACCAGAAACGTCGCCGTGTCGGACCAGTTCCGTACTTTCACCGTGATGTTGGGCCCGGCCGGAGGCGCCGCACCGCTTTCAATTTTGGTGAACGCGCACGGGCCCGCAATACAGGAGACTCGTGCGTTCTGGAACTGCTGCCCCTGGCCGGCGTCGATCTTCACCCCTCCCATGGACGCTTTCCATTCTCCATCCGGCGAACATGGCGGCCGATTCGCGCAGGCAACGTCACCAGGGTTCGGGACTGTGAACGTCTTGGCGATACTGCCTACATTTGCCCTGCTGGTTGTCTTTTCCGAGTACCGGATCCGAACGTCTTTCACTGCCACCTCATGCGCCCCCGCTGCGGCTATCAAACCGGGAGTGGGCGTCATCCGCGCCACGTACAGGTGGCCTGCCATGCCGGCCGTCATCTCAAGCGTCTGATAACCGCGATGGCGGAACTCGAGCGATATTGCCCGCTCGCGCCAGGCTCGATTCGGCAGCTTGAGCAGGAACATGCCTGAGGCGTCAGTCTTCCCTTGGGCCGTCTGTTCGCCGTTGGACGCCGTTACCTCAGTATCGGAAATCGGCAGTTGTTTGCGGGGGTCGGAATCCTGGCGGAGCACCACACCCGTGAGCGCCACTGTTGAGTGGAGTCTGCGCACCATGACCAGCGTTACGATCGTAATGACAGCCAGCGCTATTGCCGCGCCCAGAGCTTCTCTCCGCATCGCCGATTCCAGGATAGCCGCGAAAGGCTTTACAGTGGAAGTGTGCCGTCTGGCTGCCTCACGCGCAGGGAGCTGCTTCATGGGATCGTCGCCGGAGGTGCATCTCTGGAATGCCTGGCCGGCGCTCCGATCGCGGCGCCTGGAGCCGTGCTGGACTCCGAAGACGACGTCCTGTTAGATGAGATCGAGAAAGCCTGCTTTCTCTATTTCTGGGAGCAGTGCCATCCTGAAACGGGACTAATCAAAGACCGCTCGAAGGCCAATAGCTCCGACAGCACCAATGTAGCCAGCATCGCGGCCACCGGCTTTGGCCTGACGGCACTGTGCATCGGCGAGAAGCGCGGCTGGGTCTCTTATGAAAACGCGCGCGATCGTGTGCTGGCCGCCCTCACTTTCATCGAGCGCAAGATGCCTACGCATCGCGGCTTCTTTTTTCATTGGGCCAACATTACCAGCGGCGAAAGGATCTGGGACGCCGAAGTGTCGTCCGTAGACACGGCTATTCTGCTGTGCGGCGTCCTCACCGCGCGCCAGCATTTCCGGAACGCCGAAATCGCTCGGCTGGCTTACGACATTTTCGCCCGCGTGGATTGGAGTTGGCTTTCCGAAGACACCATCCTTCTGCCGCACGGGTGGACGCCGGAGTTCGGCTTTCTGCCCTATCGTTGGGATTATTACAGCGAGCTGATGATGATTTACCTGCTCGGCATGGGATCCGCTTCTCACCCTCTGCCGCCGACGGCTTGGGACGGCTGGAAGCGCACCATTTTCGAATACGACGGCTTGCGGTATATCGGGTCCTACGCGCCTCTGTTCGTTCATCAATACTCGCAGGCCTGGTTCGATTTTCGCGGCAAACGGGACAAGTATGCCGACTATTTCAAGAATTCGGCCATCGCCACCGACGCCCATCGATTGTTCTGCCTGGAATTGAGCAAGCAGTTCCCGGACTATAGCAATGACTTGTGGGGCATCACCGCGTCCGATTCTCCAAACGGCTACGTGGTGTGGGGTGGGCCGCCGCAGATCGGGCCGATCGATGGGACCGTAGTGCCGAGCGCCGCCGCAGGCTCGCTGCCCTTCCAGCCGCAGACCACTCTGCGGGTGTTACGCAATATCAGGATGCGCTATGGTTCGCGCGCCTGGAGCCGCTATGGATTCGTAAACGCCTTCAATCCACTGAAAAACTGGTACGACAGCGACGTGATCGGGATCGACACCGGCATCACCATGTTGATGGCGGAGAACCTGCGCACCGGATTCGTTTGGGACACTTTCATGAAGAATCCGGAGGCGCAGCGCGGCATCGAGCGCGCGGGATTCAAGAATTACCAAGCCTGACCAGCCGCGTTCAATGCAATGTCGTCGCGCGGATACACCTGTAGTTCGGAGGGCGAGCACAATCAGGCCCCATTCAGTGTGGCAGCTGTACGTCGCCATAATTCCCTTCGCACCGCTCATGCAACGTTTGCCCAGGAATAGCGGGGGTGCAGACTTCGGCTGGAAGTGTTTGAGGAGTGTGGCTCCGCAAGCAGTAGTTGACCTCTGTAGGCCTCATTCGGCAATCCCGCCGGTTTTGATATTCTGGTGATTCGAATCCCGAGGTAGGTGTTTCCGAGAACCAGTTGTGCGTCGAGGTTACGAGGAATTTCGATATGGACGTTTTAGCCCGGCACCAATGCATGATCTACGAAGGATCCCCAACGAAGCATCTGCCTGGTCTGGCCGCTCTGATCTACGCGAAGCTGAAGACCCATCATCGCTGCCTCTACCTCAACAGTCCGCCAATGTTGGCAGGGATCCGTTCGTACTTATACACAGCAGGCGTCGATGTCGATCTGGAAGTGAGACGAGGGGCTTTAGTACTCTCGTCAGACCAGAGCCACCTTGTGAAGGGATGTTTCAATGTGGCGAAGATGCTCGCCCTGCTTGTTGCTGCCGTTGAAGAGGCAATTCAGGACGGTTACACGGGTTTGTGGGCCGCCGGCGACATGACGTGGGAATTGGGCAGCGAAATGAACTTGGATATTCTGTTCGACTATGAGCAAGGGCTAGAAGAAGTCTTCCGCCGGTATCCGGCACTAGGCGGAGTCTGTATGTACCACCGCGATACACTGCCTATTAACGCTGTAGGAGCAGGACTCCATTTGCATCAGGCCCTATACATAAACGAGACGCTCACTCGGATGAATCCATACTACGGGTCAGTTGCAGCGACGCGGGATTTGGGAGATCTCGAACTTTCAGACAAGATCGAGGCCTTAATGCGTCACTTCGACCCAACCGTAGAGGAATAACAACACCTGTACTTCGCCATAGTTCCATTCGCGCGGGATTCCCGATCGATTGCGTGCCGTAGGTCGCCAAAACACCGGCGGAGAGATCGCAGCGGCCTACGCTGCAGTCTTGTTATAGAACGGATTCATGTTTTGGCTGATCTGCGGTGTGTGTCTCGGTTCTGCTGCGCCGAGTCTGGCTGAGGTGGTCGAATTCGATGGCCCAGGAAAGGTTTTCTTCTGCACTGGCGCCTTCGCCCCCGAAGCAAACCGGTTGGCAGACCGGTCACCAAGCCCGAGATTCGCACTGCCCTCCACACCATGGCGGAGGAGAACCCGACCTGGGGAGGACCACGCATCGACAGCGAACTGTTGAAGCTGGGTTCATGATTTCCGAGCGAACCGTCTCCCGATACCTTCGGCGGTTGTATCGCCGCGACGCGGCTGATCAACTTGGGCGAAGCTTTCTGCAGAATCACCGGGAGCTGATCAGGGGATGGATTTCTTCACCGTGATCACAGCAAACTTCTGGATTCCATACTGCCTGTTCCTGATTCTGCACGATCGCCGAGAGATCGTGGCAGAACGGAATTGCCGAAAAATGGGTTCGAAGTTTTCGAAACGATTTGGTGGACCCGATTCCTGGGCAAAATTTGCTTCAGCCGCGCGAATGGAATTATATGGCGACGTAAGCCCGCCGTAACTGGTGGCAACTCGGTCCGCACACCCGCAGCCCGCGATTCTGGTCGCCTGCCAACCTCCTGACGATGGTATAAAGTAGTAACCCGGGACGGGCAATCACGTCGCCGTCAGATCGGGCTAATGCATATGAAGGTGAACATCACGTCAAGGCTGATCCAACTTACGGGGCTGACAGTTATACTGGCCGGAATGCCCCTGCTTGGACATCATTCGTTCGCCGGATTTGACTTGTCGAAGACGATTACTTTGACAGGCACCGTCAAGGAATTCCAATGGGTAAACCCTCACTCGTGGATCCAGCTGATGGTGACGGATGCCTCCGGAGCTACAGTGGAATGGAGCATTGAAATGAGTGCGCCGTCGAGTCTCATCAGACAAGGGTGGAAACCGAAGATGCTGAAACCTGGTGATCAGGTCACGGTCACCGCGCATCCGTTGCGCGATGGGAGGCCGGGCGGTTCCTTCGTCACCGCAACACTCGCCGATGGGACGCATATCGGAGGCTCGCCTACGGGAGATGCTCAGACTCGGAATTAAAGTCCGGAACCCGCACCTCTGCGATAACCTTACGCCGCA
Source organism: Bryobacteraceae bacterium (assembly GCA_035486995.1). Taxonomy (GTDB): domain Bacteria; phylum Acidobacteriota; class Terriglobia; order Bryobacterales; family Bryobacteraceae; genus Palsa-89. Next base: position 41,886 of record DATHMO010000177.1, read on the forward strand.
AACCAGGTCCCGACTCCAGCGCTCGGGCCGAAAAGGAGGAGCTAGCCGATGAGTATCAATTCTGTCATGCCAACCGGGCGAGTCGTAGCGGTGCTGAGCATCGTGCCACTTCTATTGTTCGAATCCGCAACTGCACAGACAACCCCAAACTCGCCGGCGCGTATCGAAGCTTATTCCAAGCTGCCCGATTGGAGTGGTCTGTGGAGATTGAAGGGCTCGCCCGGCTTGCTCGATGTGGAAAACGGCCGATCGTTCACGCCTGGTAACCGAGACCACCCTCCGTACAAACCAGACTGGGAAACCCGATATCAAACGGACTTGGTCCGGGCCGAGCATCAGGGTGACGCCAGTTATCCAAACCCCCTGGTGGATTCTCACACTTTGTACTGTGCCGCGGGCATGCCCCGGATCATCGGCACGCCTTTCGACTATGAATTCGTTGTGACTCCGGAGGCTACCTGGATTATCGTCGAGAAGGAGACCAGGCACATCTATACCGATGGCCGCGGATTCCCGCCAGAAGACGAACTGTGGCCGACGTTGTTGGGCCGTTCAATCGGCCATTGGGAAGGCCAGACCCTGGTTGTGGAGACAATCTCGGTAAAGTCCGGTCTTTGGGCCGATACCACGCCCGCGACGCTCAGTGAGCAGGCGCACTATACGGAGCGAATCCGGCAAATCGATGCGAATACGCTCGAAGATCAGGCGACCGTCACTGATCCCATTGCGCTTGCAAAGCCGTGGAGCTTCACGAAACATTACACGCGCATGAGGCCGGGGTCGTGGGCTGCTGAGCCGGAAACGTGCGGTGGGCCAGATGACCGAAACCCGATCGTGAATGGCCGGGTAACGGTGGTTTTGCAGTGACCAAAACAGTGGCAATCGTTCCACGCAAGGAGAAGATCGCAGTATAATGTAGTGACATCGGCCAGAACCTGCTGAAATCAGCTGAGTTAAAAACGGAGAGGTGGCTGAGTGGTCGAAAGCAGCGGTTTGCTAAACCGTCGTAGGCCTTTAAAGTCTACCGGGGGTTCGAATCCCCCCCTCTCCGCCAGAACTAGAAGACGATCTTAGCCGACAGTTGGAACTCGCGCGGCGTGCCACGGCCTGTCGCATAATTGCTGATCGTCGTGGTGATGACTCCGAAGTTACTCGCGGATGCATCGGTGTTGGGCGCTCCAAACTGGGCTCGGTTGAACACGTTGAACGCATCCGCTCGCAGGCGGATATTCATCCGCTCCGTAATGGAAATGTACTTCGATAGCCCCAGATCCAGTTGTGAAATGCCTGGTGCGCGAAAGGCGTTGCGTCCCAGATTTCCGAAAGTCTGTGAAGCGGGCGCCGAGAACGCGGCGGCATTGATCCAGCCGTTCGGAGTCGACCCGCCGGGCGGCGTCAGCGAG
>DATHMO010000178.1:0-14939 GCA_035486995.1 Bryobacteraceae bacterium
GTTGACGACTTCGTTAATAATGTCGAGCTTGATCACGGTCTCCCCCTCGCGATGAACCTAAACGGAGCGCGAGGGCGCAAGCCCCTCGAATCCTCCGGCGCTCCCTGGGAGGGAGCAAACCTCATGATAGGATTAGGGTTATATGGTTGTCAAGCACCCGGTCGCGTAGATGGCGCACTGGGTAGACTACTCGATCCGCGCCAGAGCCGACCGGCGCGCGCTTTTGCTAGTACTGGCCGTTATTGTGCTCTGTGGCATCGCGTTTCGGCTCACTCATCTGGAGATGTTCGCGGCGATCGTCATGGCAGCAGCTGGGCTGTACATAATTCGTTTCAGTCGCTTAGCCTTTCGCGATCCGGACCAGACTATTGGAGCCTGGCAATCTTTCTATTCGTACTTGCGCCCCGGCTCAATTTGGTCTCGACGATTCATCCGTGCACTAGGCGTGTTTGGAGTTTTCGGTGGAATGGTGTTCATAGCCAGCTCCGTGTTTTCGCTGCTAAGGTATTCTCCATCCACGTGGCTAGTCATTGGCGGCTCCGCGGTCGCAGCGCTTCTGTTGCTTGCACGCAAATAAACCGGACCCTCAGCGCCAGTCTTGGGCACCGTGATAGATATGCAGGATCTCGATGGTCTCATCCCTGACTGAATAGACCACGACGTAAGGAAGCGGCGTAATCGTCAACTCCCTCGTTCCGCTCCGCTGGCCGAGTCGGCCTCGGTGCGGGGATGTTTTCAGAGAGCCGATGCGCCGGTAAATCGTCCGCATCGTCGGCTGTGCGAGCCGTGGGTAGTGCTTATGCAGATACCGGCTGATTCCCTCCAGGTCGTCGGCGGCGGGAACCGTCCAACGAATGCGCATCAGGGCTTGAGCATGCGCTCGAAGCGGGCGTCCATCTCCTCTTCTTCGATAAACTCGCCGCGATCTGCTGCTGCAATTCCTTTCTCGACGGCGGCCAGGAACCGGGCTTCTTCATCCAGATAGCGGACAAGAACGTCCGTCACCAACCGTTCAGGATTAGTTCCAGTTTTGGTCGCAATCCGTTCAAGCTGCGCTTCCTGCTCGGGCGTCAAGTGGACTTCCATGCTTTCAGTTTACGAAAAGCCACTGACTAATGCCCGCTTACCCCGCCCCACGGCGAATTCAAATGATAAAACGCCGACGGGCCGATCATCTCCACGCGCCGAATCTTGCCGTTCTCGATCAGGAACGCCTCGGTCACGAGAATACTCGAAGGCGAATTGAAGAACGGAAACGTGTATGGGCGGCCGTCCGACAAAATGCCCGACTTCACCGTGCCCTGATCGAACACCACGTGCGCCCACACCACTCCGCGCTCGGCGTCCACCAGCGGATAGCGGCGGCCGTGAATGGCTTGGACGACAAAATAATAGCCCAGCTTGAACTGCGACAGGCAATCCAGAGCGAAACCGTTGATGGCGTCCTTGGGCTCGTTCGCGGGGCGCGGAACATTGGTCGTGTGGGAGCCGTTCTCGATGCGATCGCAATCGTTGGTGAAGGGATACGTACCGGTGCCGTTGACGCCCTTGCCGTCGTTTTTCTCCAGGCCGCTGAAATAGGCGTCGGCAATCGAAATCATCTCAGGGCGCGACAGGCGCTGCGCCGTCGGAATCGATTTGAACCACATATCCTCGGGCTTGTAGCCGGGCGCGTCCAACGCAGCGATGTTCGCCGGACCACCCCCGCCTTGACGGAAATAGAGCGCCTCAATCTCGCTGATCCGTCCCAGTTGGATGCGTAGCCGAAGGCTCATCAGCAGCGGCTTGCCGGCTTCGTGCATGGTACCCATGAAGGCCACCGCGCCGAACTCGGGGTCGGCGAAGATGTGCTTGTAATTGCCCACGCCTTCGACGGTCTTCCAGAAGCCGTCGCCGAGCTCGATCACTTGCTCGTTTTCGGTGTACTTGACGTCGGCCGAAACCGGCAGGCGCTTGGGATCGTGCGCGGCCAATGCGGCGAGATACTGATTCATCACGTCCTCAAGACACACGCGATTGCAGTTGAGCGGGATGGGGCCGGTGGAGGCGTTGGCATTGGCGCCTAGAGTCAGAATGGCCGCAATTGCGCCAATGGCAGCGTGGGAAAAGCGCATGTTTCAGGGGTTCTCCTGGGATGGGATTCTATCAGGTCCGGGCGATCGGGTCGGGAAAGTGGGATAGTGGGAGCATGGCGCGCGGATGGGAAAGCAAGTCGGTCGAATCGCAGATCGAAGCGGCCGAGGAGCGCGCGGCGCTGGCGAAAGCGACGAAACTGACGGCCGAGGAAGCCGACCGCAAGCAACTGCGCGAGAGCCTTCTGTTGTCGCGCACCCGCGTGATGCACGACCTGGAAACATCGAAGAATCCTCGCTCTCGTGCCAGCCTGGAGGCCGCGCTGAAGCATCTGGACGACAAGCTCGCTGCGCTCAAATCCACGCCCGACTAATGACGCGCTTTCTCTGCCTTGCGATTGCCTTCCCGCTCATGGCGCAACAGTTTCACATCGACCACGTCACGGTGGCGGGCAGGAGTGTCGAGGCCATGCAGAAGGCGCTCGATGCGGCCGGCATTCCCAGCGAATACGGCGGACCGCATTCCAATCACGCGACGGAGATGGCGCTGGCTAGTTTTCCCGATGGGTCGTATCTAGAGCTGATCGCGATCCAACCCAAAGCCGACCCGGCCGCACTCGCCGCGCACTATTGGTACAAATTCATGGAGGCCGACGCCGGCCCGTGCGCATGGGCCATCCGACCCGCGGATTTATCGGCCGAAGTCGAGCGACTGCGTAAAGCCGGGATCGCCGTGACCGATCCCCACAGAGCCGGGCGCAAGCGGCCCGATGGCGTGGAGCTCGATTGGGAGACCGCGCAGGTGGGCCCGACCAACGGCGGATTTTTCCCGTTTATGATTCACGATTTCACGCCGCGCGAGAATCGGGCATTTCCAACCGGCAAGCCGACCACAGACCGCTTCACGGGCGTGGTGAAAGTAGTGATCGGCGTTCGCGATCTGGACGACGCAATCGCGCACTACCGGCGGGCATATGGACTGGCCGAGCCCGAACGGCAAGATGACACGGCATTCGGCGCGAAGCTCGCGTCCTTTCCAGGAACTCCGGTTGTGCTCGCGACACCGATCTCCGCCCAGTCGTGGTTGACCGCGCGCATCGATCAATTCGGCGAGGCGCCCTGTGCATTTGTTCTGGGCAAGGGTAACGGCCCCGTGCGATTCGAGCACATCTCCTGGCTCGACCCAGCCAAACTCGGATGGCGCCTGGGAATCGCAGGACTGTGAAACTGCTCGCCCTGCTGCTGGCGTTCGCGCTGACTGCGTTCGCGCAACTTCAGGTCGATCCCGGGATCGCCAGCGAAATCGCCAAAATCAAAGCCATCGATAATCACGCTCACCCGGTTCTCCCGGCGCCCGGCGACACCGAGTATGACGCGTTACCGGTTGAGCACATGGAGCCCTATACGGAGCCCATCCGAATGCGGGGCGGAGCGCCGTTGCCTGCCAGTCATCTCTTCGACGCGCCCGACAAACGCGAAGGCTACCCAAATTGGGTGCTCGATCAATTGGGCATCGAAACCATGCTGGCCAATCGCGTCGCGCTCGGGCCCGGCATTGCGCCACCCCGATTTCTCTGGGTGCCCTTCGAAGACGCGCTCCTGTTTCCGCTCGACAACCGCGTGCTCGCGATCAATCCCGACCGCAAAGCGTTCTTCGAAGATGAAGATCGCCTCCTCGCGCGCTATCTAAAGGAATGCGGCTACACCAAGCCGCCCGCTACGCTCGGTGAATATCTCATAAAAGTGGTGGACCCCACGCTCGATCGTCATAAACGCGGCGGCGCCGTTGCGATCAAGTTCGAAGCTGCCTATTTGCGATCGCTCGATTTCGACGATGTTTCCCGCGCCGATGCCGACGCAGCTTACGCGCACAGGCAGCCCTACAAAAAGCTCCAGGATTTCCTCTTTCGCCACATCGCAGCCGAAGCCGGACGCCTGGGGATGGCGGTGCATCTGCACGTGGCGTGGGGACCCGGCGGCTACTTCCACATCGCGGGCACCAATCCCCTGCTGCTCGAATCGGTATTCAACGATCCGCGCTTGCATCAAACCAATTTCGTCCTGCTGCATGGCGGATGGCCGTTCACGCGCGAGATCACTGCGCTGCTCACCAAGCCCAACGTCTACGCCGATTTCTCCGCGCAAACGCTGACGAATTATCCGCGGCGCGTCGCTCAGGTGCTGCGCGAGTGGCTGGAATTCGCGCCAGACAAAGTTCTGTTCGCCACCGACGCCTATCCTTATTCAGACCAGCTGGGCTGGGAGCAATCCGGCTGGGTGGCGAGCGATACAGGCCGCCAGGCGCTAGGTCTGGCACTCACGGAAATGATGAATGATGGCGAACTCACGCGGGATCGCGCGGTCGAGATCGCGCACCTGGTCCTGCGCGACAACGCGCGCAAATTGTACGGCCTCAAGTAGCCTGCTATCCTGAAGAAGCACGCTTTTCCCGCCAGGAACACATCCGTGAAAATTGGTTTTGTAAGTCTCGGCTGCCCCAAGAACCTCGTGGATACAGAGGTGATGATGGGAGAATTGTCCGAGCGCGGCCACGAGCTTACATCCGAGCCCAGCGACGCCGACGTCCTGGTGGTGAATACCTGCAGCTTCATCGACCCGGCCAAGCAGGAGTCCATCGATACGATCATCGAAATGGCCGAATACAAGAAGACGGGGCGCGCGCAAAAGCTGATCGTCGCCGGGTGCATGGTGGAGCGTTATCGCGATCAGATTCGCGGCCAGCTTCCGGAAGTGGATGCGCTGATCGGCACCAACGAGCTCTCGAAGATCGTGGCTTTGTGCGAGGGGATTGAGCCGGCAGCCGACACGCTGGAACCCTATCTCTATCACGACCTGACGCCGCGCGTGCTTGCCACCGCCAACCACTTCGCCTATATCAAAATCGCCGAGGGCTGCGATCATCCCTGCTCGTTTTGCGTGATCCCGCAATATCGCGGCAAATTCCGCAGCCGCCGGTTTGAATCGGTCATCACGGAAGCCACGCGGATGTTTAAGCAGGGCGTGCGCGAGATCAACCTCATCGGGCAGGACACAACGTCCTATGGCGAAGACCTCGGGATCAAGGACGGCCTCGCGCAGTTGATGGCGCGCCTCGCGCAAATTGAAACCGCGCACCAGAAATGGATCCGGTTTCTGTACTGCTATCCGAACCGCATCACGCAGAAGCTGCTCGACACGATCGCCGAACACGCGGCCTTGGTGAAGTACATCGACATGCCGCTGCAGCACGCCAGCGCTCACGTGTTGAAGCGTATGAAACGCGGCTCGCATGGCGATTTCTTCCTGAAGCTGCTGGAGCGGATCCGCGCGACGATCCCGGGCGTGGGCATCCGAACCAGCATGATCGTGGGCTTTCCTGGCGAAGCCGACGCGGATTTCGAGATCCTGTGCGATTTCGTGAAAGCCGCCCAATTCGACCGGCTGGGCGTGTTTGCATATTCTGACGAAGACACCAGCGCGAGCTTTCAACTGGACGCGAAAGTCGACGGCCGCACCATTCACAACCGCAAGCAGAAACTGATGGCCGTGCAGCGTCGGATTTCGAAGGCGAATAATCGCAAGATGATCGGCCGTGAAGTCGATGTGCTGATCGAAGGTCCGTCGCAAGAGACCGATCTGCTGTGGCAAGCGCGCATGTCCACGCAAGCCCCCGAGATCGACGGGTTCTGTTACGTGAACGATTTTGCGGGCGCCGCTCCGCAACGTGGCGAGATCCGCCGCATGCGAATTACCGAGGCGCACGATTACGATCTGATCGGAACGCTGGAAGCGCCCACGGAGACAATAGCCGTCCCGGCGCGCGAAGCGTTTCCCATCCTCGCAATGCGATGAAGTGCCCGATCTGCAAAAAAGAAGTCACCCCCGACTCGCAGTTCTTCCCGTTCTGCAGCGAGCGCTGCAAGATCATCGATCTCGGCAACTGGGCCAGCGAAAAATATGTGATCTCCACTCCGGTACAACCCGAGGATCTTGAAAACGACCGGATGAGCGAGAGCCCGGACGAGCATGAGCTTTAGTCCGCTGCCGCGGCGAAATTCCACCGCGTTTCTGATCGGCACGTGGTTCGGCTGCGGTTACGCACCTGTCGCTCCGGGCACCGCAGGATCGCTCGCGGCGTTGATCATCGCAATCGCACTCAATTATTTCGGCGGATACGGCCGCGGCACGCTGCTCGTGCTCACCGCGATTCTTCTCGCACCTGGGATCTGGGCCTCCGGAGTTGTGGCCACGCAAACGGGGAAACCGGATCCGCAGATCGTCGTAGTCGACGAAGTGATCGGACAGTGGATCACGCTGGCAGGCGCCGCCACTTACAATTGGAAAACGTGGCTCGCGGCATTCGTGCTGTTTCGATTACTCGACATGTGGAAGCCCGCGCCCGCGCGCCAGCTCGAAGCGCTGCACGGCGGTTGGGGCATTGTAGCTGATGACGTGATGGCGGGGCTTTACGGCGCGCTTGCTATATTCGTATTAGATCGTTTTCATTTATTCTCCTATGGCATCTAAGAAGGACTCGAACGGCCGTCCGCAAATCTCCACCGTCACTCCGGAGGCCGCCATCCCGGGCGGTGAATTTCAGATCCGGGGTGCGGGCTTGGCGAAATCCGAGCGTCCGCGCGTCACTATCGGCGATGTAGAAGCGCCCATCGTAATCGGGTCCGATTCGTGCGTGATCGTGCGCGTGCCCGAGGGCGCCTCGGCCGGTGAGTTGGTGGTCGCATCCGGCGCGCACAGCAGCCAGGCTTGGACCTGCGATATCGGCATTCAAATCGCTGAGAATCTGTACCCGGTCGGAAATCCCGCGGTGGATTCGTTCGGAAATATCTATGTGACGTTCAGTGGATCGCGCGGCCAGAAGACGCCGGTCTCGGTCTACAAGATCGATCTTAACTACAACTCGAAGCCGTTTGCGAGCGAGATTATGAACGCCACGGGACTCGCGTTCGACAAAGCCGGCACGCTCTATATTTCCAGCCGCTACGACGGCATCATCTATCAAGCCAATTCCGCGGGAAATGTTTCGGTGTACGTGGAAGGGATGGGTGTCGCCACCGGCATCGCCTTCGATCCAGATGAAAATCTGTACGTTGGCGATCGCAGCGGCACGGTCTTCAAAATCAGCCGCTCGCGCCAGATTTATGTATTCGCCACGCTCGAGCCCTCCATCGCCGCGTATCATTTCGCGTTCGGCAACGACGGCTATCTCTACGTGACCGGGCCAACCACGTCGAGCTTCGATTCGGTGCATCGTATCTCGGCGGCCGGCGAAGTGGAGACGTATTATCGCGGCCTCGGGCGCCCGCAGGGTTTGGCTCTGGACGCCGAGGGACGATTGTACGTCGCGGCTTCGCTTGGCGGACGGCGCGGTGTGGTCCGGTTCGATCACGACCGTAATCCGGAATTGTTCCTGTCCGGTCCCGGCATCGTCGGGCTGGCTTTCACTCCTTCGCGAGCCATGGTGGTTTCGACCAACAACGCGCTGTATCGCGTGGACGTGGGCATCACAGGCCGGCCGCTTTCCTAATGCCCGACGCCGAGATCATCGCCGTTGGCTCGGAATTATTGACGCCGCAAAGGCTGGATACAAACTCGCTGTATCTCACCGGTCAGCTCAACGCTCTGGGTGTCGAGGTAGTTCGTAAGACAGTGGTGGGCGACGAACGTGAGCGCCTCACCGACAGTATTCTCGGCGCCGCGGCGCGGTCGAAAATTGTCGTCCTCACAGGCGGCTTGGGCCCCACCGAAGACGATCTCACGCGCGAAGCCGTGGCAGGTGCACTCGGACGATCGCTCGTCTTTCATCAAGACATTTGCGACCGTATCGAAGAAAGGCTCCGCTTCTTCGGACGCAAGATGGCGGAGATTAACCGGCGGCAGGCGTACGTCATTGAGGGCGCCGAGGTGCTCCCCAACGCTCGCGGCACCGCGCCGGGCCAATGGATCTTGAACAACGGCGTCGCATTTGTGTTGCTCCCCGGACCGCCCATGGAGTTGCAGGCGATGTTCGAAGGCCAGTGCCTGCCGCGTCTCGAAAAACTTTTGCCGCCGCAGTTCATACGCACGCGCTGGCTGCGCACGGTGGGAATGTCGGAATCGGAATTGGATCAGCTGATCTCGCCGGTCTACAAAAGCTACACGAATTTAGCAACGACGATCCTGGCCGTTTCTGGCGAGATCCACATACATCTGCGCGCGCGTTGCGCCACGGCACAAGAAGCCGAAACGCTGGTGGCGCAGGCCAGCGCCGAGATCGAACCGCTGCTGGGCGATCGCGTATATTCTTGCAATGGCGATTCGCTGGAGAAGGTGATCGGCGATATGCTGCGTGCGCGCGGCGCGTCGCTGAGCGTGGCCGAAAGCGCCACCGGTGGCCTGCTCGGAGGAAGGATCACGGCGGTTCCATCGGCGTCCGATTATTTTCGCGGCGGTTTCCTCACCTACTCGGATCAAATGAAGATCCAGTTGCTGCGCGTTCCGGCCGAACTGATCGCCGAGCACAGCGCCGTCAGCGAACCAGTGGCTCAAGCCATGGCGGAAGGCGCTCGCGCCGGCACGGGATCGGATTATGCGCTTTCGATCACCGGTTACGCGGGACCGGATGGCGCTCAAGTCGGACTGGTGTTCATCGGCTTGGCTGCGCCCGATGGCAGCGAAGTGCGGCGCGTCCAGTGGCCTGCAGATCGCGATCGCGTGCGCGCGTTCTCCACCAATATCGCGCTCGACATGTTGCGCCGCCGGCTGTTGAAAACCTAGCGTGACGCCGCCATGCCGTTCGAAGTCTTTCAATCACGGGCCGGCAGCATCCTGAGCGCCACTACCGGATTCATTGCCGAAGCTGGATTTACCCACTCGCTGACGCCGGCGCGCAATTGTACGTTCGGTTGCACCTACTGTTACGTCCCTACCATGCGCTTATACGGCGGCTTGAAGCCGGACGACTGGCGGCACTGGGGACAGTTCACCACGTTTAAAACAAATGCTCCCGAATTGTTGCGGCGCGAATTGCGCGATCATCACATGATCTATTGCTCGCCGCTCGTCGATCCGTATCAGCCCGCGGAAGAATCGGAGCAGATGATGCCGCGCATCCTGGACGAGCTTCTGTCGCGGCCGCCGAAAGTGTTCGTCATTCAGACTCGCGGGCCCCTGATCGTGCGCGATCTCGCGAAGCTGGTTGAACTCTCGCGGCTCACAGCATTGCGCGTGAGCTTCTCGCTCACCACCAATCGCGAACGCGTCCGCAAGCTCTATGAGCCGCATTGCGCGACCCTCGATTGCCGCCTCAGGGCCATACGCGAATTACGCGCCGCTGGCATCGCGACATTTGCGACACTCGCGCCGCTGCTCCCGTGCGATCCCGAACAACTGGCCGAAATCGCGCTCGAATCCACAGACCAGGACATTATCGGCGATCCATTGCACGTCCGCTCGGTCAAGCCCCGCGGCGCCACCACGCGCGAGGCCGCGGCTCGAATCAGCGAGCGCCACGGCTTCTCGGAATGGCTGGATCCCGAGTTTCAGCGCAACGTAGTGCAACGGATTGGTTCAATCGTACGCCGCGCCGGCCGCAGATTCGCTACAGGAACGGAGGGATTCGGGTGGCTGGCACATTAGAGCGGCTCGGCATTGAATCGTACGCTGGCGGCGACCCCGCGATCGCCTCGCTGAATCCCGCCGATGGAAGCGAGCTCGCCCGAATCCGTCTTGCCTCGGCCGAAGATTACGAGAGCGCCATCGCAAAAAGCATCGATGTATTCGATCGCTGGCGCATGTTCCCCGCCCCCAAGCGCGGCGCCATTGTTCGTGAGATTGGCGAGGAGCTGCGCCGTTTCAAAGACGACCTGGGTGCTCTGGTCACGCTCGAAGCCGGCAAAATCCTGGCCGAGGGCAAAGGCGAAGTGCAGGAGATGATCGATATCGCGGACTTCGCCGTCGGCCTCTCGCGCCAACTCTACGGGCTCACCATCGCAAGCGAACGTCCCGAACATCGCATGTACGAGCAATGGCATCCGCTCGGCGTCGTCGGCGTGATCTCGGCGTTCAATTTTCCCGTCGCTGTGTGGTCGTGGAATGCGCTGCTGGCCGCGGTATGCGGCGATTGCGTCATCTGGAAGCCATCGCTCAAAACCCCGCTGACCGCCATCGCCGTCCAACACATTTGCGACCGCGTGCTCGCGCGCCACGGCTGGGGCGGCGTCTTCCAATTGATCATCGGAAACGATGCCACCATCGGAAAGCGCCTCATCGAAGACCGCCGTATTCCGCTCATCAGCGCCACCGGCTCCACGCGCATGGGGCGTATCGTGGCTGAAACGGTGGCCCGGCGTCTCGGCCGCACGCTGCTCGAACTTGGCGGCAATAACGGCGTCATCGTGATGAACGACGCGAATCTCGATCTGGCGTTGCGCGCTGTATTGTTCGGAGCGGTCGGCACCGCTGGCCAACGCTGCACCAGCATCCGGCGTCTGTTTCTGCAGCGCGGAATTGCGGAAGAGCTGACGCGCAAGCTCCAGGCCGCCTACGGCCGGATTCGGATCGGCGATCCCATGGAAGAGACTACATTAATGGGCCCGCTCATCGATCAGCAGGCCGTCGCGGCGATGCATGCCGCTCTCGATAGAATCCGCGGCGAAGGCGGCGAAGTGATCTACGGAGGCGAGCAACTGGGCGGTTGCTATGTGCGGCCCGCGCTGGTGAAGGCCCGCGCCAACATGCCGATTGTCCAGGAAGAAGTCTTCGCTCCGATTCTCTACCTGATCGAGTTCGACACGCTCGACGAAGTCATTGGGTGGCACAATGCCGTGCCGCAGGGTCTATCGTCGGCCATGTTCACAACGAATCTGATCTCGGCAGAAACCTTCCTGAGCGCCCGCGGCAGCGACTGCGGCATCGCGAACATCAACATCGGCACCAGCGGCGCGGAAATCGGTGGAGCCTTCGGCGGCGAGAAAGACACCGGCGGCGGCCGCGAATCCGGCAGCGATTCCTGGAAAGCCTATATGCGGCGCCAGACCGTCACCATCAACTGGTCCCCCGATTTACCCCTGGCACAAGGGATCGAGTTCGATGTGTGACCATCGCCCGGTGTTGCTGCTTCTTGTCGCAAGCCTCGCCGCCGGGCAAACTCCGCTCGAAAATACCGGCAAGCCGATGCGCGTGACCTATGAATGCACGGCGGCCGACACACAAGCCGTGGGTTTGGCCTGCTCGGCGGAAGATCCCTGCCCCGTCTACCTGGAGCTTGAAAACATCGAAGCGTTGGGGAATCGGATTTTCCTAACAGGAAATCTGCACACGCCGACCACCACCCTTTATTCAATCCTGCTCGAATCGGAAAACGCGGGTGCAACTTGGACCGAACCCCACCCGCGTATCCGCTCCTCCGGACTCGATCAAATTCAATTCATCGATTTCCAGAACGGCTGGATCTCGGGCGCCAACTTGCAAGGCGCGCCGCGCGACCCTTTCTTCCTGATCACCACCGACGGCGGCAAAACCTGGCGCCAACAGCCCATTTTTGAAGAGACACGCGTCTCAGCCATTGAGAGCTTCAATTTCGCGAGCCCGGCGCATGGAACCGCCAACATCGATGCAGCGCTGGACAATGGCACGCACGAAGTCTACGAGACCGAAGACGGCGGCAACACCTGGAACATTCAGCCGGTCGCTGCTAAAGCGAAGCCACGCGCCACGTCCGGTTGGAGAATTCGAACTGACGCGGCCACGCACAGCTACGTCATCGAGAAATCTGAAAATAAACTTTGGCAAAAGATTGCTAGTTTCCTCGTAAATATCGCGACGTGTAAAGAATGACGCAAACAATGAAGCCCGATCCCATTGAACTGGAGCTCTTCCGACATCTCCTGGTCTCCATCGCCGAGGAGATGGGCGCCGTACTGCGCAAGACTTCCTATTCGGCGAACATCAAGGAGCGCCGCGATTATTCCTGCGCCGTGTACGATGCCGGCGGCGAAACAGTCGCGATGGGTGATCACATGCCCGTGCATCTCGGCGCCATGCCTTTGTCGGTCTGGCACGCGACCCAGGCGTTCGATCTCGCGCCGGGTGACGTTGCAATCCTGAACGATCCTTTCCGCGGCGGCACGCATTTACCCGATATCACGGCCGTTTCGGGCGTTTTCCTGAAGGGAAGCAAGAAGCCCGCATTCTACGTAGCGAATCGAGCGCACCACGCCGACGTGGGCGGTATGAGTCCCGGATCGATGCCGCTGGCGCGCGAAATTTATCAGGAAGGCATTCGCATTCCTCCGATTCTGTTGGTGCGTGGCGGCCACATGGACCGCGCCCTTCTCGATCTGATCCTCGCCAACGTGCGAACTCCCGTCGAACGCGAGGGCGACCTCCTCGCGCAATGCATGGCCATCAAACGCGGCGAACAGCGTCTGCTCGAATTGTCCGCGAAATACGGACTACCCACCTTGCGGCGCAACATGACCGCGCTCAAGGACTACAGCGAGCGGATGATACGCGCGGCGATCCGACGGCTTCCTTCCGGCAGGTATCGAGCCGAAGATTATCTCGATAACGACGGCATCACGGATCGGCCCGTGAAGATCGCAGTGACCGTGACGATCAAAGGCGATCGCGCATCCGTCGATTTCACCGGATCCGATCCCCAAGTGGAAGGCTCCGTGAACGCCAACTACGCGGTTGCGGTCTCAGCCGCCACTTATGTGTTCCGCTGCCTCGTACACGAAGATATTCCCTACACTGCCGGCGTCATGCGTCCTCTCGATGTCATCGCTCCCAGCGGCCTCGTCGTGAGCGCTCAGCCTCCGGCCGCAATGGCCGCGGGCAACGTCGAAACATCGCAACGGATCACCGACGTCATTCTGCGCGCGCTCGCCCAAGCTGCCCCCGAGTTGGTTCCCGCGGCGAGTTCTGGAACCATGAACAACCTCACCTTCGGCGGGTGGGACCCCGTGCGCAAACGCGCCTTCGCTTACTACGAAACGATGGCCGGCGGCATGGGGGCATCCGCGCTATCGGATGGTGCCAGCGCCACGCACACCCATATGACTAATAGCTGGAACACGCCCGTGGAAGCATTCGAACACCTCTACCCGCTGCGCATCCGCGCTTATCGGATTCGCTCGAGCTCCGGCGGAAAAGGCAAACACCGCGGCGGCGATGGAATGGTGCGCGAATATGAATTCCTCACCCGAGCCGACGTCACCATCCTCTCGGACCGGCGCGAGCTCGGGCCATACGGACTCGCTGGCGGCAGCACCGGAACACCCGGCAAGAACTCGCTATTGCGTGGCAAGCGCACCATCGCGATCCAAGGCAAAGCTCGCTTCGAAGTACAACCGGACGATGTGTTGCGCATCGAATCGCCCGGCGGAGGCGGCTACGGAAAGCCAGCCTGATTCACTTCGGCGCGTCGCGATGCGCCAAACCTGGCGACGTCTCACGTTCCTGCATTGGCCTTATGCCCCCGATTTCATCCGCCGGCTGATCCCTCCCGGCCTCACGCTCGACACCTTCGATAACACCGCATGGGTCGGATTAGTGCCGTTCGAAATATACGGCACGCCCGGCATCCCTCATTTCCCCGAAACAAATCTGCGCACTTATGTCGTTGGACCCGATGGCCGCCCCGCCGTCTGGTTTTTCTCATTAGAAGCGGCACGGCTCGCCGCTGTCGCCGGAGCGCGCATCGGTTATCACTTACCGTATTTCTGGGCGAAGATGAGCGTAACGTCGGAAAATGGCGCGATTCACTACCAAAGCCGGCGCCACTGGCCGCACGATTCCCGCGCCATCACCGACATCAAGGTGCAGCCCGGTGAGCCTTTCGCGCCCGGCGAACTTTCGGACCGCGACCATTTCCTCACCGCTCGCTACCGTTTGTACACGTCGGTGTTCGGCCGCATCCGTTATGCACAGATCCAGCACTCGCCATGGCCGCTCGCAAGAGCGCGCGTGATCGGGCTACATCAAACTCTGTTCGAAAATGCGGGGCTCCCTCCTCCAACCGAAGCGCCGCTCGTCCACTACGCCGGCGAACTCGCAGTCAAGATAGGCTGGCTGATCTGAACTAAAGCGATCTACACTGAAACTTCATGGCCAAGTTCAAGACAGCCGGGAGTAAGAAAACTTCCGAAAAGGTAAAATCCGCCCGCGCCGCAATTCCGTGCCTGCTCATTGTGACGCTGGGAATCGCGCTGGTGTGTCTGCTCTTCTATTACGCGCTCTCGGGTAACACACAATGAGAATCGATCAACGCAGGCCCGATCAATTGCGCCCGGTACGAATCACCACGAATTACCTCATGACGGCCGAAGGTTCCGCATTGATCGAGACCGGCAACACGCGCGTGCTGTGCGCCGCGACGATCGAGGACACCGTACCCCAATTCTTGCGCGGCAGCGGGCGCGGATGGGTGACCGCCGAGTATTCCATGTTGCCGCGCGCCACCGCGACCAGGACCCCGCGTGAGGTCACCAAAGGCCGCCAGTCCGGTCGCACGCTCGAGATCCAGCGCCTCATCGGACGCTCGCTTCGGTCCGTAGTTAATACGGCGGCGCTCGGCGACCGCACTGTCATCGTCGATTGTGATGTCTTGCAGGCCGATGGCGGCACACGCACCGCGGCCATCACCGGCGCCTATGTTGCGCTCGTTCAGGCGCTGCAGAAACTCGTCAAATTCGGCACCCTGAAATCGCTGCCCATCACGCAGCCCGTGGCTGCAACCAGCGTCGGAATCTCGGCCGGCGTGCCCCTGCTGGATCTCTGCTACGAAGAAGATTCCACCGCCGAAGTGGACATGAACATGGTGATGACGGGTTCGGGCCGCTTCGTCGAACTGCAAGCCACCGCCGA
>DATHMO010000179.1:0-17351 GCA_035486995.1 Bryobacteraceae bacterium
CGGGAACATGAGCAAGTTGCGCGAACTGCACTTGAGAGACAACCGTCTCGAGCGCTTGCCAGAATCGATTGGCGGATTGCTCGGACTGCGCCAGATCGATCTCCGCGGAAATCCGCTCACACATTTGCCGGCCGTGATCGCCGAACTGCCTAAGCTGGACAAACTCGATTTGCGTTGGGTGACAACGCTTGCGCCGCCGGCCTGGATGGCGGACCTGGAATCGCGCGGCTGCCTGGTTTATCGTTGAGCCGCACCCGCCTGCTATTCTGGTGGAGTTTGAGGAGGCTCATTATGAAACCAACCAACACCAACCAATCCTCCTTTCGAGCGCAGTAGCAAGCGCCGCAAAGGATTCCCTTCCGAGACGCACGTCAAACGCGGCGTGAGGATCGTTAACGGAGACAAGGAACTTCTGGAAAAACTTGGACGCAACGATCTGTGTCCCTGTGGCTCCGGACGCAGATTTTAAGAACTGTTGCCTGCAGACCGGCGCCTACGATGGTGAGCGCCGGAACCACTTTTTTCAGGGACTGAATATCGTGGGGGCGGATCCAGCTCCGCCCTATTAAGAACCGGCGTCAATAACAAGCTTCGAGAAGCGCCAGCACTTCCTGCTCCGTCATCGGCCGGTCCACAACGCCCATGTGCGCCAGTTCGTGCGTGATCGGGCCCACGATGGAACCAATCTCGTCGCGCGGCACGCCCGCATCCCGGAGCCGCTTGGGAACATCGAACTGCGCGATGAACTCCTCCGTTCGGTCCGCACACTGGAGCGCGGCCGGCTTCGGATTCGACCGGTCGAACGGAATCCCGTATCCCTCGGCCACCGGCCCGAACCGCTCCGCTGCGATCTCCGCCATGAAGCGCATAGAGTTCGGAAGCGTGATGCACGACGTAATGCCATGGGGCACGTCCCACCGCGGACCGATCTGGTGCCCCAGCAAATGCGACAAGCCGAAGCGCGTATTCATCGCGCCGAAAATCGAATACCACGATGCGAACTGGCAATGCCCGCGATGCTCGAGCTGTTCGTCGCCCTTGGTGGTAATGGAAGGATGCAGATGCTCGGAGAACAGTGCGATCGATTTCGCCGCTAGTGCGTCGCTGATGGGCTGATGCCGGATCGCGTAGGCGCATTCGATGGCATGATCCAGCGCGCGGATGCCCGTAGACACCCACAACCAATCCGGCGTCGATAGCGTCAGCGCGGGATCGGCAATCACGGTGCGGGGCAAAACGCGGGTATCGTAAACACCGCTCTTGACGCGCGTGCTTTCGTCCGTCACTCCTCCGGCGTGCGTGTATTCGGCCGCCGACAGCGTGGTAGGGACCGCGATATGGATCAGTTCGCGGCTTTCGAGCAGCCCGTAAATCGCCACTTTCGCTGAATCGATGGGACTTCCACCACCCAAGCTCACCAGGCAATCGGCGTTCACGCGTTCAATCTCTTTTTGCAGATCGTTTACGGTGCCACGTGGAACATGCTGGATGATTCCGGAGAAAACCGACGCGCAGTGCGATCCCAGCGCTCCGGTCACTTGCTGCAGAATCGGGAGCTTCGCCACAACATCGGTAGTCACTACCACGGCGCGCTTTAACCCGCGCCGCTCCATTTCGTCCTTGAGGGCTGCTATCTTGCCGGGGCCGTAAATCACGCGCTCCAGGCGGCTCAAATTGAATTCGCCAGTGGGCGCTTGCCAATGCAGGCGCCGAATCTCGGGGGATGCCATGCGGCCATACTATCAAATCATCCGGACTTGACAGGAGCGATAATATAGGCCCTGGAGAATCGCATGATCAACTATCGTTTGCTCGCTACTGCAAGCCTGTTACTTGGGCTCTTTTCGATGCGCGCGGCCGGGCCCGACCCGAAGGTTCTGGCCTTCACGCTGCCTGACAAAATCCAGTGGACCGACAACCCCGGCGGCGCCTCACAAGCGGTGCTGGCCGGTGATCCGGCGAAGCCTGGGCTGTACGTGGTGCTCACCAAGTGGCATCCGCATCATATGAGCCGTCCCCACTTCCATCCCAACGATCGCTTTATCACCGTGATCTCGGGGACGTGGTACGTCGGCACCGGATCGAAGTACGATCCCGACAGCACCACTCCGATTCCGGCCGGCAGCTTCGTCACGCACTATGGCAAGCAGATCCATTACGATGGCGCCAAGGATGAAGAAGTGACGCTTGAAATCGTTGGTATGGGTCCGGCGACGTCCACGCCCGCGGAAGTGAAGTAGCGAGCCAGCGGGCGCTCTTCGCTCTCGATGTTTGCGCCGAGGCGCTACTGTGCCTCCGGACTTTGGAGAATCACGCGGGCAAAGAAGTACACACTGTCTTCGTTGCCGTTTTCGATAAACTTGCAGATTTTCGCAAGCGGGAAATACATCGTGCCACTCTCTTTCCATAGGATTCCGGCAGTCCCTAGGGAAAGCCCGAGCCCTTTTACAAAATCCGAGTGTTTCGATGCTTCCTGAAAAGTGACCCAGTTCATTCTGCGGGGCGAGTTTTTTCGGATCACCTCGCCAACATAGGCGCCGCACCGCAGCACGATGCGGACCAGATCGTCTTGGTCTTGCGGAGGCGCGGCATGGAGCTGTTCGAGATAGGCATCCAGATGTTTCAGGCTGTCAACCGAAAAGTCGAGGTGTCTTTCATCGAGTAGTTCGCGCCGGAAAGTCGGATTTTCGTGGTCCCGAAGGAGCAGGAGAGAAAGATCGGAAAATTCTTGGTCGGCATAATTGAGGCGTTTGCGTAAGAACCCGAACATCCGAGGAGTTACTATATCGCACTGCGCATAAAGACCGACCGCTACACCGCGTCGGCCGCATGATACGAGCTGCGCACCAGCGGGCCCGACTCCACGTGCGAAAATCCCAGCTCATACCCGAAGCGTTTGAGCTCGGCGAACTCTTCGAGCGGAATGTAACGGATGATCGGCAGATGCTTCTGCGATGGCCGCAGATATTGCCCAAGCGTCAATATGTCCACTTGATGCGCGCGCAAGTCCCGCATCACTTGCCGGACTTCGTCGTTTGTTTCGCCCAGCCCCAGCATGAGCCCCGACTTTGTCGGCACTGCCGGCCGGGCCTGTTTGGCGTACGCCAGCATGTCGAGCGAACGCTCGTAGCGCGCGCCTAATCGCACCTGCCGATACAGCCTCGGCACGGTTTCGGTATTGTGATTCAGCACGTCCGGCTGTGCGTTCATCACGATGTCCATGGCCGCGTGCGAACCCTGAAAATCGGGCGTCAGCACTTCGACCTTGCAGCCGGGAATCCGCTCGCGGATGGCTTGGATCGTGAGCGCGAACAGCTCAGCCCCGCCGTCTTTGCGATCGTCGCGATTCACGCTGGTCACCACGGCGTATTTCAATCCCAGCAGCGCAACCGCTTCGGCAACACGCCGCGGCTCGTCGTAATCCACCGTCATCGGCGGGCCCTTCTGGACCGCGCAAAATCCACAGCGTCGCGTGCAGACGTTGCCCAGGATCATGAACGTCGCCGTGCGATGGTTCCAGCATTCGCCCACGTTGGGACATGCCGCGCTCTCGCACACCGTGTGCAGATTCAATTGCCGCACCAGCTTTTTCAGTTCGTGATAGTTGTCGCCTGAGGGAGCGGGCGCGCGCAACCAAGCAGGGCGCTGCGGTTGGGGATTGATGGAAACCAGCACTGCCTTCATTCTAACGTGGGACAATCACTCAAAGGTCCAACATGCCCCGATCCACGGCCTCAGGCTTGCATATCCCGCCGACAGTTGCTGCGTTTTATAACTACCAGATTCATGCGCCGTCGACCGAAGCCGAGGTGAGCGTCTACGCCAAGGGCGCACCGCAACGGCCCGATTTCACAGGCTTCCGCAGCCGCAAGCAGCGCGCAGAAGACGAGCGGGAACAGGCGGATCAGCTTTCGGCCAGCCGATTTTCCAGCACCAGCCCGCTCTCGAAATTCTCGCACTGCAAATAGTGCGCCGCCGCGTCTTCCAGCGCTTTCTTCGGAATCAGGCCGATAATTTCGCTGCCCGCGATCTCAACGCCGCGCGCGGCTGCTTCCCGCTTCACCGCGTCGAACACCACGTGCAGCGGCGTCTGCTCGAAATCGGTTAGGTTCATCGAAACTTGCGCCAGCCCGCGGTCGGCCAGCGGAAGCCCGAGCGCTTTGACGAAGGGCATCCCGCCCGAGGAGGCCCGGATCTTGCGCGCAATATCGCGCGCCACTTGCACATCATCGGTCTTGAGGTTCACGTTGAACGCGATGAGGATCTTTCGCGCCCCGATGATGCACGCGCCGGCCGATGGATGCAGCGCTGGTCCGCCGACGTCCGGCGCGAGTCGAGGATCCTCAAAACCGCCGCGCCGGCAATTTTCGAGCAATCGACGATCGGGGCTCTTGGCCGCGGCTTCATAGAAGTAAACCGGCACGCCCAGGCGCTTCCAAACTTCCTCGCCGGTTTGCCGCGCAATGGCCACGCAATCGTCCAGCGTCGCGCCTTCGAGCGGCACAAACGGAACCACATCGGCCGCACCCATCCGCGGATGAACGCCCGCATGTTTTCTTAAGTCGATGCGCTCGACAGCTGTCTCGATCGCTCGCAGAGCACCTGTCGCGACCGCATCCGGCGGCCCAACGAACGTGATCACGCTGCGATTGTGATCGCTGTCCATCTCCGATCGCAGCACTGAGACGCCGCCCGCCGCCGATCGAATAGCTCGCTCAATCGCCGCAACCACCGCGGCATCGCGTCCTTCGGAAAAATTGGCAACGCATTCAATCAGCGAACTGGCCACCGGACCTCGGACCTTTCCACCAGCACGGCGCCACGGCACATCACTGAATCGACTAGGTTCACTCCAAAATGATACGGCAACTCCCGATAATCCGGCACGCTGAGCATCAGCAGATCGGCGCTCTTGCCGCTCTCGATCGATCCGATGCTGGCCTCCCGGCGCATGGCGTGCGCCGCATTAATGGTGGATGCCGCGATCGCCTCAGCCGCCGTCATCTGCAACGTCCGGCAGGCCAGCGCGATGGTCATCTGCATGTTCTGCGACGGACTGTCGCAGGGATGATAGCCCGATGCCAGCGCCACTGCCGCACCATGATCGATCAGCGTGCGCGCCGCCGCCGAATGCGCGATTCCACGCTGGAACAGCGCGCCTGGTATCCCGGTCGCGATGGTGGCGGATCGGGAAAGGAGCAGCGCTTCGTGCTCGGTCAGATCTTGCACACCATCTACGGTCACCGCCCGCGTCTCGACGGCCATCGCGATTGTGTTCGGGGCTGCCGCGCGACCCGCGCTCACTTTCAGTCCGAGACCCGTTTCGCGCGCCAGAGTCAAGAAGCGGCAAATTTCGTCCGGCGTGAACCCGCCTTCTTCGCACTGGATCTCGGCGAACTCAGCCAGCTTGCGCCGCCGCAGCACCGGCAACACACGTTCGAAGTTTTGTCCCGGAGTGGCCCCTACGAACGTCGGCACCATGGTGAAGGGAAGCTCCCGCAGCGCCCCATACACGCGCAGGATCTTCAGTTCGCCGGCATCGGTGATGCCTAAGCCCGACTTGGCCTCCACTGCCGTGGTCCCATGCCGCACCGCTTGTTCGACCACGCGCAACGCCAGCGTCTCGATGGTTCGTGGCGAAAGGTCCGGATCGCCACTAGCCAGGTGCGCATGGCAATCCACAAAGCCCGGCATCACCACGCGTCCGCTGGCATCGATTTCGTCGGCGCCGCGCGCCAGCGCGAGATTCTCCAGACGACGGCTCGGCCCCACTTCGCGGATCAGCCCATCGGCGATCAGGACCGCGCCATCTTGAATGATTCCCAGGTTTCGAAGGTCGGTCCCGCGCCGGGGACCGCTCGGCCCGCGCAATGTCAACAACTGCCGCGCGCCCCGGATCAGCTTCGCTTTTCGCACCGGAGCTCGGTGCTTCCAGGCTACACCATCGCGAGAAAAACCTGCCCGATTCTCAACTACACCGCATGCTAGTGTATTGGCGTGAAGAAGCGCGCGCTCAAGCCGGCCCACCAGCGTCCCTTAAAAACATTGGACCGCGTGCTCTCGAAGGCAGGTTTGGGATCTCGCACCGAAGCGCGCAAGTGGATCGGCTCGGGCCGTGTCAAAGTGAATGGCAAGCTGGTTCAGACGCCGGATCATTGGGTGGATTTCGCGCGCGACAAAGTTACGCTCGACGATCGGCTAGTCGAGCCGGGCCAACAGATTTATCTGTTGCTCTACAAGCCCACCGGATACCTGACGACGTTCAAGGATCCCGAAGGGCGTCCGACAGTTTACGATTTGATCCAGGACACCGGACGCTGGGTGGTGCCCGTGGGCCGGCTCGATCAGGACACCAGCGGACTGCTGCTGCTGACGAGCGACACGCAGTTTGCCGAACGCGTTACAAATCCCGACTACAAAATTCCCAAGACGTATTTAGTAAAAGCATCGACATTGCTCACGGACGAGCAGCTCCAGCAATTGCGCGCAGGAGTGGCGCTGAGCGATGGCCCGACAAAATCGGCCGAGGTCAAACGGGTGCGCGACTCAGCCAAATATTCGTTCATCGAGATCACGATTCACGAGGGGCGCAACCGGCAGGTTCGCCGCATGATCGAGGCACTCGGGAGCAAAGTGCTGAAGCTGGTTCGCATTCAGATCGGCGCGTTGCGCATTGGCGACCTGCCCATCGGACGTTACCGCGAACTCACTTCGCCCGAAGTGGCGATGCTGGCCAAAGGCAGATAAACCAGGGCAAACGCCACACCGCAAATCGCGAGAATGGCGAAGGCACTCTCGCGCGCGAGCAACAACCGGATAACGTCCGCAACTACGCCGGCGGCCAGCGCGGCCAGCGCCAACTTACCGACATCGCGCAGCAAAACCGCATCGCGGCGAGTGACGCCCAGCAGCCGGCCGAAATGGATCGCCATCACGATGCGTTCGAAGACCGCGATCAGGACCACCACCGCGATCACGCCCAGCAATCCCAGCCGCGCCGTGAACAGCGCGAGCGTCAGGATCAATGCAGCGGCCAACAGCAGACGAAGGCGCAACAGGAAATAGCGCTCGTGTTCGAAGGCGCGGTAGAGGGGATCGAGCAACAGGATGCCGAGCGGCAACAGCGTGAGGTTCACCGCGAAGATCGGCCAGCTATCGGCGAAGCGCGCGGTAAACAAGACCCGAATAAACTCGCGCCCCGCCACCATCAGGAACACGTACACCGGAAAGTAGACCACGGCGAGTTGGCGCGCCGCCCTTGCCGCCAACATCAGGATCTCACGACGTTCGTCGCGCTTTTCGAGAATACTGACGCGCGTGATCAGCACCGAGTTTGTCGCTTCCTGAATCAGCCCCATCAGCGGCAGCTGGAGCGTGCCGAGCGAATACACGGCGAACATCGCGGGGCCAAAATGATTCGACACGAAATAGTTGTGCAGGTCGGTTTGGACGATCATCAGGATGCCGGCGGCCCCGAGTGGAATCGCGTACGACAACTGTTCGCGCAGCATTTGCCAGTCAAAGGCGCGCCAGAATCCGGCAAAGCGCGATTCCAGGTAACAGAACAGCACAATGGTCTGGATCGCGCCATGCAGAATGGCCGCCACAAGGAGCGAGCGCAGTGTCCCGAAGGCGAGAATCGCGCCGACGAAGACCAGCGCACGCGAGGCTTGAATTGCGACGATGAACGCCGACGCCAGCCGTATTTCGTCATTCGCCACCGGGACGATGTCGAGAAAGGATCCGATGACCCAAAAGAGGATCACGACGCCAATCCAAGCGGCATACGGCGCGAGCCCACTGTGGTGGAAGATCGCAGTGAGAATGGAGGGACAAAGAGCCAGGGCGCCGCAGGCCAGCGCGCCTGCTGCAACATGAAACAGAACAATGTTCAAAACAGTTTCGCAGCGCCGCGTTGTTTCCCGGGGAAGGAAATAGAAGGCGCTCATGGGGACGCCCAGCGGCAAAACGATCATGGCCGTGGTGATTACCAGGAACGCCTGCTTGTACAGGCCGTAGTGCTCGCGGTCCATGCGGCGGACCAACAGGAGCGGTAGCGCAATGCTGAAAACGAAGCCGGCTGTTTTAGCGCAGGTGAGCCAGGAGACGCGCGCAGTCAGCGAGTCCCGGCCCCAAACGGCGCGCCCAATCCAGGTTCTGCTGATCGCGGCTTCGATCGACATCATAGGCGGACAATCGATCCAAGCGAACCAGCTACTGCGGCGACTGGCAAATGAGCCCTCTGTTCAAATTCACTTTCTCCCGGTCAATCCCCGCTTGCACCCCATGCTGAGGTTGAAGTATGTGCGAACGGTGATTACTCTCGCTCTTTATCTCGCGCGGCTCCTGGCAGAGATCCGGCGCGCCGACATACTGCACATCTTCACGCCCGGGTATTTAGCGTTCTATTTAGCGCCCGCTCCGGCACTGGTGCTTGCGCGGCTTTTCGGCAAGAGCGCGATCCTCAACTATCACGACGGACGCGCCGAGGATCACCTGGCACGTTGGCCCATCGCACGCAGGCTGATGCGGCTGGCGACGGCGATCGTCGTGCCATCGGATTATCTGGTGGAGGTTTTCGCGCGCTTCGGCGTTCACGCCACGCGTATCCACAACATCGCGGAATCCAGTTCCCTGCCCTATCGCGAGCGCTCACGGCCCAAGCCCATTTTTCTTCACAATCGCGGCCTCGCGCCCGAATACAATCCCGCTTGCACATTACGAGCGTTCGCGATCGTTCAACTGCACTATCCGGAAGCACGGATGATCGTCGCGCACACGGGGACTCTACGTCACGAATTGGAGGCGCTCGCCGTTTCGCTCGGATTACGGAACGTTCAATTTGTCGGAGCTGTATCGCCGGAGAAGATGGCCGTGCTCTACGATTCGGCGGACATTTACATGATGAGCCCGGACGCCGATAACATGCCGCTTTCGCTGCTCGAATGCTTCGCCGCCGGGCTGCCCATTGTTTCGAGCCGCGCCGGCGGAGTTCCCAATATCGTGGAGGATCAACGAACTGGATTGCTGTTCCCGCCGGACGATCATCCAGCCATGGCGGCCTGTGCGCTGCGCTTGCTCGAAGAACCTGGACTCGCGCTGCGGCTGACCGAAAACGCCCGCGCGGAATGCGCGAAATACGCTTGGGCGCGTATCGGGCCGCAGTGGATCGAACAGTATGGTCAGTTGCTGGCCCGTTCGATCAATTCGGTATAAATCTCCTCCATACGCCGCGCGGACGCATGGATCGAAAATCCCTCGGCGATCGAGCGCGCCCGGGCAGCCAACTGCTCGCGAAGCACGCGATGTGTCATCAAGGATGAGAGTACGCGGGAAAGCTCGCTCGCCTGTCCCCCTTCAAAGAGCATGCCGTTCTCGCCGTGCCGCACTAATTCGGGATTTCCACCCACGCGCGAGGCCACCGGACAACAACCGCAAGCCATCGCTTCGAGCAGCGAATTCGAAAAGGCCTCGGATCGCGAAGGCAGCACGAAAATGTCGATATCGCGCATGCATTCGGCCGCGTCGGCGGTGGCTGATGCGAAGATACAATCGGCTGAGAGACCCTTCGCCGAGGCCTGGGAGCGCAGCTCGCTCAGCATCGAACCACTCCCGGCAATACGGAGCCGCCAATCCTTCCGGTCCAGTCTGGCGAACGCGTCGATCAACGTTCCCAGGTCTTTTTCAGGCCGAAGGGCGCACACAACGCCAATCGTGACGGCGTCGCGCCGCTCGGGGCCCGGCCGAAAGGTTTCCAAATCCACGCCGTTATAGCAAAGCCGCATCCGGTCGCGAGGAACGCCTTCATCCAGTTCCAAATGCCGCCGCACGAACTCGCAGTTCACCACGATCGCATCCGCCATGCGGTCCGTCAGTTGGATCAGCCGGCGATAGCGCGCAGGGATCAGCTCCCGGTGGGAACGCTGGCTCGACACCACTACCGCGTTGGTGAACCAGTGCGCGACGGGGACGGCGAACAGGGTCAGCGGATAGTCGAACGTGTGCACCAGCCGGATGCCGTGCTCCCGAATATAGCTCCGCAGACGCCTGGCTTCAGAAAGCGCCCCGAGCGACGCGAACGAATCCACCGGAAAGTGAACCACCGGGACGCCGGCCGCGGCGAGTTCAGGAGCCCGCATCCCTTGTGGGCGAAAGCATCCAACGTGCGGCGTAAATCGCGACCGATCAAGCGTCTTCGCGATCTCGGTCATCTGGCGCTCGCTGCCCCCGAGATCCAACTCGCGGGCCAGAAGCATCACTGGCCAAGGCATGAACTTCTGTCCAGATTGTAACGCGGGGTTAATTCATTCCAATACTTTCTTCCTGATTTCCGCTAAGATCCTAACAACA
Organism: Bryobacteraceae bacterium; assembly: GCA_035486995.1. Classification (GTDB taxonomy): domain Bacteria; phylum Acidobacteriota; class Terriglobia; order Bryobacterales; family Bryobacteraceae; genus Palsa-89. The sequence continues at coordinate 10,351 of DATHMO010000179.1, forward strand.
AGATGGAGACCATCCTGGTCATAGACGACGATCCCAACCTGCGTGACACCCTGAGTGTCATGTTGGAGCGCGAAGGATTCCAAGCCGCGCTGGCAGCCGACGGACGATCCGGTTTTGAGCAGGCCATCGAACTGAAACCAAAGCTGATCCTGGTCGACTTGTGCATGCCACGCCTGAGCGGCGCCGAGGTGTGCCGGCAACTACGGGAGCGCGGGATGAAGACGCCGTTGATTGTGCTGAGCGCGAGCGCCGGTGAAATGGACAAGGTCCAATTGCTCGAAATCGGCGCCGACGACTACATCGTGAAGCCATTCGGAATCCGCGAACTGTTGGCGCGCATCCGAGCGGTGCTGCGCCGGACGTCGTCCCAAGACGGCAAAGTACTGGAGTTCGGGCAAGTGGAAGTGGACCTGACCAGACGTGTGGTCCGCCGGGCGGGCCAGGAATTGAAACTGACGCGCGCCGAATATAATCTGCTGACGTACTTCCTGCAGAATCCCGACCGGGTCCTGACGCGCGACGCGATCCTCAATTCGGTGTGGGGGTACGACTATTTTCCGCATACCCGGACCGTGGACGCGCACGTGGTGCGGCTCAGGCAGAAGTTGGAGCCAGAAAGCGCGCGACCCCGGCACTTCCTGACGGTACACGGCGTCGGCTACCGGTTCTTGCCTTAGCGCCCGGCACGTTGTCGCTCAATCTTTTCTCTTCGCGGCCGATAAGCCAGTTGTTAGGAGAATCCCCATGACGATCAGCAGCGTAGGCACTAACTCACAAATTGCACAGGCGCAGCAGACGCAGCAGTACAAACAGCAAAGCGTCCAGGCACAGCAAAAGAATCAAGAACAGCCGGAAGACACGGTTGTATTGAGCAAGCAAGCTTCGGGAACCGGTGACGCGGCGCAAGGCGACCCCGACCACGACGGTCATTGAGGCCCCTGATTTTCGACGGCGCGAAACCCGTCGGAGTATGGGGCTGCCACAGGGATGGCCCCAATTTAGCTTGGCATTGCCATATGCCGGCCGTTCGTTGAGCTACTCGTAGCGGAGCGCTTCGACGGGCGCGATCGTAGTGGCGGCTTTCGCCGGATAGAGCGTCGCGATCATGCTCACGAAGATGGCTGCGGCAGCGATCCAAATGGCGTCTTGCCAGCGTGGGTTAAACGGAACGTAGGCGAGCGAATAGACGTCTTCGTTGAGCCGGAGCCAGCGGTAATGATCGGCCAGCATCGAAAGCGAGTAGCCGAGCGCGAGACCAACCACGGTACCCACCACTCCGATCAGCGCGCCTTGCAGCATGAAAATTCGACGGATTTGCTGGCGTTTTGCGCCCATCGACATCAGCACCGCGATCTCGCGGTTTTTCTCCATCACCATCATCACCAGCGTGATGAGAATGTTCAGCGCGGCCACGATCTCGATCAGTCCAATGGTAACGGCGGTCACAATGCGCTCCATGCTGAGCGCGTCGAGAATCTGGTGATACTGCTCCATCCAAGTGGTGGCGCTGAGTTTGGGGCCGGCGACTTTTTCCGCCAGCTTTGCGACTTCGGGAGCCTGGTAGATATCATCAAGTCGCAGTTCGACCGAATTCACCACATCGCCAACATTGAAGACTACTTGAGCTGAGTTGAGGGAGGTGAATGCGAAAGTCGAGTCGAGGTCATAGAAACCAGATTCAAAAATGCCGACGACCCGGAATTTGAATGGCGCAGGAAAGTGCATTGGATTCAGGGGCGTCATTTCGGCCCTGGGGGAAAAAACGTTTACCACGCTGTCGAGCAGCATGCCGGTCTTTTGCGCGAGGCCTGAACCGAGGATGATGCCTGGCAGGGCGCCGGGGTCCCGCAGCCTTTGCACCGAGCCCTGCTTCAAGTGCATCAGCATGTCCGGCGGATTGTCGACCGGGATGCCCTTCATCTCCGCGCCACCAGACTGAAGCGGCCCCACCAGGTAGATCCCGCCGTAAAGATTAGGAGACACGCTGATGACGTGCGGAAGTTGTCGAAGCTTGGGATCGAGTTCGCGCCAGTTCGCGATGCCGTCGTCGGAATCTTTCGATAGAACCATCACGTGAGCGGTTGCGCCGAGCAGGCTGCGCTGCAGGGTGTCGCGAAATCCGTTGTTGATGGCGATGCCGATGACGAGCGCCATCACTCCCGCGGCGACGCCTGCGATGGAAATCACGGTGATCACGGAAATGACGGCCTGCTTGCGTTTGGCGCGCAAGTAGCGGCTGGCGACGAAGAACTCGAACGTGCGCGGCGTCATGTTTGTGGACGCAGGAGAGGGAACAAAATTACGTCGCGAATGGACCGCGAGTTGGTCAGAATCATGGTCAGGCGATCGATGCCGATGCCCTCACCGCCCGTGGGCGGGAGGCCGTACGAGAGAGCTCGCACGTAATCTTCATCCATTTGATGCGCCTCGGCGTCGCCTTGTTCGCGCATGGCGAGCTGCATTTCAAAGCGGCGGCGCTGTTCGCGGGGATCGTTCAATTCCGTAAAGGCGTTGCCGATTTCCATGCCGGCACAGAAGATCTCGAAGCGCTCGACAAAGTCGGGATCGTCGGACTTGTTCTTAGACAGCGGCGAGACTTCCACCGGGTAGTCGTAGATGAACGTAGGTTGAATCAGGTTCGGTTCGACGTTGTGCTCGAACGCTTCGACAAGAGCGTGGCCCTTGAGCGAGGAATCGCCCACCGCTTCTCGCATTGAGACTCGACGGATATTGCCGAAGTCGATCTGCGCGCCTTGATACTCGACCGCGGTTCCGCCCGTGGCATCGATGGCGGCCTGGCGCAGCAGTTGTTCCGACAGATCCATCATGCCGTGGTAGTCCGTGTAGGCTTGATAAAACTCGAGCATGGTGAACTCGGGATTGTGCTGTGCGTCCACGCCTTCGTTGCGGAAATTGCGGTTAATTTCGTAGACGCGCTCCAAGCCGCCGACCACCAGGCGCTTCAGATACAGCTCAGGTGCGATTCGCAAATAAAGATCGATATCGAAGGTGTTGTGATGCGCGATGAAAGGCCGCGCGGCGGCGCCCCCGTAGAGAGACTGCAGCATGGGCGTCTCCACCTCCAGAAAGCCCCGGGATTCGAGCTCGCGACGCAGCGAAGAGATGATTTTCGCGCGAGTGAGAAAGGTCTTGCGGACATCCGGATTCGCGATCAGATCGAGATAGCGCTGGCGGTAGCGGGTCTCGACGTCTTCCAGGCCGTGCCACTTCTCCGGCATCGAGAGCATGGTCTTGGCCAGAAAATCGAGATGCTCGACATGAATGCTGAGCTCGTTGGTCTTGGTGCGGAAGAGATAACCCTCGACGCCGATCATGTCGCCCAAATCGAGCAATTGATAGAGCGTGAACTCGCGCTCGGTGACGGCGTCCTTGCGAACGTAAATCTGGAGTTGTTCGCCATTCTGCAGCAGATGAGCGAACCCGGCCTTGCCCATGCGGCGGACGGTCATTACGCGGCCAGCCACGCGGACTTGGACTCGCGGGTCAGCTAGTTGCTCGGCGGGTTTGTCGCGGTACTCGGCCAGGATCTGCGGGATGGTGTGCGTGAAATCGAAGCGCTGGCCGTAGGGCTGAAAGCCGAGTGCTTCGATTTCGGCGATGCGTTGAACGCGCTGGCTGTACAACTCGTCGTCAAGGGACAATATGGGCTCCTGAAACTAATGTTACTGGTTGTTGGTTGGTAGTTGCTGATTGTTAGTTGTTGGTTAAACTGGAAGACGTGGCGGCCACCTATCGAGAAATTCAGCCAAGCGCGCGGCTGCGGCGCTACGTGGAGTGCTATTGGTGGCAGAACCGCGAAACGCCAGGCGAATACCTTGTGCTGCCCGATGGGTGCGCCGATATTTTGTTTTCGCAAAGCGGCGGCGAGCCGAGAGGCTTAACCACGGTCGGTCTAATGACAACTCCCCTGCGGGCGCAAGCTGCTGCGGCGCAATCGTATTTTGGAGTCCGGTTTCGACCGGGCATGGCGTCGGCGTTCGTTCCAGGCGCCGAGTTGCTGACGGATGAAATACGATCTCTGGATGATTTAACGGGCGGCGCGTCGGCGCGGCGGATGTTCGAGCGCTTGGCCGAGTCGAAAAGCGTGGACGAGATGGCGGGAGTGATGGATGAAGCTCTGCGCCCGCTGAATCCGCCGAATGCGGGCGAGCGGGTGCTCCACCAACTGGCCTCCGTGGATATTTCCCTGGATGATGCGATCTCAGAAAGTGGGCTGAGCGTTCGTCACTTCCGGCGGCTCTGCTTGGAACGCGCGGGCGTGTCGCCGAAATACCTGAGCCGCATTCTACGGTTTCGCAAGGCGGTGCAACGGATCGCAACCATGCGCGCTCGGCGTTCTTTGGCACAACCCAGCTGGGCAGACTTCGCGGTGGCTTGTGGTTACTACGACCAGGCGCATTTCATCCGCGAGTTTCAGGAATTCGCCGGCTGCACTCCTGGCCGTTTTCTACAATCGCCGGCGGCGTGATCTCGACTAAAATCGAGACACGATGAGCCAACAAAAACCCGAAAATCAAATCGATTACATTGAGCTTCCCGCTACCGACATCGCCGGGACGAAACAATTCTATGGCGCCGCGTTTGGATGGAAGTTCGAGGATTATGGGCCGAACTATACCAGCTTTCATGACGGGCGCCTGGCGGGCGGATTTTGGAACGAGGTTCCGGCGCCGGCGCGCGGGTTGCTCCTGGTGATTTACGCGAGCGATCTGGGAGCAGCGCAAGCGAAGATCAAGGCCGCCGGCGGCAAGATCGTGAAGGACACATTTTCGTTTCCGGGCGGGCATCGGTTTCATTTTGCCGATCCCAACGGGAACGAGTTGGCGGTGTGGTCGGAGAGCGCATAGGGCACTCAAGTCTTCGAGTTCTTCATCCTTTCGGCGAGAAGGCCCACGTAGGCGCCTAAGAAAACGACCATTCCCGGCAAAAACACGAACATGCTGTGAATGATGAGCAGGGACGCTCCAGTTGCATTATCGGTTGGACTGGCGGGACGGATGAATCGCCAGTAGAAAATCACATATTGCCCTACCCAAATCGCGATGGCCACCAGTAACCGCGACGGGCCCAGGCCGAGCGAGATGAGGGCCGCGCCCACGAACAACGCCGCCAGAAAAATAATGCCTAGTCCCGAGTGCGAAATCAGCAGGCCGGCCAGAAGGCCAAATGCTAATCCGGCCAGGATGCGGGCGAGGAGTTTCACGCCGACGTTGTTTCGGCGACGCGCTCGGCGTACCGGCGATCGACGTAATTGTTGAGGATTTCGATGAACTCGGCAACAATGCGGTCACCCCGCAGCGTGCAGGAGAGCTTGCCATCGATATACACCGGCGCGACGGGCTCTTCGAATGTTCCCGGCAGCGAGATACCGATGTGCGAATGCTTGGACTCGCCGGGGCCGTTGACCACGCAGCCCATCACCGCCACTTTCATTTCTTCGACACCGGCGTAGCGCTCCTTCCAGTTCGGCATCTGGTCGCGCAGGTAGTTCTGAATCTGATCGGCCATGTCCTGGAAGAATGTGCTGGTGGTGCGACCGCAGCCGGGGCAGGCGGTGACCTGCGGCGTGAAGTGGCGCAGGCCGAGGACCTGCAGGATCTGCTGCGAGACGATCACTTCGTCAGTGCGGTCGCCATTGGGGAGCGGAGTGAGCGAGGCGCGAATCGTGTCGCCGATGCCTTCCTGCAACAGCACCGATAGAGCCGCCGTAGTGGCGACGATGCCTTTCGATCCCAGGCCGGCTTCCGTGAGCCCAAGGTGCAGCGCATAGTCGCACTGGGCGGCGAGCTTGCGATAGACCATGATGAGGTCCTGGACGCCCGAGACTTTCGCACTGAGGATAATTTTGTCGCGGCCGAGTCCGTAGCTTTCGGCGGCCTGGGCAGCGAGGAGGCCGCTGGCGACGATCGCGTTCATGGTGACTTCCATGGCGTCGAGCGGCTCCGGTAGCGCCGAGTTCTCGTCCATCATGCGTGTGAGCAGCGCCCCATCGAGCGAGCCCCAGTTGACGCCGATGCGCACCGGGCGATTGTGCTCGATGGCGACTTCGATCATGGTGCGGAAGTTGTCGTCGTGCTTCTTGCCGATGTTGACGTTGCCCGGATTGATGCGGTATTTGGCGAGAGCGCGGGCGCAGTCGGGATACTTCTTGAGAAGGATGTGGCCGTTGTAATGGAAGTCGCCAATGATCGGGACGCGGACGCCGAATTTGTCGAGGGTGTCGACGATCTTGGGGACGGCCTGGGCGGCGGCTTCGGTGTTGACGGTGACGCGCACGAGCTCAGAGCCGGCCTGGGCCAGCGCCATAACCTGGTTGACAGTGGAAGCGGTGTCGGCGGTGTCGGTATTGGTCATGGACTGAACGACGATGGGGTGGTTACCGCCCACCCAGACGTCGCCGATTTTGACGGGCACAGAAGTGCGCCGGGGAAGTGCAGCCATTGGGCCTCCGTTGAAAATTACATTGTAGCGTGTGGGGAAACTGGCCACGGATGGACACAGATAAATACGGAAGCATTGGATCACCGGCATGCACAGAGAGTTCCACCTCGTAAAGCCCACCTTGTTCGCGAGCCGCGCTACCATATGGACAAGCCCATGAGCAGTGAGCAAATGCAGTCGGCGATCAAGGAGCTTCAAGACACCATGATCGTTATGGCTCATATCGAGAAAAGGCAGTCGGAGCACATCAGCGAACTCGTCGACTTCCGCATCCAATCAGAGAAATTTCGACTCCGGACCGAAGAGAACCTCGCTGAGATCACGGACAAGCTCAACGGTCTGATTGGCTACGTCGCGGGCCAGCGCCCCGGCGGCACGTCCAAAACATAAGCCCCCACAACAAGCACGCATTCTGTTTTAGGTGTAGCCTGACCGTATGGCGGCTCTTTCCGACACTCCACTGAAGCGGGTGGTCGAGCTGCGCCATTTGCGGGCCGGGGATCTGGACGTTCTGCTCGACGAAGAGACCGCGGTCTGGC
>DATHMO010000180.1:0-19823 GCA_035486995.1 Bryobacteraceae bacterium
GTGCGGATGCGAGTGCGTGATCTCGCCGCCGTGACGATGCCGGTGAGCGTGCACTAAATTGGCCCGTTGGAGCAATGCCTGGTCCGCCAGCAGCTCCGCCGGATTGCCCGCCGCTGCGATCTTTCCCGCCTGCAGAATCACACAATGATCCGCGATATCCTCCACCAGGCCCAAGTCGTGCGTCGCAGTGATCACCGTCTTGCCGCCGTCGCCCCAGCCGATGAGCAAATCGATAATTTGACTCTGGCTGCGGGGATCGAGCGCGGCCGTGGGCTCGTCCAGCAACAACACTTCGGGATCGAGCACCAGCACCGATGCCAGGGCAACGCGCTTTTTCTCGCCGCCCGAGAGACGGTGCGGCGGCCGGTCCTTCAGATGCGCAATCTCCATGGAATCGAGCACCGCACTCACGCGCGACACAATCTCACTTTTGGACCAGCGCATTTGGAGCGGCCCGAAAGCCACTTCGTCGAACACGGTCGGGTTGAAGAGTTGGACGTCCGGGTTCTGAAAAACCAGGCCGACCCGGCGGTGAAAGTCGAGGGCAAACGGATCGGCGTCGAAATGCTTTTCAGTCAGCAACTGCCCGCGGAACTCGATCGAGCCGGCACCGGCAAACGACAGACCATCCAGAAGACGCAGCAGAGTGGACTTGCCGGAGCCATTGGCGCCCAGAAGTGCGAGCCGCTTACCGGCCTCGATGTCGAGCGAGACGCCGTCGATGGCGCGCACGTTTTCGTACTGGAACGAGACTTCGCGCAGTTGAAAAAGCGGCAAACTCATCGGCCCCACCAAAGCGCAGCCGCCGCCATCAACCCGAAACCGGCCAGCCAAAACCAGTCCCTGGCGCGTGCGCGAAAATCTTGCATCAGGTGAATCTCGCCGCGAAATCCGCGCGATCGCATGGCCAGGTGGACTTCACCGCTCATCTGCACGCTCTTGCTCAACAGCACTCCCGCAGCCGACGACGCTAGGCGCCGGCGCTCGGACGGCGGCAGAACTCCCACCGTGCGGCTCTTGCGCGCCTCAAACATTTCGAGCGCCGTTTGTAGGATGACAAAAATATAGCGGTACGTCATTCCGAGAATCGCGACGATGATCATCGGACAGCGGAAAATGCGAAGCGCCTTCAGCACCCAGGGCCACGGCGTCGTCAGCACCAGGAGTGCCGAGAGCGTGGAGGCGGTCTCGGCCCGGCCGATCAGAAACGCCGCTGCTCTGAGACCTTGCTCGGTAATCGCGTGGCCCCCACCGATAGCCCGCCCCGGTGTCAGAAAAATCGCCGGGAGTGCTATGGCGCCAGTGAAAATCAGCACGGGCGACCACACCCATGCGGCGAGCCTTCGCATGCGTACGTTGGACGCCGCCGCTAGAATGGCCGCGACCACGAACAATGCCGCGATGACGCGCAATCGCCGGGACGCCGCGACCACCACGATCAGAGCGAACAAGCCGGCCACCTTCACCCGCGGGTCCACCCCTTGCAGTGCGCCTGCGGAAAACGCGACCTGTTCGGCGATAGCGGCGCGCTCGGACGCAGCGATTAGGCTTGCGATGGTCCGCTCGATGTAGCCCGTCATTATCCGGCGCGTCCGCCCATCAGGAATCCCGCGAACAACATCACCAATAGGATCAGGCCGGTTCCAGCCATCCCCGACAGCAGATAGCCGAATCCGGGGCTCTTGAGAAATGGCGGAGCATAGCGGGGCATGGGCGCAGTCCAAAAGGATGCTAGCGCACGAAGTCCGCGAGGCGCTTCGGTGGGCGGCGATTGGTTGCCCGATACGGCGGCGATTTGGTTCCTGGCCGCGGCATCGGAAAAATCCGCGGGCGCCCATTCGCCCCAAGCGGATCCGGCTGCCAGGATACCAAGCGGCGTCAAAATGAGCAGCACCGCAACCGCGATCCACAAGCGTCGAAGATTCCCAGCGGCCAGATTGTCGTCAGCGGCGCCGGGAGCCGTCCGCTTCAGTAGCGATGGTTCGGATTTCTGCAAATAGGCGACAACGCCCGCCGAGACCACCATCTCCGCCAGCCCAGCGATCGTCAGGTGGCCGATCATCATGGCGGGAATCGCGATATGCAGAGGATAGGGCGCGTAGAGCGGGGCGCCGGTTGCATCGTGATAGAGCATCGGCTGGATTCCGAATTCGATGGCGGCCGCGAGCGCCGAGAGATTGATGGCGACGTATCCCGCGACGCCCGCGGCGACAATCCTGCGGGGTGACGAAATGGGAGCGCGCCCGGCGATGAATCGATATATCGCATAAGCAGCCAGCGATCCGATAATCGCCATGTTGAAACAATTCGCGCCGATCGCCGTGATGCCCCCGTCGCCAAAGAACACCGCTTGGATGATCAGCGCGATCGAGATCCCGAGAATCGAAGCCCATGGCCCAAGCACGATGGCCGCGATACCGACGCCCACCGCGTGCCCCGTGGTCCCTCCCGGCAGCGGCAGGTTGAACATCATGATGATGAACGAAAACGCCGCGAATACCGAAAGCAGCGGAACCATCTGGGTGTTGAAGGCCCGCTTCATCCGCTGCAGTGACACGTACCAGAAGGGCGCCGCTCCAGCGTAGAGCGCCGCGCAGGTGGCCGGACTCAGATAACCGTCAGGGATGTGCACCGTAGATAGCTTAGCGCGCAGCGGGGCGAGCACCCGGCGCAACGGTCACCTGAAGCTAGGATTGAGGCCCACCGTCGTGCGGCGATCCGACAAAAACTTTACGTCCATTGGCCAGTACGACTTCCCGAGCCGATGCCACATACGATCCGTCCCGGGCGCGATAACCCACCACCGTCACCCGGTCGCCGATCTTGAGCGACATCTGGCTCCAGCCCTGCCGCGCCAAAGTGTTGGGGCCGGCAGTTTCGCAGGCCCAGTTCGCCGTTTTCCCGCCCGTAGTCACGTCGACGTACACGTAAACATGGGGATTCATCCATTCTATCTTGGTGATGCGGCCCTGCAAAGTGATGCGCTTACTGAGGTCGAACTCGGCGCCGACGGAGTGATGCGCCACAGCCGGTATTCCGGGTGCGATCAACCCAAGAACTGCTCCAAAAACGGCTGTTCGGACTCGCATGTTGCCTTATACATGGAGCCTACCATGGCCTCGCCCGACTCGAAAGCTCCGCCGGGGAATTCTATCGGCCGCTCACCAGGGGCCACGCCACGTGCCACGTTAACTCTTGGGCCAGTCTAACAACCACCGGGGCGGCCCAGCCGTAGCGACGGAACAACTCGGACCAGACCAGATTTCCGGCGAATTCCGTGACTGCCACAATGGAGACCAACAACGGCGCCTGGCGGCCCAGCATCACGGCCTGTCCAACCGGCTCGATCAGCGAGGTCAGCACCGCCAAGCTCCAAAACACCGCCAACTGATGGCGCCCGCGTAGCATAAGACTTCCGATCAGCCATAGCAGAATGGGAATTGGCGCCAGGCGATAGGTGCTTTCCACGAAAATCGCGCCGAACACATAGTGCGCCACCGATGCGGGGAATGCGACGTTTATCGATGGTGCGCGGATCGCGCCCGCCGCTATCCTCGATAGGCCGAGCGTCACGTCAAGGAGGATGGAAGAGGCGCCCAAAGCCAACCCTAGTGCCGCCGCAAAACCCAGCAGGGGCCGCCATTGTTTCCAATCGCCTAAAGCAGGAGCGCTCGGGAGCCCAGCAATCGACGATAACCAGACGCCCAACGCGGCCAAGGCGAGCATCGGGCCATAGCTCCTGGGGGTCATGAGCACGGCCTGCTGCTTCACAGGAACAACCCACGGGTGGACCGCGAAAAGCGCGGAGATCGCCACTGCGACTAGCGCAGGTCCGCACAAAAACATCGCCAAATCGCGCCAAGGCCGAACGGCGGCTCCGGTGTCTCGGGCAGGCGTTTCCCACCTGCCTAAAAGTTCCGCTCTGTTGCTCTGATCCGCCATGAGTAAGGGAATGCCTCTTGCAATCATTACGCTGCAATGGCACCCACAGGACGCACGCAAATCGGATTGCAGGGCGGGGCGACTACCTGCGAACCGGGTCGCGATATACGTTATGACAGTTGTCGCAAGCCTGGCTCAAACTATCGGTACAATCGTTGACGATGTCCCGGCTCTTCTTTTGAGCCGCTTTCAGGCAGTCCCTTCCGGCGGGTACCAGCGCGTTTGCGAACTTCACGTAATCGGCCGCCTGCACTGGCACCGGCTGGCCGTTCGAACGCAGACGCCCAGCCATCAGAATCAGATTCGCGGCTTGTTGGATCCCGACAGCCGCGTTCTCCACGGTCTGCCAGTCGACACCATCGTTGAGGGCCTTCAGTTGGATAGAGAAGATGATGTTGGCATTGGGCAAAAGCACGCCTCGCATCACCTGTTTCAAATTCGGGCTGGGCTGCGGCTTATCGGACGGCGCTTGGGCGATGGCCACGCCCGCCAGCAACAGTAGAGCCAAGCCCCGCATTTACTTCGTGGTTTCGGACTTGGGGCTCCGCGCGGTCAGATCGCGGTGGAACATATACGAAATCTCAATGGGCATGCTGTCCATGGATCGCACCCGCAGCACCACCTGATAGTACCTGGGGACACGCCCGTCGGTTGTTTTCAGCGTCGCCACCAGTTCGCGAGCGAGCATGGGATCGGTGAGCGCTCTCACTGCCGCCAGCGTGCTCGATATTTGATTGCCGGAGAGATAGAGAATGTCGCCGTTACCGTACAAGCCAGGCAAATGGCTGATTAACGCATGGCTTTCGTCGGCGTCGGAATCAGGCGCGCCCTGGGAATTGTGGTCCGGAATAAACCCCGGCTCGCCCGGCTGGGGATTGACGTTCCGGATTCCGTTCGGCTCCAGCAGGAACTGCTGGCCAGTGGAGATCGCTTGCATCTGGCGATTACCGGCAGCGGGGCCGAGAAAAACGACATTGTCCATGATCACTTCGGGGGTGGAAAGCAGGTCGCTGCGTGTGAGCAGGACGTTATCCTTGCGGTGCGCCAGGAACTGGCCCAGTAAGAAAGACGCGCTGGCGGTTCCCACTCCGGTGACGCCGCCGGAGGCAGCCAGGCAAACCATAAGCGGACGATTCGTAGCCAGGATCGGGGCCCACAGCGCCTGAAGTTCGGCCGATCCATAGGGCGCGGTAGTGACGGCAACGGTGCCGGCTTCCTTAGGACGCCGTAGCTCAAACCCAAGAACCAAAGCGCATGCGGCTGCGATCGCAAGCAGGGCGCCCAGGACCATGTGGGTGCGCCACTTTCCGCCTCGAGGCGGCGCCTCTTCCTGAATCGCTTCCTCCGGTTCGGGGCGGATCGCGCGCGTCTCAAACGTTACCTTGAACCCGCCCTTCGGGACGTCGACGAAGATCGGGTCATCCACACCCTCGGACCGATAATATTCAGCCAACTTCTGCCGTAGCCGGCCAACATGCATCCGCACGACGGATTCCTGGCGCGGATCGTAGGAATCAGGCTTGGCGAAAACATCCAGGCCGACCGTGTACTCTTTCAGGGAATCCGCGCTTCCGGACAGCGATTTCTCGGCCAAATACTGGAGAAGATTGCGGTGAACCTCCGAGGTCCGGAAGGCCTTGCTTTGAATGATCCGCTGGACCTGCGTTTGATTAGCTTCCAGCTCGAGCACCATCGCTATTTATCATACGGCATGCTTGCCGCTTCGTAGTACCCGTTGAGTTTGACGTGAATCGTGATTGGATTGCCGCTTTCATTCTTCCATCGCCAGCGGTACCAGCCGGATGACCGGGCTTCGAAGGCGCCGTGCCCCTCAGTCCCGCGGCTGCTCTTTTGACCGGGAAGCTGGTACGACAAGGTCTCGCCGCTGTGCGCGGTGGACCAGGCGTAGACCAGGGTCGCGCCGGCCTGCATGCCCACGCGGTAGTCAAGATCCTGGTGCGCTTCCACCGTCAGGTCGAAGCTTTCCTTGTGAAACGGAGCAAGGAGCACGCGGGCACTCGCCGGAAGTCTGGCTGCCGGAGGAGCCGGGGGCCGTGGCACTCGCCAAAAGTACACGCCGGCCGACACGGCGGCCAGGAGAACCACCAAGCCGATCAACCAGCGTTTCCGGGGCATAACACAGATTGTAGACTTAGTTCTTGCGGCGCCCTGTAGCCCAACCGTCAGCCCGCCGATAGAAACGTCAGGAATCCATGGCAACGTTGCCGCATGACAGCTGGAGCGTCGCATCCATCCGCAAGATCAGCGGGGTCAGTCTGGAAGAAATCGCCCGCAATACCAAGCTCAAGGTGACGACCCTGAAGGCCATCGAGGACGCGAACTTTGAGGTTTTGCCAGGTGGGATTTACAACATCAGCTACATCCGGCAATATGCCCGGGCCATCGGCGCCGACGAAGGGTCGTTAGTGCGGTTGTACCAGGCGCTGTGCCAAGATGATAATCAAAGCCGGGCGGAATGACACGATGGCCGGGCCCCAATCCGGTCGAATTTCATCCTGAGCCCAGAAAGCAGGTCCCACTGTGCCGGAAGCAAACTCCGCCCATGCCGTTCTCGGCCGCGAGGTTGCGGTCACAGGCGAAATCCACAGCCGCGAGCCCCTGACCATCGAAGGCGAAGTGGAAGGTACTATCGACGTCTCCGGGCATCGGCTCACCATCGCGGCAAATGGCAACGTACGCGCGAATGTGAAGGCCAAAGAGATCGACGTCCGAGGTTCGCTCGAAGGTAATGTCGACGAGGCCGACATTATGTATATCCGCACGGGGGCTAGCTTCCTGGGTGATGTTCGCGCGCGTAGCATTGTGATCGAGGACGGAGGCTACATCCGCGGCAAGGTGGATCTAACGCGTTCGCCGAACGTGGCCCACGCCGGTTAGGGAAGCGTCGATTAGTGAAATGCCCGATCCACGGCGTGAAATGTCGTGACGAACTGGACCCCCAGAACATTGGTCTGTGTTCCCGGAAAATGCTCGATCCTCAGCCATTCGTAGCTGGCTTTGATCAGTTGATAGCGGTTGAGCCAACAGCCGCCGCCTAGCTCATAGGACGCAATCGAACCTGCGAATTGACCGGTGCTGAGCCCGGTGGCATCGCGAGCCCCTTCAGGCAGCAACCAGCCGGCGCGGCCGGCGACATAGAATCGCGGCGTCAGAATGCGCTTCGCTTCAAAATAGGTGGAAGTGATCGAGGGGGCTTGCAGGAAGCGCGGCAAATCATACTGGAACCGCTGCCATTCGCCGCTGGTGTTCCAGTGCCCGCGCGCCCATTGAACGTCCACGCCGATGCCGCTCGCCGGAAAATCTCGCACGCCGGTTCCGGCCGGGAGGAACGGCGCAGCATCCGGCGCTAGATAAGGCCCGCGAAAACCGGAGATGCCGATGCGAAATCCCTGCTGGATGGTATAGCCGCCACCAGCCGCCCACTGCGCATACTGCGGAGCGTGGCTCTCGCTCAGCGGGTCCGATGGCGAGCCGCTAGTCACCTGAAGGCGGCCATCCAGGCGATGGCTTGAAATATCCGCTTCCACACCGGGCAATCCGTATAGAGTTACCGGCGTCAGGCCCTCGTCGGCTCCCCACGCCCCGCCGCAAGAGGTCCCAACATAACCGTAGTGTTGCTGGAGCAGACCCGCTACTCCGCAAGGGATCTGATCGTTTCTGAGCGTGAGCGTTTGAATATAGCTCAGAGGTTGATCGAGCAGCGCATTGTCGGCGTCATCGTAATGCAACGGAAACGCGCCGAAGGCCGAAGAAAGCCGGCCAGCCTTGATCACGAGAGACGTTTTCTCGCTGTGAATCTGATAGCCGACGAACGCCTGAATCGGCTGGATGTACCATTCATGATCGGCATCGTAGGCGTCGTAGTAGAGATAGGGCGCCAGGCGAAAATCCAGCGCGGAATAGGCGAACCAGTGCGATCCGAGGTGCAGCGTGGGGTACAACATGGCCTGAAATCCGGCAGTGAAGGGCGAATTATTCGGCTCGGCCAATTGCAACCGGCCAGTGTACATGGCGCCGCCGCTCACGGTCACGGGCAGGCTGAAACCGAAATTGGAGTCTTGCGATTGCGCGGAAAGTGCCAGCGCCGCCGAAAGTGCGATCCATAGAGCTCGTCTCAACATTGCCGGGCCTCCTTGCTGACCAATTGTTCCTCGCCAGATGCTCCAACCGACGCCAGGGGAAGCCGCAGCGAGATGGTGAATGTCGATCCCGCGCCCTCGCGGCTCTCCACATCCAGCGCTCCGCTCATCAACTCCACCAGTTGTTTCACTAGCGTCAGTCCCAGGCCGGTACCGCCATAGCGGCGCGTCATGGAGCCGTCGGCCTGCGTGAATCTTTCGAACACCAGATCCAGTTTGCCCTCGGGAATGCCGATGCCGGTGTCTCTCACGGCCAGCACCATGCGAGCCGCGTCGGCTGTTTGTTCGGCACAGCGAACGACTACGTCCACCCGGCCGCGATGCGTAAACTTGATGGCGTTGCCGATCAGGTTGACTGCGATCTGGCGGATCCGCGCCGCATCGCCGACCAGCGCCTCGGGAACGCCGGTGTCGTATTGCAAGGCCATGCGCAGTCCCTTCGAAGACGCTTGTGGCGCGAGCAGCGCGATCACCTCGTAGAGCGTTTGCCGGAGATTGAACTGCGCCGAATCGAGCGTCATCCGGCCTTCATCCAGGCGCGAAAAATCGAGAATGTCGTTGATGATTCCGAGCAGCAGATTGGCGGAGTCCCGAACGGTGGAAGCGAATTGAGTCTGCTCCTCATTGAGCGGCGTATCCAGCAGCAGCTCCGTGAGCCCGATGACGCCGTTCATGGGCGTCCTCAGTTCGTGGCTCATGTTAGCGAGGAATTCGCCCTTGGCGCGATTGGCCGATTCAGCGGCGATTTTGGCGCGCTCCAGCTCCTCGCGCGTGCGGCGTTCGGCGGCCGCGACACGATTGAACGATTCGGCGAGCACGTGCAGTTCTCCGGCGGCTTGTGGCGCGCTAATGCTCTCCGGGAAGTGGCTCGCGCGCTCGCCGCGTTCCAGTTGCGCCGCCAGATCGCGCAGGGGCTTGGTTACCGATCGCGAAGTAGCCAGCGTGAAAAGCAAAGCCACCAATACGCCGCACCCGCCGACCTTGATCAAGATGCCCACCCATCCGGCGGTGAAATCGCGAACCGCAGCATCCAGCGATTGCAATGCCACCAACTGGAAGCCGGAGCCAAGCCGAGCGTCGTTGACGGGCACCACCAGAAAGGCCTCACCATTGCGCCGCACGTCGCATTCCGAGAGCGGCTGCGGGCATCCCGAGCGCAGTTCGTTCTCCAGCGTTCCCCAAGCAGCACGTGGGATGGTGGCTTGAAGAATTCGCCCGTTCTCGAGCAACACCGTCTCGCCTCCCAGGTGATAACGCGTCAAATCAAACTTGGCGCCGAGCTTGAGCTCACCGATCTGTTCACCGGCGATCGCGATGGGCGTGGACGTCAATTCATATACGACGCCCCGGCTCTGCATCACAGAAGTGCCGGACGGAATGTCGTTCAATTGCGCGGCCGAAGCCGATGCGTCGGTGCCGAACTCGACCGCCGCGAGCGTCCGTCCTTTCCAGTCCGTCACGGCCAGAAGATCGTAGCCCACCAACCCGTGCATCTCACGCAATTGCGCTTCGATGGTGCGGCGGATTTCGGCTTGCGTTTCCGGCGTCCCCGGCGCTTCGTGCGTGAGCCCGATGGCAGCCTTTAATCCAGCGCTATCGGCCAGCACCGATACGAATTGGCTGATCCGCCGCGAATAATCCTCGTTGGCGCGCGCCAGCAGCTCTTGCGACTTTTGCAACGAATCCCGCAAGCCGTTCTTGACGTGCTGCTGCACCAGCGCGTTGAGCGCCACGAAGCTGGCCCCCAGCACTACGCACACGGGCACAAACGAAAATAAGAAGGCTCGGGTGGTAAGAGACAACCGCGCAAGCACTGTTACCGCTCCACGTCCACCGGCACACTGATGTTCGCGGTCACACTACCGCTTTCAGGAACCACCACGTCCACCTTGTGATAACCGGCGATCTTGTGCCAGGCTGTCAGCCGGTAGCGGCCCGCCGGGACGTTTGAAAACGAAAAGCTACCGTCGGCCGACGGCTTCGCAAACCAAGGACTGTCCGTCACCACAATCGCTGCATACATGTTGGCGTGAATGTGGCAGTACACCTGGACGACCCCCGCGGTGTTGAACTTCACCGTGCGGCTCTGGCCCTGCGGATAGTATCCGAGATCAAACTTTCGCGCCTTTGAAAGCGAAAACACGTTATGAAAAATCGGATCGAAATTCGGAAATTGGACGCTCGATCCGGTGGGCACTACAATCAGCTCCGGATCAAAGCGCGAGCCCTGCTGGTTGAGCACTGCGGCGACGGGCGGTCCAGGCTCCGGATTCGCGCCCTCCAGGATCACCACCATACGGTCAAATTCATTTGCGGGCTCGGTATCGGGCAGTGGCGCAGGCCCGGCAGTGCCCCGCAAGTTATAGACAATGGGGGACAAAGCCTTCTTGGTCAGATGCTTAGTGACATAGGCGTGCCCGGTAACGTCGCCCGCAAAAGCATTCACCACCGAGAAAATGAGGCCTGAAATGGAGCCAAACAGTTTCATCCCAATCCCTCTATTTCCTTGAAATCGGCTGTGCGCCTTCCGGGCAATAGGCTGCGCGGGAGCGCGTGCTTCTTTCGTACCCCTTTTGAATCCTTATCATCTGTGCTATTACCTTACATAAGCGATGTTCCAGATCCTGCTGGCCGAGGATAACCCGGGCGACGTACTACTGTTCCGGGAGGCGCTGAAGAGCCGGCGTGTGCCCTGCAACATCACCGTCGCTGAAGACGGCCAGAAGGCCATGGCTCTGCTTGGAACCGCCGCCGGCGGGGAAACTGAATTTTGTCCTCACTTGATCGTGTTGGACATCAACCTGCCCAAATACAACGGCGACGCAGTGCTGACTCATGTCCGCCGCCAGCCTACTCTCAAGAGCGTGCCCGTCATCGTACTGACATCGTCACCCTCTCCGGCCGATCGAGCGGCGGCGCTCGAGCTCGGCGCCAACCTGTATCTGCAAAAATCATCCGACTTGAGGCAGCTGCTGGACATCGGAAAGATCGTCGAAGACGTGCTCCGCCATGGCTCACATGCGGGCCCGTATGCGGCGGGTGGCAGCGGGTTGCCGGAGTAGACGAACAAATTTTTACAGACCCCGGGCCGTAACTGAGTCTCGAACAGTGTTGTAATGTTTCAGAGGACTTTGGTGGCCCCAAGCGAAATTCGTCGAGGCCCCGGTTAACCAACTGACCCGTTCCTGCGTCCACATCACAAGAGGTTGAGCTTCCCGCGTATGCGACCCATCAAGACTTTTATGAAAACAACGATACTTTGCCTGCTTGCCCTGCTGCCTTGGGCGTTGTCCGCTCAGTCCTACGACTCAAGCGGAAACGGAATGCTGAACGGCACTTACTATATCCGGCAAGTGATCTATGTCATTCAGACCAGCGAATCGCCGGAGGGAACCGTTGGCGAGGCCATCAACACATTCGGCAACATCACTTTCGATGGGAATGGGAATTATACATTCACCGGGTCCTTCCTCGATAGCGCGAACGGGACGGGTGTGCAATTCACTTCCTCGGGCAATTACGTGATTTCTGCCAGCGGTATGGGTTACATCAGCGAGATCAACAACCAAGAGGGATTTAGCAGCGCCGACTTGATGATCGGCATGGTTTCGCCGAAGGGCATTTTCATTGGTAGCAGCACCAACAACACGGAAGGCTTCAACGATCTGGTGATCGCGGCGCCGGTCGGTGCACCCGGAGCTACCACCTCGTCAGCCACCAACGCGACACTGAACGGCTCCTACCAGGTAGCCTATATCGATCCCACCTTTGCAGGCGATGCTCTTCTTACGTTTACCGCGGGTGGGAATGGCAACATCGGAACGGTGAACGCCAACGAATTTATCGGAACCAACACGTCGGCCATCACCCAGACGCTCAGCAACGTGACCTACTCGTTTGTCAACGGCGCGGCCCAACTGGCCTTCGGGGGGAACAATAGCACGAATCTGATTGGGGGAACGGAGATTCTCTACATTTCGCCCGACGGCAATTTCGTATTTGGCGGCTCAGCGAACGGTTTCGATATGTTCGCGGGAGTCCGCAATGCGAGCAGCGCACCTTCAAACTATGACGCCCTGTACTATCAGGCGGGAGTCGATGTGGACCTCACTGACGTCGGGAACGGATTTGTGTTTCTCGATAGCTACTACGGATCCGTCAACGGTTTTTTCGACGACGTCAACGGCCACCAGGGCATCGGCCACCAAAGCCTGAACTCGCAGTTAATCTATAACGGCACCGCCGACAACACGTATTGGGATTTCTACACCGTCAATACAGACGGCAGTTCCAGCGACAGCGATTTCACTCAGACCTATTGGAGCAGTTCGGACGGAACCATCCGCGTCGGATATAGCACCGAGCCTGGCTTCCTCTCGATGAACATCGGGCTGCAAGCGCCTTCCTGTGCGACGCCTACCAATTGCGGCGGATCATCCAGCGCTTCCTCCGTGTATCTGAACCCGCAGGGTATGATCAATGCGGCCAGCTCATCGCCGTTCACGGCACATTTTTCGCCGGGCGAATTTCTCACGCTGCTCGGCACGAATCTCGCGGCTGGCGCTGAGTCCGCGACCACTCTTCCGCTTCCAACCAATTTGAACAACGTAACGGTGACGATCAATGGCATCCAAGCGCCCATTCAGTTTGTGAGCCCGGGCCAGATCAACGTGGTAGTGCCTTTCTTCACCACGCAGCCGGTCGCGCAGATTCAAGTGAACAATAACGGGACGAGCTCCAACATCGTTACCCAATTCGTGGGAGCCACATCGGCTGGTGTCTTTACCATTCCGGAAGGCGGCATCGGGGACGCAGCCGCACAGGACGTCACGGCCAATTACGCTCTGGTGACCGAGAGCGCTCCGGCGCAGATCGGCGACCTTGTAGCGGTGTATTTGGCGGGATTGGGCGGCGTCAGTGGGAACGTCTCGGCCGGCGCTGCTGGCCCCAGTAATCCAGTGAGCAACGCAGACAATACCCCGGAAGTCTGGATCGACGATGTCGACGAGAATAGTACGCAGGCCACGGTCGTCTTCGCGGGCCTGGCTCCGGGATTCGCAGGGCTCTACCAGATCGACTTCACTGTTCCCAGCGGCGTGGCTTCTGGCGACAATGTGCTCGAGATCATCGGCCCCGATTCCGACACCACCGAATCCGGATTTCCGGTGGGGACTCCGGAGAACGCTGTCAGCCCGGCCGCCCGGGCCAAGGCGGTAGCCCGTGCTCGATTGATGCGCCGCCACCGGATGACACCCCGGCCGGGGTCCGTCAGTTCGACCCGATAGTGGTCTGTGCGGCGCCGGGCGCTGCGAGCGGCAGATCCACCGTGATGGGATTGTGATCGGAAATCCGGTCCGGTATCGCGTGATTCAGTTCCGTCAGCGTGCGCCCGTGGTAGCAGCTGAACGCTGAAGACTCGTGAGCGTCCGGCTTGCTCAAGCGTGCGGGCCGGACGAAGATCCAATCCAGCTTGTAACGTCCGACGGGCCCAAATCGCCGCTCTAATTCCTCAGTGGCCTCGAAACCTTTCTCGGATCGCTCATTTGAATTTGCCAGCTTTCCGCCTCGTCCATTGGCGGAGTGCTCGCTATCACCGCGGAAGTCGAATGCGCTTCCGTCGTCGAAACGAAATTTTTCGATCGTGTCGAAGAACTTGGCTTCGGGATTGTCGCCGATCAAGGGAATGCTGGCGCGCGTCGGGTCATCCACCTTGCGGGCGAATCCGACTAAGCCGAGCGATAGATCGTATGCCCAGCCCAAGGGAGTCGTGTACTTGATTGCCGACGTGGCGCCCTCCTCGGCCCACCACTTACCGCTGCCGAAGCGCTGTTTCAATGCGCGCGTCACACTGATCGGGACGCCGTTGTGAGTGGATGTGTTCATGTCGCCGGCCAGGATCACTGGATGATCGATCTGATCGATCTTGTCCAGAATCTCGTTGAGCTGCTTGCGGCGCATCTCGGGCGAGGTGACGTCCTCCAAGTGGGTAGCCACCACCGTCACCCGGCCCGAAGGAAGCTCGGGATCGGTAATGTCGGCCATCAGCATCATGCGGCCGCCCCGGCGCACTTGCCGGATCAATTGTTCCTTGAACACCGCCTGGCTCAACTTGCCTTCCGCTTTCGCGGCCGGCGATGTTTTCTTTTCGTCCTTATACCAGTCATGACCCTGGACCAGGAACGGCAGCAGGCGGACATTGTCTAACCGGTAGCGGCTCAGGATCGCGGTTCCATGCAGCCCGTGGTAGCGCTCCGGGTCGGGCGTCATAATCTGTTTGACGCGCGCCAACATCCCCTCCCGATCGTCGTGCGGTTCCTTGTAGGCCTCCTCCACCTCGCGCGCCACCACCTGCTGATCGAGCCCCATCGTCAACGGATCTACTTCGACAAACTCCACGCCGTAGGCATAGTTCATGTTCAGCGCGTTCGCCAGCTCTTCGGCTACATTTCGAAACAGCGTTCGATTCACGCCCCAATCCACTTCGTTCAAGACCAGCACGTCGGCTTGCTGCAGGATGGCGATTTGCTCGCGGATTTTCGCGCGTTGATCCTCATCGGCCTTGGAAGCTTTATCCTCCATCAGAGCGTTGAACCGCTTGGGGTCGCTCAAGGCATATCTCACAGCATCGAACTCCAGGCCTCGTTCGATATTCCATTGCGCCAGGCGTAGCGTCTTCCCCAAGCCCGGGAGGTTGGGCTTCAGCGGCATTGCGCCGGAATCGTAGGCGGTGTTTCGAACGAAGGGCGTTGTCAGCAGAGTCTTCAGTTTGAGGCGCAGGTCTTCGGGAGGATCGGCGTCTTGATAAAGCTGCTTGATCTCGTCGAAGGTCAGTAAAACGGGATCCGTCGTCTGTCCGGGCGCCTGAGCAAAAATGGGCGAGTGGAAAGCCGAGATCACGATCGCCGCAGGTATCATCGCTAGCCTGTAACGTTTCACGCAGGTTGGATGCCCCCAGGGTGCAAATCCGTACAATTCCTGCGCGTCAGGTAACCGAGTTGCCGGGTGGCACGTCTAAAGTTTCAAAATCGGCATGTCGATTTGAGGTAGGTAGACGACATGATGTTTCATGGACGCTCGGTAATTTCAGCCGTTTGGGGCGTTGTTCCTTCGTCGGCATCCAACCAGATGGTGGGCCCATCCCGGAGTTGGCTACGCCTGTTTCGGCGTCAGCGTCAACAGTATGCCGATCCTGCGCCGCGGCTTCCCGTCCCCGCCTCTAAACCAGGCACTGACCAAGGAAGCCATTAGCCCTTCGCGCGCGGCCGCTAGTCAGTACACTCCGGCTTTCGCTTAATCCCCAGGGCGCCGAGCAGCAGCTTGCCGAAGAACCCTCGACGCCGCTGGTCCAGGAACATCCACGCCAGCGCACGCACGGCAGCCGGGGGCTGAAAGCGCGGATCGGCTTCGCGGCGGCGCTCGATGATCCCAGCCAGCGTTTCCCGCGGTTTCTCCCGAAAGTCGTCCAGCATCGCGGTCTGATGCACGCACGAAATGGTGCAAAACGGTGCGCATCCCTTGGGCTTGGCAGCCTCGCGCCGCAAGTCTTCCACGGTGTAATTTTCGAGCGGAATGCCGGGTTTCCCGCGTTGCTGCGAGCAATAATGCACCAGGCCGTCTTCGCAGATATACAGGAATCGCCCGCCGGCGCGGCAATGCCAGGCATTCGGCAAACCGCGGCTGATATTCTGCTGAAAGCTATCGAAGTGCGCGAACGAAAACAGCGAATCCTTGTGTTGCAGGAACTGCTCGTAGACTGCTTGTTGAGCTTCGCCGAGGGATCGCAATTGGCCGGAATGATCGTGCAGAATCCCGACCGTGCTAGTGAACCCCAGCGATCGCGCGCGCCCGGCCACTAAGAGCGCGTCGTCCGGCTGCCGAATGCCAGCGCCCAGAACCGAGTTGATCGTTATTCCAAATTCCGCATAGCGAGCCATCCATTCCAGCTTGCGATCCAGCACTTGCAGGCTTTTCTTGGAAATTTCGTCTGGATGCGCATTGTCGATGCTGATCTGCAGATAATCGAGGCCGGCGTGATTGAGCTCCCGGATCCGCTCCGGCGTTAATAGCAGGCCATTGGTGATCAGCGTGGCGATGGCGCCGCGCTCGCGAATGTGCGCGATCATCCGGTCCAGATCCGGATGCAGCAGTGGCTCTCCACCGCTGAGGGTAATAATCGTGGTGCCCAGATCGGCCAGCCAGTCAATCCGCTGGAGCATGGTTGAGAGCGGCACAGGTTCGGAAGTTTTGTCGTATTCGTTGCAATAGCCGCAGTCCAGATTGCAACGGCGCGTCGGGATGATCTGGGCCAGAATTGGGTGTGTAGCCGACTGCATGGCCCGGGCGAACATCCGGCATTCCCGGACTTTGCGCCCAACGCCTTTGCTAATTTTCCCGAATCGCATCGCCGCCTATTTCCAATTATGGACTTGCGCTCGGGCGCCGTCGCAGCAGCCCAATCAATCCTAGACACGCCGCCAGCAGCAGAACCGTACTCGGCTCGGGAGTTGGCGCCGGAGGATCGGTCATCAGAAACGCCATCTGCTGCCCGTCGTACAACCCCATGCCTGTGATTTGGCCTGAAGCGTTAATCCCAAACGCCTCTTCCAGGTCCCAACCCGAATTCGCCGGCAACAGAGAGTTTAAGTCCAACATCGTGCCGTCATAGTAAAGAAAGGCGTGCTGGTCGCCGTCTGTGAGGTAGCTATAGCCGACCACTTCGCCGCTGGCGTTCACTCCGTAGGCATAGCTGCTATTGCCCAGCGTCCCCAAATCGATCATTGTGCCGCCAATCATCGAAAAGGCCTGCTGATAGCCACTGGCAAGGCTGGCAAATCCGACCACTTCGCCGCTGGCGTTCACGTCGGTGGCTTCGCTGCTTGCCCCGCCGAGGGTCCCTAGCATGGTCACCGTGCCGTCGGCATTCCAAATCACGCCGCGAAACGTTCCGTTCCCGAGTCGCCCGTCGCCCACCACCGTACCGGCATCGTTGATCCCGTAGGCCGAGCTCCAATTCATGTTCGATGGCATTGCCAAATCTTCGAGCCGACCGTTCACTACCGCGAATGCACTGCCGTTGCTTCCCACCACTTCACCCGAGTTGTTGATGGCTGTGGCATAGGTATTGGCTCCCAGATCCGTAATGCCGGCGGTAGTCCAAATAGTCCCGTGCGAGTTTCCGCCGATATAGGTATTGCCTACTACAGTTCCCGCATTGTTGATCCCATACGCGTATGATTCGGTTCCCACGCCCAAAGGCAGTCCCCCGGTGGTTGACACAAACGCCTGCTCCCCGCCGGAGGATGCCTGGCCCCAGCCCACTACTGTCCCCGAATTGTTGACGGCATAGCCTGTTGTAGACGTCAGCCCTCCCAACCCGCCTAGGCTCGCAATGGTATAGATTGGATTACCGAAAGCGGCGCCTGCCAGTAACGGCAGAAAAACGAGCATTTTCACGGGACACCTCGCAGAAATTCTTGGGCAATCTGATTATGTCATCCGCAAACTTTCCAAAACACCACCAAACTTCTCTATTAATTTTGCTTGAGTACCAGACAAACTTACTATTCCCCATGGAGTAGCCGGGGGGATAGGCCAGGAGGAGGGCAGGCAATGATAGCCTGATACCTATGCCGATTGATGCATCGATTCTGAACGAAATCGGGCACTTGAGCGAACTCCATTCGTCCGAAAAGGCGGCCCTGGCGGAAAAGATCGACCTGCTGCCTTGCACCACCGGGCAAATGGTTTTCAGCTACGGTGACCCGGGGAATGCCCTTTACATCGTCCGCAAAGGCGAGTTCGAGATCTACATCAAGAACGACCAAGGGGAGAAAATCGTACTCGAAATCTCCCTGCCGGGCGACATTTTCGGGGAAGTCTCGCTGCTCGATGGCGGTCCGCGCACGGCCTGGGTCGCATCCATAGTCGAAGGCGAGCTTTTGCGGCTAGACCGCGAGCACTTTGAAGCCTACGTGCGCCAATGTACGCCCGCCGCGTTGAATCTATTGAGCGTGACGGCCCGAAGGCTCCGCAAAAGCGATGAAGTGATCCGGCGCACGGTAACTCGCAACGTCAACGATGTCGCGGCCGAACAGGGGACACTGTTGACGCGACTGGCCGATTCGGTGCCCGCGTTTACCGGGAGCCTGGCGTCGCTGGCCTTGCACGCGCTCTTCATCGGCGGCTGGATCGCGGTGAATCTAAGCCTGATCCAGAGTTTTCGGGCTTTCGACCGGTATCCGTTCGAGTTTCTGTCGGTGATTATTTCGGTGGAAGCCATCTTCCTGACGCTGTTTGTGCTCACCAGCCAGAACCGCCAACGGACACGCGACCGCATCCGCTCCGACATCGAGTTTGAGTCCAGCATCAATACAGAGACCAAGATCGCCTACCTGCACGAAAAGATCGATAAGCTCACCCAAGGGCACTACGAGCTATTGATTAACACGCAGAAACTATTGGCGAAGTAGGAGGTTTTGTCTCTCTCGCCGATATGTCCGTGTAGGATGGCGCCACAAACGGCAAGCACGAGTATCCCGCGGACTGTCGAACTGCGGCATCTAAACGGACGCGACCTGGAACCGCTCCTTTGCGAAGAGGCCGGCGAGTGGGAACGGAAATTGGACTGGGATTTCTCGAAGTCCGCCGCATTGGTCCGCAGACTTGCCAACGCGCGGGAACTAGGGGGCGTGGCCTTGGTCGATCAAGGCGAAGTTGCGGGCTATGCGTACTGCGGCTTGGTGGATCAAAAAGGCCAAATCTGGGACGTGTATGTACGCCCTAATTGGCGCAAAACAAATGCCGAGGAGGTGCTATTCCGCGTGCTGCTCGATGCACTGATGGCAGCGCCGGGTGTGCGCCGCATCGAGAGCCAGTTGATGCTGATGCACGCGGCACTCGCGAACTCGCTCAAACTCGAACCAGGCATGCGCGTATTCGAGCGGATTCTGATGAAGCTGGACACAAATGCTCCGGTGCCGCCCGCCGAAGCATCCACTTCTGCCAGATTCCACCTGGAGCCGTGGGACGATCGACACCATGACGCAGCGGCCGCGGTCCTGACGCTCGCCCATGCTGGGCACATCGATGCCGAGATGAGCGATCAATACCGCACGTTCGCCGGAGCAAGCCGTTTCCTACGCGATCTGGTGCAGTTCCCCGGCTGCGCCACGTTCTGCCGGCCGGCTTCGTTCGTCGCGTTTGACGAAGCAACTGGAAAAGCCGCGGGGATTTCGCTGGTGAGCTTCGTGGGCTCGCGCGTCGCGCATGTCGCCGAGCTTTGCGTCGCCCCCGAATGCCGAGGCGCTGGCCTGGGAAATAAATTGCTCCGCCAATCGGCTGCCGCACTGGCTGACGCCGGCGCCGAACGCATCAGTATTACCGTTACGGCGACCAACGAAAGCGCGCTCCGCTTGTATACCCGCTTTGGCTTCGGCGAATCGCGCCGGTTTTACGCCTACGCGTGGGAAAAGCCTTGAAACCCGGGCCGCGCTAGGTACGTTACTATTCAGTAGGCGTTTCCGCGGTGCTTCGATCCCCTTATTTTCTTTTGGCATGCGTCGTGCTCGTGTCGGCCTGCGTCCTGGCCGCTGATGACGACGTCGTATTCAAAAGCGACGTGTCGCTGGTTCGTGTCGACGCTCAGGTGGTGGACTCCTCCAATCGCGCGATCACGCACTTGCAGGCCACCGATTTTGTGCTGAAGGAAGACGGCCATGTTGT
>DATHMO010000181.1:0-10224 GCA_035486995.1 Bryobacteraceae bacterium
TTTTCGGTGCCCGAGATCCAGGATCTGCGCTCGCGCGTCAAGACTTTGACCGCGTTCGGCGATTTCTCCACCATCGGCTTCACCATGGTCGGGCTCGGTGAGCCGCGTGAAGTCCGCGCCGGTGTTGTCGGCGGATCATACTTCGATGTCGTGGGGCTCCATCCGGTACTCGGGCGCCTGCTCGACATGCGGGACGACGGACCACAGGCCGCCGGTGCGATGGTGCTCACCTATCGTTTCTGGACCACCCAGCTCAAGAGCGATCCTACCGTGCTTGGGAAAACGGTCCGGCTTGGATCGCGCACTGCCACCGTTGTCGGCGTGCTGGAGCCATCCGTGCCCTATCCGGCGGAAACCGAGATCATCGCCAATATTGTCACCAGCCCGCATCATCTCTCGGCCACCATGGTCACCGGCCGGGTGCATCGCATGACGGAGCTTTTCGGACGTCTCGCGCCCGGCGCCACTCTTGAACAGGCGCGCGCTGAGTTGCGCACCGTCCACGGGGCAATCGTCAAGGAACATCCCGAAGCATATTCGCCCCGTGCGGACTTCCGCATCGACGCCGTTCGCCTACGCGATCAGATCACATCGCGCGCCCGGACCGTGCTGTGGGTGCTGCTCGCGGCGGCGGTATTGGTCTTCATCATTGCTTGTTCCAACGTCGCGAATCTGATTCTCGCGCGCACGGTTCGACGCGAAGGTGAGTTGGCAATTCGCGCGGCGCTCGGTGCAAGCACGGCCGCACTGCGTAGGACGCTGCTCGCCGAAAGCCTGCTGTTGTGCGTGTCGGGCGCCGCACTGGGCGTATTGAGCGCGCAACCGATGGTCGCCATCCTGGCTCGTTATGCATCGCGTTTCTCGGTGCGAGCGCTGGATCTGACGGTGGATTCCAGTATGCTCTGGGTCGGGGCGGCTTTGGCCGTCGCCTCAGCGGTCCTCTTAGCGTTTGTCCCGCGCTTACCGTCAGCCGATGCCTCCCACGGACTCAGCTTGGCGAACGGCAGCGTCCGCATCACCGGCAGCACGAGCCGCAAACAGCGGATCTTCGTGGTGACCCAGATTGCCGCGTCATTCGTGTTGCTGGCCGGCGCCAGCATGTTGGTGAAAACTTTGATGACAATGCAGGCGGCGCAAACCGGCTTCGATACCCGCCACGTGCTCGCCATCAATGTGCCCGAGATGCCGTACGGAAAAACGCCCGAACAGATCACCGCGTTTTATCAGGAAGCGGTCCGGCGGATTTCGCAATTGCCGGGCGTGGATGGAGTAGCGATCGGGAGTTCGGTTCCATGGCGCGACGCGGGCAACTTCGGGCCCGGGTTCGAATTTTCCGCGGACGGCCATGTCAAGGCTGCGGGCGAAGAAGATCCACTCGGCCGTTTCCGAACGGTGTCGCCTGGATTCTTCGCGGCGCTCGGCGTGCCGATCATCGCTGGCCGCGATTTCAACGCCGGGGATCGGAAAGGAAGCGAGCCGGTGGTGATTGTGAGCCAGAGCATCGCCCAGCGCATGTTCCCGAATCAGGATGCCGTGAATCATCACCTGATTTGGACCGATCCGGTAATGAAGTTCATCGGCGTCGGCGCGGTGCCGCGGCGCATTATCGGCGTGGTGGCCGATGTGGATGACGAAAACGTGGTGCCTGGTCCGGCCATGAGCGTGTACCATCCGTTCGGCCAGGTATTTGGCGGCGAACGCCTGTTCATTCACGCGCGATCGAATCCTTACACCCTGGTCTCGCCGATCACAGGCATCATCCGCGGCTTATCGACCGAGCAGCCCGTCGAACGCGCGGCAACACTGGAAGATGTCCGCGCCGAAGTGCTCACGCCGGATAGGCTGAACGCATTTGTGTTTGGCGGATTCGCTGCTGTTGCCCTGTTGATCGCAGTCGTCGGAGTGGCCGGCGTGCTGGCATTTTCGGTGAGTGGGCGCACGCGCGAATTCGGAATCCGGCTCGCCATCGGATCGCAGCCGCGCGATCTGGTTACCGGCGTGATCGCCGAAGGCGCGGTGATGGCCGCTGTCGGTATCGTCGCCGGCGTGGCTGGCGGATATGTGCTGGCGCGCCTTGCGAGCAGCTATTTCCAGGACATCCCGTTGCCGGGTGTGCTGCCCGTCATCGGCTCGGCGATTGTGTTGCTGGCGGCCGCGGTAGTAGCGTCCGTTCTTCCAGCAACACGAGCCGCGCGAGTGGATGTGATGCAGGCGCTGCGATCGGACTAGCCGATCAGGCGAGATTGGCCTTATACAAAACCAGCAGCTTGGCCCAGGCTTTGTCGGCATCGGGCTTGTTGTAAATCGGCATACCGTTCGGTTGATGCGGCATGTCCGGCACACACCAACCGTGCTGCGCGTCCTCGTACACTTCGATCTCGGCCGGATTGCCCGCGGCGATGAACGCCTCCTTGAGCTTGTCCTTCGCGTCCGGTTGCGTCACGTCGTCGCTGTGTGCAATACCAAAATACATTTTGGCTTTGATCTTCGGCGCGAGCAGATGCGGACTGTCCGGTTTGTCGGTGACCAGGCCGCCGCCGTGGAAGGATCCGCCGGCGCCAACGCGATCGGGCACCGTGGCAGCGGTCTTCATCACCAACGGACCGCCCATGCAGTAACCCTGTGTTCCAATTTTCTTCGACTTGTTGACTTGCTTTTGCGCATCGAGAAATGCGATGTACGCCACCGCATCCTTCTCAACGTTGCCTGGCACGGCCAGCGGCGCCGTGAGCGGCCCCAGCTTCGCTCTGTCGGTTGGATTCTGGAAGTTGAAGTTGGAGGCGTCGGTGAAGGGAGCCTTAGACACGCGGTAGAAAGGATTGGGCACCAGCACCGAATAACCCTCCGCAGCCAGCCGCTTCGCCATATCGCGCATGGAGGGCCGCAAGCCGAATACGTCAGGCCAGAGCAATACGCCGGCGTGGGAACCCGAGGCCGGATGAATGAAGGCGGCGTCGCAAGTGCCATCGGGTGTTTTTATTTCGACGTCGGTCTCAACCACCTTCATCGCGGCTGAAGCCGAACCTACAACAGCGAGGCCCGCAGTTACGGAGCTTATGAAGTCGCGACGCGGAAGGCCGCGTGAATCGTCATTCTTAGGATCTTTGACATCGTCCGCCATTTTGAAATCTCCTCTGAGCCAGTCTACTACCGGACTCGCTTTGCTGCTCAGACCGGGACGGTGTACACTCTTGGCTGAATCCCACTCCGGCGAATGAAACAATTGACTCAAAATGCGATCGCGATCTTGATTGTCGCGACATCGGTGGCCGCTCAGACGCCAACCTATCGCGCACCGCGAACTGCCGACGGCAAGCCCGATCTCAACGGAATCTGGCAAGCCCTCAACGAAGCCAATTACGACATCGAAGCGCATGTGGCGCGGGCGGCGCTGGCGGTCCGGCCTGGTCCTTACGGTCCTGTGCCCGCTGCGTCTGTGCTCGCATTAGGCGCGGTTGGTTCGGTGCCACCCGGGCTCGGAGTCGTGGATGGCGGCGAGATCCCGTATAAGCCGGAGGCGCTGGCGAAGCGGAAAGAGAATCGAGACAACTGGCTGACCTCCGATCCCGAAATCAAATGCTATCTGCCAGGCGTTCCGCGCGCCACGTACCTGCCCTACCCGTTCCAGATTTTGCAAAGCGCGAGTGCGATTGTGATCGTCTACGAATATGCCGGTGCAGTTCGCAACGTTTTTCTGAACGACCCTGGGCCGCCTCCGGTCGACTCCTGGATGGGGCAATCGGTCGGCCACTGGGAGGGCGATACGCTGGTGCTCGACGTGAAAGGCTTGAACGATTCCACCTGGTTCGATCGCGCTGGAAATTATCACAGCGAGGCGCTGCATGTGGTGGAGCGCTACACGCGCACCAGCCCGGATGTGATTTCGTACGAGGCGACTATCGAGGATCCGAAGGTGTTCACGCGTCCCTGGAAAATGAGCATGCCTCTATACCGGCGCCAGGAAAAGAACGCGCAGCTGCTGGATTTCAAGTGCCCTGAATTTGTGGAAGAGTTATTGTATGGCCAGTGGCGCAAGAAGCCGCTGGGCCAGTAGGGAGGTGCGACGATGCGAACGCGACTGGCCGTTGTCGCCGGCTTGATGGCGATTCCCTTCTCTACGTTTGCCCAGCCGCGATTGCCCGACGGCCATCCCGATCTTCAAGGCACCTACGACCTCGCCACGCTCACTCCGCTCGAGCGCCCTGCCGGCACCAAGGCTGTGCTTACTCCGGAAGAAGCGGCGAAGCTCGAAAAAGATGCTGCGGGACAGCGCGCCAAAAGTAATGAGGCGATCAGTGGCGATCGATCGGCGCCGCCCAAAGGTGGCGATGGATCCACTGGCCCGGCCGGAGGAGTGGGTGGCTACAACAATTTCTGGCTCGATCCCGGCTCGCGCTATACCGTAGTCGACGGCCAGATCCGCGCGTCCATCATTGTCGATCCACCTGACGGACGTGCGCCTCCTTTGAATGCGGCGGCGCGAAAACGAATGCTTGCTTTGCTGGCCAGGCCGACATCGGACGCGCAGGAAAGTAGGGACGTGGGGCTGGAGCCAGCGGGTTCCTACGATAATCCGGAACAGCGCCCTTTGGGCGAACGCTGCCTGCTCGGATTCGGTTCCACGTCCGGGCCGCCGGCACTTCCCGACTATTTTTACAACAACCTCCACCAGATTGTGCAGACGCGGGACTCGGTGATGATCCTGACCGAGATGGTCCACGACGCGCGAATTGTGCGGATGAACGCGGAGCATTTGCCGAAAACCATTCGCCGCTGGATGGGAGATTCGGTGGGCCATTGGGAAGGCGACACGCTGGTAGTGGACACCACCAATTTCAACGATCAAACGCGATTCCGCGGTTCCACCGAAAATCTGCATGTCGTCGAACGATTCTCGCGCATCGACGCCAAAACGCTGCTGTACCGCTTTACGGTGGAAGACCCGGCGACCTGGGATCGCCCCTGGAGCGGTGAATACGCGTGGCCCGCAACCAATGAACCCATTTACGAGTACGCCTGTCACGAGGCCAACTACGCGCTCGAGGATATTTTGCGTGGCGCGCGAACGCGCGAAGCAGAAGCGGCGGAGAAAACCAGGAAATGAGGGGCGTCATGAAAGTTCTCGTCAGCATCACCGCGTTGTGTTTGGCTCTAGCGCTGCCTCTCGCCGCCCATCATGCGTTCGGAGGCGAGTTCGATCCGGATCGCCCGATTCTCCTCAAAGGCAAAGTTGTGAAGGTGGAATGGGTGAATCCGCACACCTGGATTCACGTGGAAGTCACGAAGCCGGACGGGGCCAAGGAAGTCTGGATGATCGAGGGTGGAAGTCCAAACTCGCTGCTGCGCCATGGCGTGACGCGCGACAGCTTACCGCTGGGAACGGAGATCGTCGTGGATGGCTACCAAGCGCGCGACCATTCCCTCCGCCGTGCTAACGGACGTAATTTGACCTATCCGGACGGCCGTAAGCTGCTGCTGGGTTCTTCGGCGCCGGAAGCACAGAACGATCCCGATCCGCCCAAGCAAAAATAGTGGCAGCTGCAGCCTGCAATTAAATTCGCTTTATGATTGTTCAGAGACCAATGCTGGAAATTATGGATAAATCCGGATCATTTTCATGAGCCAAGAGGGCAATCTCCGGCGGCATATGCGATCCGCGCGCTCGGCGCCCATCCAGCTTGTCTGGAAAAATCGCCAAGGGCTGGACGGATTTCTCAACGGCCGCATCATCGACGTCTCGGAATCCGGCATTCGTGTGGAAGTGAGCGACCCGCTGGAAAAACAAACTTATGTCACTCTGCAGGCGGCCAGCTTGGGCTTGCATGGCTCGGCGTCGGTTCGCACCTGTACCCGCAAAGGCATGAAGTATGTGGTGGGACTCGAATTCAGCGCCGGTCTCAAGTGGAAACCGAAGGACTAGCGGCCCCGCCCCGATCCGTCGCGCTATCGAAACTCACTATCCGCGCAATCCAAAAATTCAATTGCCGTTGCGTCCTCACTTGCGCTAACAATAGACGCTATGCCCTACCGAGTCGTATGGGCGGCGTTGCTGGCGCCTGCGTTGGCGCTCGCCCAGTCCGTCCCTCCCGCAACCGAAACCCGCATCAGCAATCTCGAGGCTGCCGTCAAATCCGCGCAAAGCGCCGGTGACAACGCCTGGATGCTGGTAAGCGCCGCGCTCGTCCTCATGATGACTGGCCCCGGCCTGGCACTATTTTATGGCGGCCTGGTCCGGCGCAAGAACGTGCTCAGCACCATGATGCACAGCTTCGTTCTCATGGCTGTGGTCTCGGTGATCTGGGCCATCGCCGGTTACAGCCTGGCGTTCAGCGAAGGATCGCCCTTCCTGGGCGGCTTCCACTATCTGTTCCTGAACAACGTCGGCGCCGCGCCTAATGCCGACTACGCCGCCACCATCCCGCAGCAGACCTACATGATCTACCAGCTCATGTTCGCCATCATCACGCCCGCGCTCATCTCCGGCGCATTTGCCGAGCGGATGAAATTCAGCGCCATGCTTCTCTTCACGGTGCTGTGGCTGTTCATCGTCTATTTTCCTCTGGCTCATATGGTATGGGGCAAGGGCGGATTCCTCAATGCGTTCTTGGGCGGTGTGATTCCGTGCTTTGATTTTGCCGGAGGCACCGTGGTCCACATCAGCTCCGGCGTATCGGCATTGGTGTGCGCGCTCTACTTGGGCAAACGGCAAGGCTACATGTCGGAGCAAATGAAGCCGCACAACCTGGTGCTGTCGATCATCGGGGCCTGTCTGCTGTGGGTGGGCTGGTTCGGATTCAACGCGGGCAGCGCAGTGGCGGCCTCAGCTCTCGCCACCAGCGCATTCGTCGCGACCCACTTCGCCACAGCAGCGGCGGCGCTCGGCTGGCTGCTGGTGGAATGGATGCACAACGGAAAGCCCAGTGTATTGGGCGGGATCTCTGGCGCAGTCGCGGGATTAGTGGCCATCACGCCCGCATCCGGTTTCGTCCGGCCGTTCCCGGCCATGCTGATCGGATTCATCGCGGGAATCTTATGCTTTTTCATGGTCACCGCTGTGAAAAGTAAGTTCAAATATGACGACACGCTGGACGCGTTCGGCGTGCACGGCGCAGGCGGAACCATAGGGGCGATTCTCACCGGGGTCTTCGCCACCATGGCAG
This sequence comes from Bryobacteraceae bacterium, assembly GCA_035486995.1. Taxonomy (GTDB): domain Bacteria; phylum Acidobacteriota; class Terriglobia; order Bryobacterales; family Bryobacteraceae; genus Palsa-89. Next base: position 7,161 of record DATHMO010000181.1, read on the forward strand.
TAAACGACGGACTTAAGGACAGCTCCGGCAAGACACTCCCGCTCGGTCTCGTCGACGGGCACGCCGGCCAGGTGCTGAATCAGCTGGTTGGCGTGGCCATCTCCTGGGGCTTCGCGATTGTCGGCACGCTCATTATCCTCAAGATTTGCGATGTCCTGATCGGGGTGCGCGTTTCGCCCGATCAAGAGCGCGAAGGCCTGGATATCAGCTTGCATGGCGAAGAAGGTTATAATCTCGAAGCGTGAGGACCAGCCATGAAGAAAATCGAAGCCATTATTCAGCCGCATAAGCTCGAAGACGTGAAGGAAGCGCTCAAAGGGATCGGCATCGACGGCATGACGATCTCGGAAGTCCGCGGCCATGGCCGCCAAAAGGGCCACAAGGAAGTCTACCGGGGCATGGAGTACCAGGTGGATTTGTTGCCAAAAGTTAAAATCGAGATGGTGGTTTCCGACGAGCGTTCCCCGGAAGTCGTCCAGACCGTGGTCGCAAGCGCCCGCACCGGCAAGATCGGCGACGGCAAGGTCTTCGTCTACGACGTTGCCGAGGCCATCCGTATCCGCAACGACGATCGGGGCGACGGCGCCCTCTAGTTAATCACCCACAGTAACGTCCGCGACCAAACCCGCGTCTTGTAGATTGCGAAAAGAGCATCATCATGTAAAATGTTTGATACGCTTTCGTATTCAGGCCCGCTCAGTCTTGATTCACTGAACGTGCCGGGCGTACAGTAAAAGCGGCATAAATGGAAAACGAACCTCAACACGCGGCCGTGGATGTGTCCCCTACGCGGCGCGCTTTCTATATTGGATTCATCAACGGCGCGATGAGCCTGATCGGCCTCGCACTCGCGGTTCCCGCCGCCGTCTATTTACTCTTTCCACCCAAGCTCCGCAAGGAGGCCGAATGGGTGGACACGGCCGATCTTTCCACCATTCCCGCCGGCACTCCCACCGAAATCGCCTTCGAGCGCAAGCGCGTGGATGGATGGAAGACCACCACCGAGAAAGCCACCGCGTGGGTGGTGAAGAAGCCGAATAACGACGTAGTCGCCTTCACGCCACAGTGCACCCATCTGGGCTGCGCGTATCATTGGGACGATCCTAGCCACACCTTTATGTGTCCGTGTCACAATTCGGTTTTTTCCGTGGACGGACAAGTGCTGAGCGGCCCCGCGCCGCGCCCCCTGGATCGCTACATGACTAAGATCGACGCCGGCAAGCTTGAAATCGGACCCGTGGAACCGCACGCCTAACCGCCATGCGCACCGTTATTGACTGGCTCGAACATCGCACCGGCATCGAGAGCGCGATCAAGAATTTTCTCTACGAAGACATCCCCGCCTCCGCCGGCTGGCACCAGATTATCGGCAGCCTGGCTGTCTTTTTCTTCGTGATTCAGGTTTTCACCGGCAGTCTGCTGGCTTTCAATTACGCTCCCACTCCCGGCGAAGCGTACAACAGCGTGAAGTACATCATGACGGAGCTGACCGGCGGCCCCTTAATCCGCGGCCTGCATCATTGGGGCGCCAGCATGATGCTCATCATCGTGGTGCTGCACATGATCCAGGTCTTCATCTACGGCGCTTACAAGAAGCCGCGCGAGGCCACCTGGATGGTCGGCGTAACCCTGCTGCTCATTACGCTCGCATTCGGACTCACCGGTTATTTACTCCCATGGGACAATCGCGCCTACTGGGGAACCGTGGTTACCACGCAAATTGCATCGCAAGCGCCCATCGCCGGCCCGTATCTTTTGCGATTGCTCGGCAGCCAGGGCAGCGTCGGCAACGTCACATTCTCGCGATTCTACGCGCTCCACACCGTGCTGCTTCCGCCGCTCACCATCATCCTCATCGGGATTCACATCTATCTGGTGCGCAAACACGGAGTCGCTGCCGCGCCTGGCGATACCGCTCCCAAACGCAAATTTTTTCCCGAGCAGGTGTTCAAGGATACGGTCGGCGTCGCGGTCGGATTCATCATTCTATTCGCCATGGCCGTGGTCGCCAAGGTTCCCCTCGAACGCCTGGCCGATCCCACCGATACCGCTTACATCCCGCGTCCCGAATGGTATTTCTTGTTCCTTTTCCAGACGCTAAAATTCTTCAAAGGCCCACTGGAAACGGTGGGCAGCGTGGTGTTGCCGGGTGTCGCGGTGCTCACGCTGTTCTTGATTCCGTTCATTGACCGCGGGCCCATGATCCGCCTCGGGAAAAGAACATTTGCGATCACTTTTGTATTACTCGCGGTCATCGCCTGGACTGGCCTAACCACCGCCGCGGTGGTCACCACCCCCAAGAATCAGGAATCAGCCGACGATACCGAGACGCCCGCCACTGAAACACCTGAAACCGCAACCACGCCGGCACCGGCAACCTCCAATTCTCAAACCTCAAACGTGGCGACCGCGCCAGCGCCCACTCTTGCCGCTTGGCAGCGCCTGACCGCCGAGGAACTCGAAGGGCTCGGGTTTTTCAAGAAACAGGCCTGCACCGGCTGCCATCCGGTGGGCGGCAAGAACGGCATCGGTCCCGAACTCACCAAGATGCCCAAGGAGCACCGCAACATCACGTGGATGGTTCCGCACTTCAAGAACCCGTCGCAAATTGTTCCCGGAAGCGTGATGCCGTCCATCGACTTGCCCACCCCCGATCTCAACGCTCTGTCGCTCTTCGTGCTGACGCTCACGCCGCAAAACGAGTCCGCGCTTCTTGCCGCGCCCGATTTCGCGATCCAGGGCGCTATGGTCTATCAATCGAACCACTGCAACGCCTGTCATCAAATCCGCGGAGTCGGTTCCAAACTGGCGCCGGCGTTGGATGGAGTCGGCCTGCGGCACGATCGCGCCTGGCTCGAAAAACATTTTGCCGATCCTGCGGCCGTCACGCCGGGCAGCATCATGCCGGCTTACAAGTTGATGCCGATGGATCTGGACGCCATCTGCAAATATCTGCTGCAGTTGCCCAAGGGCGCGTAATCGCGCGTTACTCGGCGCGCAATGCTTCCGACGGCGAAATCCCGCTGGCCCGTAGCGCCGGAATCAACGACGCGGCCAATGCCGA
>DATHMO010000182.1:0-10613 GCA_035486995.1 Bryobacteraceae bacterium
TGAACGATGGCGACGCCGTGGCGCTAGCGTCGGAAAAGCCTATCCAGAGCGGCTCGCGAGTGCAACCGGTATTTCAGTAGCGCAACCGGGTTCGTTATGGCTCGAAAGATGGATTACGAGGAAGCTCGCAAGTACACGATCGAGACAATACGGAACTTTCTGGATGGCACCGGCGGAAAGTCGGAAACTCACCCGCCGGTTAAGAAAAGCGGCGCGTACTGCAGCGAAGACGGTTTCCGTGAACTACGTTCCCTCCTCGAGGGTCTGGAGCGCAATCGGCGTTGATCCGCGTTTATCGGCAGCTATATTTGGCCACAGATGAACGCCGATGAACACGGATTCCCGCGCTACTGGTACAACCTGCGGTCTCGCCGCATGAACGCGGGGACTTCCAGATCGTCCACCGTCACAGGGTCCGCGGCAATCGGCTCGGGCTCTGGTTCGGGCGGAAGATCCCGAAAGAACGACGAAGCGCCGCTCAATCCACTGGTGAAGAGAGGCTCGGTCACCGGAGCAGGCGGGGGAGCAGGCGGAGGCGACGGCGGCAGATTCTCAAAAACAATCGGCTCGGGCATGGACGATACCGATGCGCTCGCCGTTGCCCGGCGCGCCAGTTGCGGTAGATTGTCGCGCTGGAATCCAGTGGCGATCACAGTGATCTTCACGGTGTCCTTCAGCGATTCGTTCATCACGACGCCGAAATTAATCTGCGCGTCCTCATTCGCCGTGGCGCCACGAATCAGCGAACACGCTTCGTTCACATCGTGCAGGCTGAGTTTGCTGGAACCGGTGATGTTGATCAGCACGCCGCGCGCGCCCTTCACCCCGCCCTCTTCCATCAGCGGTGAACTGATGGCCTGGCGGGCCGCTTCGATGGACGCATTCTCACCCGAAGCCGAAGCCGTGCCCATCATCGCGTAGCCCATGCCGAGCATGATCGCGCGAATGTCCGAGAAATCGCGATTGATCAGGCCGGGAGTGGTGATGATATCGCTGATGCCCTGAACGGCTTGACGCAGAATATCGTCGGCGATGCGAAATGCCTCGAAGAAACTGGTGCCGCGCGGGACAAGTTCGAGCAAGCGATCGTTGGGTACGGTGATCACGGTGTCGACCGTTCCGCCAAGCTCAGATAGTCCACGGTCGGCCTGCTTCATGCGGCGCGGCCCTTCGAACGCGAATGGCTTCGTAACCACCGCAACCGTGAGCGCGTTCAGTTCTTTGGCGAGAGAAGCGACCACAGGCGCAGCTCCAGTACCGGTGCCACCGCCCAATCCAGCGGTAACGAACACCATGTCCGCGCCTTCCAGCACTTCAATGATGCGCTCGGTGTCTTCGAGCGCCGCTTGCCGACCCAAGGATGGATCGGAGCCCGCGCCCAAACCGTTGGTGACTTTGGAACCGATGGCCAGCTTGTTCGGCACTTGAGATGCATTGAGCGCCTGAACATCGGTGTTGAGAATGTGAAACTCAACGCCGCTTAGGCCCTCGTTCATCATGCGGGCCACCGCGTTCGAACCACCGCCGCCGACGCCGACCACTTTTATTTTGGTGCCTGCGAGGGCCTCTTCTTGTATGGCGAACTTCAATGCATCCATTCAAAACCTCCTGTGAATCGTTTAGCTATCGAAACAGCATGCCCATGATTCCGGGAGCCCTGCGCTTGGTCTCCCGATTTGTCTTCAACCTGGCCGAATAACGCGCCAACCCCGACGCAGTCGACCACGCCGGCGTACATAGCTCTTCTGGAAAACCCTGGATGCCTTCCGGAATCGCGTTGCGGGCGGGACAATTCAACACGCGCTCGGCCATATCGCACATGCCATTCAGCATCGCGCCGCCGCCCGCCAGAATCACGCCTTCCAGCAGTTTTTGATCCATGCCGATGGTCACCAGTTCCGAGCCGACGTGGATGAATAGCTCCTCTGCGCGAGCTTCCAAAATCTCGTTGAGCTGCTTGCGCGGAGCCTCGCGCGGCAGACGTCCTTCGTTCGATGGAACCTCGATAAAGCTGTTATCCGAAGTGAGCCCCAGCATGGCGCATCCGTATTCGATCTTCAGCCGTTCAGCATCGTTGTACTGTACGGTCAAGCCCACGGCTACGTCGCGGGTGAAATGATCGGCGGAGATCGCCAGGCTGCGCGCCAGCAATACCGCTTCGCCGTCGTAGACCACAATGTCGGTTGAATGCTTGCCGATATCCACCACTGCGACGCCGCGATTGCGATCGTCGCGGTTCACCGACGCATACGCCGTGGCCACCGGCTCAAACATCGACTCTTCCACCGCGTATGAAGCTTGCTGCACCGCGTGCAGAATCGCGTGGTGCTCCTGCTCAGAACAAGTGACGATGTGAACGTTGGCTTCCAGACGCGAACAGATGGAGCCGCGCGGGTAACGCTTGCCGGATCGGCCGTCGAGCGTAAAATCCTGCGGAAACAAATGCAGGATCATGCGGTCTTCTTCCAAGCGCACTTGTTCGCCACGCTCGACGGCGTACTCCATGTCGTCGATGGTCACCGGACGCGGCCGTGCGAATTCGTAGATGCCGCGGCTATTGCAACCGTCAACGCTCGCGCCTCCGATGCCTACCACTAGCGCTTCCAAAGATACGCCCGCTTGGGCTTCGGCATCGCGCACAGCGGCGCGAACACAAGTGGTGATAGCTTGCTGGTCGGCGAGTTTGCCCTTCGCCCATCCGTCGGACGGGACTTCGCTGTGCCCGGCGTAGCGCAAGCGCCCGCCTTCGAGCAGCAGAATCAGGCAGCGCGTGGAAGAGCTTCCGAGATCGAGACCAGCGGCGATCTGCGGTTTATCGGCCATTGCGCGGCGCCTCCATACCCGTGATGCGGTCGTCCAGCCGGAGATCAAACGCCGTTGCCTGCGGCATGTTGCGATGGATCTCGGGGTAGTGTTCCAAAAAGTTCTTGAGGCGCGACGAAAAATTGCGATCGCCGAGCATCAGCGTCACGGCGCCGCCGCCCGCTTGCTCAGTGATCCTCAAATCGTCCAGATCGCTCGCGTCCACCTCCGACACGTTGTCGGCCATCGAACCCAGTTCCTTCATCAGCCTCTGCATCCGCCGCACGCGAATGCCGCGCTTCTCCTGACTTTCGCCGCCCATCACGCCGGCTAGCACAGGAAGTTGAAAAGTGGACTTAGGCGGAGCCTCCAGAATTACGCCCTCGTCGTCAATCAATGCCCAACGCAGCATGGCCTCGGCGGGCAGCTTGATGAACGCAGCCGGCTTTCGTTCGGTGACGTGCACCACAACGCGATTCGGCCAGATCCGGGCGATCGAAACATCGTGTACCCATCGAACGCGCAGCAGTTCGCTCCGGCGCGCGGCGAGCGGAAACAGGTACAGGCTGCGGCCATAATCCGGCTCGAACAGGCGGAGCACTTGCTGTCGCGACGCGTAGCGAATGCCGTGGACTTCGACATTCGGGCTTTCCAGCCCGTAATCGGCGGGACCGGGAAGAAAGAAGCGTGTATCCCGAATCAGAAACTGCGCAAAACGTTCCGAAGCATAAATGCCGCCGCTGAGCGCCACTCCCACTACGAGCGCAATGCCGCCGAAGCGCAGGAGGAGGCGCTTGGCAGGGGTTTGGCGATTTTTGCTCTTCGCGCTGGATTCGGACGCCACTTACGCCGCCTCCTTGAGTTTCGCGAGAACTCGATCGCCCACCTGCCACACATTGCCGGCGCCGAGGGTCAGGACGACGTCGTGATCGCGCGCCGTTTCCACAACTGCGGCCACCGTTTGATCAATAGTTCCGGTGTATTGAACGCAACGATGTCCGAAATCGCGAATCCGATCGGCAAGTGAACGGCCGGTAATTCCCTCAATCGGCGCTTCCGAGGCGGCATAAATATCCAGTACGAACACCACGTCGGCTTGATGAAAACTCTTCGCGAACTCATCCATCAAATGCTGCGTTCGCGTATAACGGTGCGGTTGGAAGACAGCGAGTACGCGATCAAACTTGCAAAGCTGCGCGGCGGCCAGCGTGGCGCGGATCTCGGTGGGATGGTGGCCGTAGTCGTCGATCACGGTTACGCCGTGAGCTTGGCCGCGCGTTTGAAACCGCCGATCGACGCCCGAGTAACTCGCTATGGCTTCGCGGATCGATTCCAGAGGGATGTCGAGTTCCAGCCCCACCGCGATCGCCGCCGTGGCGTTGAGCACGTTGTGCACGCCAGGGACGCGCAAGTGGAAGATCCCTAGGTCACGCCCGCGCGCTCGAACCGAAAAGCGGCTCTCGAACGCCGCGCAGTCCAGATCGCAGATTTGCAGGCTGGCTTGCTGCGAACTCCCGTAGGTGATCACGCGCCGGTTCACCAAAGGAAGAAGCTGCTGGATGTTTTCGTCGTCCAGGCACAGAATGGCCGCGCCGTAGAACGGCACCTTCTGAATGAACTCGAGAAACGCCGCGCGAATTTCCGTGATGGATGGATAGTGATCCAGATGCTCGCGGTCGATGTTGGTGACCACGGCAAGAATCGGACTGAGCTTCAGAAACGACCCATCGCTTTCATCCGACTCCACCACCAGAAAATCGCTCTGCCCCACGCGCGCGTTCGAGCCGCCCATCGACGCAGCCTTCCCGCCGACCACGACGGTGGGATCGAGCCCGCTGGCATTCAAGACTGTAGCGGTCATCGACGTGGTGGTCGTTTTTCCATGGCTACCGGCGATGGCAATGCCATATTTCAACCGCATCAATTCCGCCAGTAGCTCGCCGCGCGGAATGATCGGGATCTTGGAGCGTCGCGCCTCCTGAACCTCCGGGTTGGCGGCGTCAACCGCCGAACTGACCACCAGCGCTTTCGCTCCAGCAACGTTCGCAGCCGAATGGCCCTCGTAAATCCGCGCGCCGAGCGACGCCAGCCGATCGGTGGTGGGACTCAGCTTCAGATCCGAGCCGCTAATTTCGTAGCCCAAATTCAGCAACACCTCGGCGATGCCGCTCATGCCAATACCGCCGATTCCGACGAAGTGCAAGTGTTGCGGCTTAAAAAACATTTTAATCTTGTATTGTTTCGGCTTTCAAGTGGAATGTCAATGGACGATCGCTGTCTCAATCACACTGGCCGCGCTCCGCGCAGCATCCGGATGCGCAAAAACACGGGCTCGTTCGCCCATGCGTTGTAACAATTCGGGCCTGGCGCGTAACTTTTCTACTTCTTCAAAGAGCCGGCCTCCGTCCATCTCGTGGTCCTCCACCAGCAGCGCCGCTCCGGCCTTCTGATAGGCTTCCGCGTTCCGCAACTGATGCTGATCCGTGGAGTGGGGAAACGGCACCAGGATCGCGGGCTTACCGGCCGCCGCCAGTTCGGCCACCGCACCGGCGCCAGAGCGGCAAATAATCAGATCCGCGCGGGCAAAGGCCGCCGGCATGTCATCGATGAACGGCGCCACCTCACCTTCCACGCCGCTTTCCGCCAATTTCTGCGCCAGAGCGGCATGCGCGGCCACTCCAGTCTGATGAATGAAGCGGACGGGAAATCGTGCTTCGCGAAAGTAGCTCCAACTTCCGCTCGCGGCTTCATTCAACGTGCGCGAACCTTGGCTCCCTCCGGTAATCAGTATCGTCAGCTTTGCTTCGCGCTGTTTCGGCGCGATCCGGAAGAATTCAGACCGTACCGGCAGACCTGTGATTTCCGATTTCCCAGGCGGAAAGAACCGCGCGGCTTCGGGAAAACTCAGCAACGCGCGATTTACAAAGCGGCCGATTTGGCGGTTCGTGAGCCCCGGCATCGCGTTCGGTTCCATCACTACCAACGGCACGTGCTTCCAAAGCGCGGCGATCGCCACAGGCCCCGCCGCATATCCGCCCAGGCTGAAAACCGCCGACGCTTGATGTTTCGCGAGCAATTGCGCGGAGCGCCGCACGCTGAAAGGAAGCTGTGCCAGCGTTCGAAGCGTCCGCATCACGCCCACGCGGTTCAATCCGCCGATCTCGACGAACTCGAGCGGAAATCCCGCCGGCGGCACCAGCTTTGCTTCAAAGCCAGTGCGTGTGCCGATGAAGACGGATTGATGGCCACTTGATGCAAGTTCGCGCGCCACCGCGAGCAGCGGCATCACGTGCCCTCCCGTCCCTCCACCGGCCATCACGATCGTCGCCATCCCTGTTCCATCGCGTTCGTTAGTATCCGGAATGTTCACTCACGCTGAGCAGCATTCCCAGACAAATCAAGGTGCTCATCAGCGAACTTCCGCCGGCGCTAATCATCGGCAGCGGAATGCCTTTCGTCGGTCCCATGCCCAGCACGACGCTCATATTGATCAAGGCTTGGATCACGATGGACGACGTCACTCCCAGTGCCAGATAGCGTCCGAAGTCGTCATGCGCCACCCAATATAGTTGGAGCCCGCGTCCGAGGATCACCAGGAATCCAGCCAACACCGCGCCGCAGCCCCACAATCCGAGCTCTTCTCCGACCACCGCATAAATGAAATCCGTGTGCGCTTCGGGCAAATAAAGAATTTTCTGCTTGCCTTGCATGAGGCCGAGGCCCAGCACTCCGCCACTGCCAACGGCGATTTTGGATTGTCGAACCTGATAGCCCGCGTCACGCGTCGTCACCGATTGGCTGACGTATTTCTTGATGCGGCCTTCGTGATCAAGCATGCCGATGAGCTTATAGTCGGGGTCGAAAAATCCTACGATGCGCGCCATGCGGTAGGGCTTGGACGCGATAAAACCCACTGCGACCAACGCGCCGACCAATAGCGCCGCCGCGACGAACTTGCGTTCGAGGCCAGCCACGTAGAACACCACCGCCGCAGGAACGATGAGCACGATCGCAGTGCCCAAGTCGCCTAATCCCACAGTTGCCGCCAGCACCGCAAGCGCCAGCGATGCAGCCAGGATCGTGCGGCGGGAGTTGATCGCCTCCTGCTTTTGCGTGACGAAGTAGGCGAAAAATATGATGAGCGCCGGCTTGGCGAATTCCGACGGCTGCAGCGTTCCAACGCCTTGCAGGCGGAACCAGCGGTGCGTCTTGCTGTCGAGGAAAAACACCAGGATCTGCAGGAACAGCACCATGCCGAGCGATCCGAACGCCCACGCGGGACTCTGTAGCATGCGGTAATCGCGGCGCTTGAAGAACATGAGGCCGATGAACGACACCGCGGCCCATACCAATTGATGCTCGGCGTAGTAGAAACTGGAGTTGATGTGCGGGTTCAGCTGTGCCACAACAGACGACGCGCTATAGACCATCACCAGGCCGAAGCACACCATGGCCACGACGGTCCCAAACAACAGCCAATCGGATTTGAGTCGCTGCGCCACTACTTGTCTCCCTCCGCGAGAGCATTCACTAGATCTTTGAAGACACGGCCGCGGTGCTCGAAACTTGAGAACTGGTCGAAACTAGCGCAGGCCGGCGCGAGGAGGACTGTGTCTCCAGGGGCGGCTGAGCGCGAGGCTTTGTCGATGGCGACCGCGAGCGTGTCGCATTGAACGATGGGGACATCCTCGCCGAGGTGTTTGGCAATTTTCGGAGCCGCAGCGCCGATCAATAGAGCCGCGTGGGCTTTCGCGTGAAGAGGCTCGCGAAGTACGGTGTAGTCGCTGTCTTTGTCCTTGCCACCGAGGATAATCCACAGACCGCCATCGAACGCGCTGATGGCTTTGAGCGTGGCGTCTACGCTGGTAGCTTTGGAGTCGTTATAGTAGCCGACGCCGCCGATTTCTCGAACGAACTCGAGACGATGCTCCACGGGCTCGAAGGTTGCCGCCGCGTGTGCGATCTGAGTCCGATTCGAACCGGTATGGATCGCGATCAACCCTGCCGCCATTACGTTTTCGTAGTTATGCCGGCCGCGGAGCCGCAGGTCATGAACGTTCAGTAGAGCTGAGCCCTCAAGATGAATCACGTCCTCTTTGAGAAAGGTGCCGTTGGCGTTGAACCACTCAGTCTTGGCCGGCGTTCTTTTTGCGAAGCTCGCGCAGACCGGGTCCTCAGCGTTCAGCACAGCGAGATCTTCCGGACTCTGCGTCTCAAACAGCCGAGCCTTCGCGTTGACGTAGCTTTCGAAAGTATGATGCCGGTCCAGGTGGTTCTGCGTGACGTTCAGGCACGCAGCGATGTTAGCGCGAAAAGTTTCGATAGTCTCCAGTTGAAAGCTCGACAGCTCCAATACGTTCCATTGATCCGGCCGCGACGTTTCTACCATCCCCGCCGGCGCGGCGCCGATGTTGCCGCCCACCTGGCAAGCGATCCCGCTATCACGCAGAATATGGCCGGTCAGCGCGGTCGTCGTCGTTTTTCCGTTGGTTCCTGTGATCGCGATAGTCCGGCCCTGCAGATATGGCGCCGCTAGCTCCAATTCCCCGATCACGGGCACGCCACGCGCGCGCACCGGCGCAATCAACTCGAGATCCGCCGGCACGCCCGGTGAAATCACCACCAGTTCCGCATCGCGGAACGCTGCTTCTGTCTGAGGTTCGATTGTCACGCCTTCGATTTCACCTTTTTGCTTTTCATCCACTGCCCGAACTAGAGCACGCTCACGCCGCAACAACCGCACCGCTGCTACGCCCGAAAGCCCCATCCCCACGACCACAACCCGCGTACCGTCTAACTTCCGCATACCGGCTACCGCAGCTTCAACGTCGTCAGTGCGAACAGCGCCATCACCAATCCCAAAATCCAAAACCGAGTGATGATTTTCGATTCCTCCCATCCGAGCTGCTCGAAGTGATGATGAATCGGCGCCATCCGGAAAATCCGTTTCTTGCGGAGCTTGTAACTGCCCACCTGCAGAATCACCGACAGCGCTTCGATCACGTAAACCCCGCCAATGAAGATCAGCAGAATCTCCTGCTTGATGAGCACTGCGACCACACCCAGCGCTCCGCCCAGCGCCAGCGACCCTACATCGCCCATGAAGATTTCGGCCGGATGCGCGTTGTACCAAAGAAATCCGAGCGACGCGCCGACCATTGAGCTGCAAAAAATCGTCAACTCCGATGCGCCCGGGAGCCGCGCCAAGTCGAGATATTGCGCGAACTGCGCGTGACCGGTGACATAAGTGAGCGCCGTCATGGCAAACGAAGCGATCAGCATCAGGCCTATTGCCAATCCGTCTAAACCATCCGTAAGATTCACCGCGTCCGACGACCCGACAATCACCAGCAGCATAAACGCGAAAAAGAAAACGAATGCGAGCGGATATGTATACCAGTTGCGCAACATCGAATCGATTAACAAATCCGGCTTGAACGATTTGAAGAACGGCACGTTCATGCTGGTCGAATAGGCCCGCTGCGCGTGCAACGCGAGCAGCATGAACCCGACCAACAGAGCCGCAATTACCTGCAGCCCGAGCTTCTGCTTCACCGTCAACCCCAGATTTCGCTTGCGGCGGATCTTGGCGTAGTCGTCCCAAAACCCGATACATCCGAAACTTACCAATCCGAACATCGCGATCCACACATAGGGATTCGTGAGATTCGCCCACAGCAGCGTCGGCACCAGAATCGAAATGATGATGAGGATTCCCCCCATGGTGGGCGTGCCGGCTTTCTTTTGGTGCGTTTTTGGCCCGTCTTCGCGAATGTATTGCCCGATTTGAAATTCGCGCAGTTTGGCGATCAGCCACGGCCCCAGCGCGAGGCACAGAAACAACGCAGTTAGGGCCGCAAAAGCGGTGCGGAACGTGGCGTACCCAAACACGCGAAAGGGCGTGAAGTGACGGAACAGTTTTTCGTAGAACAGCCAATAGAGCATTTAGTTGGGCCGTGCGAGGAACCTCTCCAGGGCATGCTCGACGTGGCTGCCTCGCGAACCCTTGAACAAAATCGCGTCGCCCGGCTGCGCGATCCGCCGCAGGTGTTCGCCTGCCGCGGTGGCATCGGAAAAAAAGAACGCGGCGTTTACCGCCAGGCCTGCTTCCCTGGCTGCGTCGACTAGATGACAGGCCTCGCCGCGTATCCCAATCAGCACATCAATTCCACTCGCTGCGGCGTAGCGACCTACGTCGCGATGGAGTGGCTCGGACCAACGTCCGAGCTCGAGCATCTCCCCCAGTACGGCGATGCGCCGCTTGGCTGGCGTATCCCGGAGCACTTCGATCATCGCGCGCGCCGCCTCGGGATTGGAGTTATAGCAATCGTTCAAAACCACAACGCCGTCGTGCACGATGCGTTGGCCGCGCATCGGGGGCGCCGCAAGATCCCTCACTACATCGACGAGCTTCGCGAACCCGATGCCATAGAGCGATGCGACGGCGAGCCCGGCCAATATGTTGAAGACGCTGTGGCGTCCCACCAGCGCACTCTCGAAACGCAGGCCGCCTACAGAAAAGCTCACGCCGTGATCGGTGAGATGCAAGTCCTCGCCACGAACGTCGGCCGGCGAGTTGATGCCAAACGTCAATGTGTAGCCGCGATGCACGTCGCGGAACTTAGCCACTAGCGGATCGTCCGCGTTCAACACGGCCACGCCATCCGCCGACAGCCCCTCAATCAACTCGCGCTTGGCCGCTGCCACCCCCTCTATCGAATCGAACGCCTCCATGTGCGCGTAGCCCACATTTGTCACGACGCCGATGCGCGGTTTCGCGATGGCGCATAAGTCTCGGATCTCACCCGCGT
>DATHMO010000183.1:0-9043 GCA_035486995.1 Bryobacteraceae bacterium
AATCTTCGCGGCGGGTTCGTCATCCGCGATGGTCATGCTAGGCCCGAGGTCAGCGGCCATAACGTTGACGCAGGCGCTGCCTCACGACTCGGCGTACACTCTCGTTGTCTGATCGTTGGGAACCGTCGCCTTCGAGGACCCAATGCACGTCGCGGCAGCTTCATGCAGACGTCGCTGCTCGGCATCATCGCTGTTTTTGTTGCGGGAGATCTTCTTCCTCGAAGCCATGTTCCATTTGTAACGCATCCTGTTTCGCTCCCGCTAGAATGTTCCTATGGCCAAAGCTCTCAAAGAAGGCGACGCCGCACCCGCGATTCAGGTCGAGGATGACAAAGGACACCCCTTCTCTCTCGCCTCGCTCAAAGGCAAGAACGTGGTGCTGCATTTTTATCCCAAAGCGGACACGCCGGGCTGCACCAAGGAATCCTGCGAGTTTCGCGATCATTCGAAGAAATTCACCAAGGCCGATACCGTGATCGTCGGCGTGTCGCCCGACAAAGCAGCCGCGCAATCCAAGTTCAAGGACAAGTTCGATCTACCCTTCACGCTGCTGGCCGACGTGGATCACAAGGTCGCCGAGGCCTACGGGACGTGGGTGGAAAAAAGCATGTACGGGCGTAAATACATGGGCATCGAGCGCAGCACATTTCTGATCGGCGCCGATGGCAAGATCAAGAAGATTTTCCGTAAGGTGAAGCCGGAAGGCCACGCCGAAGAAGTGTACGAAGCGCTCCAGTCGGCGTGATCGGAAGTCAAAAACTATAACGCAGCGCGAGCAGCGCGAACGAATTGCGATGAAACTCGCCCAGGAAATCGCTCTCGTCGCCCCGAATCCAACTGTACCCCGCCGTGGCGCGCCAATGTTGTCCGAAGGCTTGCGAATATTCGGCGCGCAGCCAACTCCCTCGCCCGTTCTGGCGCACCGCCGCATCCACGGCCACGCTGCGATTCGAATCGATCATATATTGCGCGTGAGCCAGGATCGCTCGCGCAAAACCAAGCTCGGGCGAAAACTGCAGCGTCGGAGTTCGCGCCGTGATGACATCGCCCGCGTACCCGGCGACGATAGAAAGCTCCTTGATCTGCCGTTCGAACTGGAGCACGTAGATCACGTACTCGTCTTGTTGGCGATCGGGCGATGTGTAATATGCGGCTTCAGTTTTCACCGTGAACCAGCGCAGGGGAACGGCTGCGTCGGCGCCATACAACCGCAACGCCGGATACGTCCGCAGAATGTCGATCGCGGTGCCGGATGCGTTGAACGCCCCTTGCAAATCGGGCAGCGAATTGAACCCGTTATAAAAACTGGCCGAGAATTCATAGCCTGAGCCGATGTGGTTCCAGCGCGCACCGAATGACGATCCCCCAGGAAATTCCGACCCGAGATCTACCAGCGCGACGCCTTGCACCGACGACGGCAGCACGGTCCAACGTTCGTTGATCAATGGCAGACGGCTGGGTGTGAAGCGCGGCTGCCAGACGAAATCGAATGAATCCGTGCCGGTGTCGTAGGTGACGCGCGCGGCCAGGACGGCCAGGAAATCGGGATCGGTGACAGTAAGAAAATCCTTGGGCGCGAAGCGATCGGTTGGATTCAAAATGTCGGCCTTGCCCCAGCGGATGAACTGTTTCCCGAACACGGCGGTCAGCTTGCCTTTGGTGATGGTGGCGTTGAACTCGCGCAGCGAGAGCGCGGGGCGTTGCAGCGAGCGATCCTGCCAGTCCAGATGCGCCGTACGCTCGGTCTCCTCATGCGTGTCGAAACGCGCGTCGAACGATCCGGCCAATCGCAGCCAGTCCACCGCCTCGTAGGTAGCCTCATATCGAAACAGGCTCTCATCGACGGCGAAACTGCTGTCGTTCGGCGCTGTTTCCGGATAGAGTGAGAGATCGCTTTCGATGAACCCGCGCTGGCTGAAGTTTTGCGCGGTCAGCGGAAACGACAACAGCACAGGCCATAGCGCCCGAGCCACTCTACTCACGCCTGAGCGCCTCCAAGGTAAAATCTTCGTCCTTCATCGGCAGGTTGTATTCGAGCTTTTCGAGCTTCAACACGGTGCGGCTCTTCCGATTAGCGTCGTACACTTCCACGGTTCGCGGCGTCCAGATTCCGCTGACATTTTGAATGTCGCTGTAATGGATGCGCCGGATCAGTTTTTCTTTCGAATAATTTTCGATCTGCGCGCCGACATAGTTATCCTTGCGAACCCATACGAGCGACGAAGTGTACTGCGACGATTTCGACTGCTTCGGCTTCGATTCGATCTTCCAACACGCCGCGCCGTCGATGCTGTCCTCGCCTGCGACCTTGTAATCGAACTGATCCACGTCGCGCTCTTCCAGATCTTCGAAGCTGAAGTCGGTGCCGAAGAAACGCGTGGATCGATCCTGCACGGCGATCCGGCGATCGCGTTCGATGGCGGGCGTCCACATCCATTGATCGGAAGCGCGATCGGTATGGTTAACGATCAGCAGCGCGACTCCCTTCACTTCCGCGGGTGCGGTGAAACGAAGGATCACTTTGCTGGTTCCATAAGAACCGATGCGGCGATACTGCCAACGTTTCACACTGACTTTGTTCGATGCGCCGATCACCTCGAGCGTGCCTTCGTACTGCTGCGATTTCGAGCGCGAGCGGTTTTCCGACTCGGCGACGATTTGGCGCGCATCTTGGGCTGAGGCCAGAAAGCAGAAGGCAGAAAACAGAAGGCAGAAGATGGAAAGCCTATTCATATTCGAGCGCCTCCACCAATGATCCGCGAACCGCCGTTTCCGCCGGTGCGATCGCGGACAAGAACGCCACCGCCAATATCCCGGGCAGCAGCATCAGCGCGATCGGATACGGATATTCGTAGCTCAACCGCAAGCCGGCCATATCCTCGGCGGAAATGTGCAGGCTGTAATAGAGCTGCAGCGCGCCCAGCGCGAGTCCCAGAATCACGCCCACCGTCCCCACCGCCAGCGCCTCCAGCCAAATTGTTCCTCGGATCTGATTGCGCAACCCACCAACGGCCTGCAAGACGCCCAACTCGCGACGGCGATCGGTGATGGACACAGTCAGAGTATTCACGATGCCCAGGATCGCCACGAGCACCGCGACCGCGATCTGCACATACGTGATGCCGAACCACTGATCCGTCAATCGCAAAATGTAGCGGCGCACATCGCGATTGGTCAGGACAAACAGCCGCCGCTGATTGCCGAACTGTTCGAGTATGCGCCGCTTCACTTCGGCCTCCGCCGCGCCGCGCGCCAGATAAATGCGGAAGATGTTCACCGTCGTATCGTTCCAATAGCGCTTGTACAGCGAGCGATCCACCAGCAGGCTGCCTTGCTCGTCGGAATAGTCCGTCACGATGCCCGCGATCGGCAGATGCAGCACGCCGCTGGGGCTCGGAATATCCACCACGTCGCCGAGCTTGAATCCGCGCAGCGTCGCAAAGTTGTCTGACGCCAGCACCGCCTTACCTTGCGCCGTCAGGCGGAACATCTCTTTTTCATCGCCGGCCACCGGCGGCAGCGTCGCGTGTTTACGGAGCTCGGTGATATCCGCGGCAACGAACATGGTTGGTTGACCTTGGATCAACACACGCGCGTCGCGCACCATTTGTATGTCGCCTACGCCAGGGATCGCGCGTAACTGCGCCCCCATCGATTCAGGAAACCGAAAATCGCGCTGCGTGAGGCTTTGCGATGGCGAGACAAAGAGGTCCGGGTTCAGCGCCACTTTGAGCCAGCCGAATATGGAATCGTAACTCGCGCGCGTTAGGCCGCCGAGCGCGACCACCAACGCCAGCGACAACATCAGCGCCGCCACTGCGCCCGAAGTCCGGCGAGGCGCTTGCAATAAACTATCGGCCGCGAGCGTCCCTTCCACCGGGCGCATCCATCGCAACAGCGGACGTAGCGCGCGCGCCAGCCACAGTGCGAAAGTCGGCGTCAGCAAGAGCGCCGCGAGTACAGCCAACGCATCGCCGACATAGAAGAAAATGCGGAATCGCTCGAGCAGCAGACAGGACGCCGCCGCGATTGCGACTACCAAAGCCGCGATTCTTCGTGCGCGATTCTCGCCCGCGCTCAACTGCTGATACTTGCCTTTTTGCAACGCCTGCACCGGATCCACGCGCGCCGCGCTTTGCGCAGGAATCAACGCTGCGACAACACTCGTGATCACACCCAACACCACCGCAAACGTCATTAACATCGGATTGGTCGAGATCTCGTCGGCCTTCTGCGCGATGCCGTAAATCTCGCCCAGCAGGGACCCGATGTAGCCCGTCATCCCGCGCGCGATCGCGATTCCGGCCAGCAGTCCGAGCACGGACCCGAACAATCCCGCCACCACGCTCTCGCCCAGAAACAAGGTTCGAATCTGCCCCCGCGTAGCCCCCAGCGCCCGCAAAATCCCGATCTCCGCGCGCCGCTGTGTCACCGCGATTTGAAACGTGTTGTAGATGATGAACATTCCGATGAAGAGCGCGAACACGCTGGTCACGTTCGCCGTCAGGGTATAAACACGAGCGATGGTATCGAACTGTTGCGCCCGCGCCGAAGGTTCTTGCACTTGGAAGCCCGGGCCCAGCAGCGCTTCGAGTTTCGTTCTCACTGCGGCGATGCTCGCGCCGTCTTTCACCGCGAGATCGATACGATCGAATTTGCGCCCGCGGCCGAAAACCTTCTGCGCCGCGTATACATCCATCACTGCCAGATTCCCGCCGAACGCGCTTGTAAGCCCGCCCGATTTCATCACGCCGCGAACGGTGAACAGCTTCCGGCCGTCCATGGTGCTCATGGGCACCTTGGCTCCGATGGCCAGATGATTTTCGCGCGCGTAAGTGTCGGTCACCATCAGCGAATCGGGCTGGGCGAGAAACACCAGCGGATCGTCGATACCTTCATCCCCGCCTTGCCCGTTCGATTCCAGATCGTAGTCGCGCAGGCTGCGATCGCCCGTCATGTCCACGCCGAGAATCAGAAGATTGCCCTGCCCCTGGACGCCCGTGCCGACCACGGCTTCGATCACCGGCACCGCGACGCGGACCTCGGGCACCGCCTGCACGCGGTCCAGAACATTTTCATCGAATCCCGTTTCGCCCGCCGAGATCTGCAATTCGGTCGACCCCGCGATACGATCCACGGTCTGATGAAACGCGTAGACCACGGATTGATTCGCCGTGTGGATGCCGACAAACACCGCGACGCCCAGCACGATTCCAGCGATGGTGAGCAGCCAGCGCGGCAGGTGCTGCCGGACATAGGGCCAGCTAATGAGTTTCAGCAGGATCATGGATGATTGCGGCTCGTCTGCCGGCGCGATCTTCCTCAATACGGCCGTCGCGGAGGGCCACCAGACGCGCGCAGCTCTCGGCCACGTGAATGTCGTGGGTGACGATCAAAACGGTCGACCCCAGACGCTCGTGCAGATCGCGAATCAACGCCAGAATCTCGGCGCCGGTGTGCGTGTCCAGATTGCCGGTGGGCTCATCAGCCAGCAAGACCGGCGGATACACAGAGAGAGCGCGCGCGATGGCGCAACGTTGGCGCTCGCCGCCGGAAAGCTCGTCAGGCAGGTGCTCCCGGCGCGCAGCCAAGCCGACTAGGGTCAGCAGTTCGCTCGCGCGTTCCTCGATTTTCTTCTTCGGCCACCCGCGCAGATGCAGCGGGATCGCGACGTTTTCAAAACAGCTCAGCGTCGGCAGCAGGTTGAAGAATTGGAAAATGAATCCGATCTTGTCGCGGCGCAAGCGCGTCAGTTCATCGTCCGAGAGCCCGCTCAGGCGGCGGCCGTCGATTTCGATTTCCCCGGATGTTGCGGTGTCCAATCCGCCGATCAGGTTCAGCAGCGTAGATTTGCCGGACCCGGACGGCCCGACGATGGACACCATCTCGCCGCGCCCAATGGACAGATCCACATTTTCGAGAGCTGTGACCTTGCGCTTGCCCTGAAAAACTTTGCCGACATTGGCTAGTTCGAGCACCCTACTGCTATCATGACCGAAAATCGATGCGCATCGGAATCGACGCCGGAGGGACATTCACGGACTTTGTTGTTGTCCAAGACGACGGCGCGATTCAGACTTTCAAACTGCGGTCGAATCCACGTTCTCCGGCCAGCGTGATTCTGGCCGGACTCAAGCAGGCGACCGCCGGCCTGCGTGCCGAAGTGATCCATGGTTCTACTGTCGCCACCAATGCCCTGCTCGAACGCAAAGGTGCGCGAACCGCGCTCATCACCACCGCGGGTTTCGAAGACGTCATCCACATCGGCCGCCAGAATCGCGCCGAGCTGTACAACCTGACGCCGTTGCTGCGCTCGCCCATCATCCCTCGCAGCATGTGTTTCGGCGTCCGCGAACGGGCTTATTTCGACGGCACAATCGGCCAATCGCCAGCGGCCGCTGAAATCGCGCGCTTGAAAACTCGCCTCCGCCGCGCCGGCGTACAATCCATCGCTATTTGCTTTCTGCACGCCTACCGCAATCCCGAAAATGAAAAGCGCGTTGTGGAAGCGCTTGAGGGGTTCGGCTATCTCTGCGCCTCGCACGACGTCTGCCCCGAATTCCGCGAGTACGAGCGCTCCTCCACCACGCTGATCAACGCCTTCGTCGGTCCTCTGATTGACAAATACTTGAGCGAACTGGAGCGCGGCAGCCGGCATCGGATCGCGATCATGCAATCGAACGGCGGCTTCATGTCGACCAAAGAAGCGCGGCGACACTCGGTTCGCACCGTGCTCTCGGGGCCCGCCGGTGGAGTGGTGGGCGCGCTGGAAGTGGCCAAGCTCTCGGGATTCTCGCGCATCCTCGGCTTCGACATGGGTGGCACGTCCACCGACGTGAGCCTGTGCGACGGCCGGCCGCGCGAAACTCTCGAGGCGTCTATCGACGGCTTTCCGGTGCGCGTGCCCATGCTCGATATCCACACCGTCGGGGCGGGCGGCGGCTCCATCGCTCGCGTGGATGAAGGCGGTTTGTTGCGTGTGGGTCCCGAGAGCGCGGGCGCGGATCCCGGCCCGGCCTGTTACGGCAAAGGCACTCAGCCCACGGTGACCGACGCGCATATCGTGCTCGGACGCATCTCGGCGGACCAGCTCATCGGCGGCAAGATGCATCTCGATACGGCGCGGGCGGCCGCAGCTCTGGATTCCATCGCACGAGCGCTCAAGCTTAGCCGCGACGCAGCGGCCCAGGGGATTCTCCGCGTCGCCAATGCCAACATGGAACGGGCCATTCGTTTGGTCTCGGTGGAACGCGGCCACGATCCGCGCGACTTCGCGCTGGTCGCTTTTGGCGGCTGCGGCGGACTCCACGCCTGTGAGATCGCAGAAGAGCTCGGCATCGCAACCGTACTTGTTCCCGAGCACGCCGGCGCGTTATCCGCCCTGGGTATGCTGCTGGCCGACCATGTTCGCGATCATGCCGCGGGCGTTCTAAACCGATCCGACCTCGAGCGCGAGTTCCAGCGCCTGGAGCGGGTCGCACGAAAGGATCTGCACCGCGCCGAACTCATCCGCTCGGCAGATATTCGCTATACGGGCCAGAGCTACGAGCTGACCGTACCCTGGAACGCCGCCGATCCCGCCGCGCCTTTTCACCAGGAACACCTGCGCGTGTATGGCTATGCGAATCCGGAGCGGGCGATCGAGATCGTCACCATTCGCGTCCGCGCCCGCTTGGCCACCCAGAAGCCCGCGCTACTTTCGAAACATCCGCGATCTCGCACGGCCACCAAACCCGCGCTTCGCCGAATCCATTGCGGTGGCGCCTGGCACGACATGCCCGTGTATCAGCGATCTAGCCTGACCACTGCAACGCTACGAGGTCCAGCGCTGGTATTGGACTACGGATCTACGACGTTGATCCCGCCCGGCTGGGTCTTCTCGATGGACAAGTTCGGCAGCCTCAAAATCGAGCGCCGGCGCGATCGATAAGCCAACATCATCGCCAGAAACGCCGCCATGACCATCACCCCGTAGCGCGGCTCCGGCACCACGGCAGGCGGAACGATTGGGGGAATCGGACCAGTCGGCGGGGGATTGTGCCCTGGATGCCGATGAATGGGCGGAATGATCGGAATGATAGGAAACCAGATGCCCCCGCCGCCACCGGGCACGCCTGGCGTTAACGGCGGAGCAACCGGCAAAATCGGAACCACGGGAGTCAATTCTTCCGGTGTCGGGGGCAGCGCTGGAGCTTCTACCGGCAGCAGCGGAAACTTGTACGCAAAAACCGGAACATCCACCGGTGTGTCCAGCACCTTTTCAGTTGGCTCCTTCGGACGGATTGGGGCCATCGGCACAGCCGAATAACAATTGAGACAGCGCCCCCGGACAATATGCACGCCGTCAGTGAAGACCAACTCGCCCTTGCGGAGCGTTAGCTTTTTAGCCGTCCAATAAATCTTTTCTCCGTAGCGATACGAAACATATCCGGATAGATTTGTGTCCAATTTCACCTGATGAAGCTTCGTAAAATCCACGTTCGTGTAGTTAGCGCGAACGTCCGGTCTGTTCATCGTGAGCTTGGCTTCATCCACTGTCGTCGCGCCACCTGGCACGATCGAGTATGGATACACTTTTCGAGTCTCTTCCACCAACACGACGGACCTTTCGTACACAATCTTGCGAGTGGATTGGGACAGCAGCTTTTGCGAAACCCTCTGGGGAATTAGTCCCTTGTGCCGCACCACGCCTACCGCCAAGGCGGCCGACGCTATGCCGAGTACACAGACGCAAAGAGCCGCAAGACTCCAGGCACGGTGGTGTTTCGGCAGGATCAGGAGAAATGTCGATTGCTGAAGTCCGCAGGACGGACAGACGACGGCGCCATCGGCGATCTCCGAGCGGCACGCCCGGCAAAGCTTTAACACGTTGTTAAGGAATTATCCTCCCGTCGGATCTAGAACTCAACCATCTGCCATACCGTAACCGTTACGCTCCCCCTATCCTCTGTCCCCTGACGAACATTCAATGGGCGCCGACTGGCTGTTATATTAAGGAACATCGGGCCCTTAGCTCAGCGGTTAGAGCAGCGGACTCATAATC
>DATHMO010000184.1:0-23018 GCA_035486995.1 Bryobacteraceae bacterium
CCTCAACGACGTGATTGATTCCATCCGAAAATCATCGAACGATGATCGCCTTCCGCCGAAGGATCGCGATGTATTGGCCGATGACCTGGTGCGTCTCAAGGAATTTCAAGACAGCCACAATCACTCGCATTAAGCGCGGCCTGTGGACGCGGGCGAGAGACCGAGACTACTTGTCTTGCTTCTCTTGCCCGTCCTGAGTTCCTGAACCGCCCATTCCCATCTTCCGGCCGTCGGGAAATTCGATGTCGCGCGTACTGCCTCGGAGGGAGCCGTCTTTCGCCTGGAACGCGGTGACTTTGATCTTGGTCCCGGCGGGCAGTGAATTTCGATTCCAGCCCAGGCGGAGCAATACCGATGGCGATCCGCCTTCGAGCTTCCACCGTTCCACAGTGCCGTCGTCCTTCATCACGTCGATCGTCAACCAGGAATGCGGATTCACCCATTCCATCTGGACCACTTTGCCTTCGAGCTTGATGGGCTTGGACGAGTCGAACTCAGCGGAAAATGAGTGATGCGCCGCGAGCGGTAATCCCGCCGCCATCAGCATGCCGGCACACGCTACAATTTTCAGCATTCTGCGCATTGGCTGACTCCTTATCCTTTATTATTGCTGTTTCGGCGCAAGCAGATCGTGATAGAGCAGCATGTCAGTGAACGGCACGCACTTGTGCTCCAGCAACTGCGCATGATTATCGATCAGGCGATAGAGCGGCATCTCGATCGTCCATGCCTTCGAGAACGTCTGCGGATCTTCGAGCGTCGCCTCATACCAGATGTGATTCCCGTCCAAAAGCTTGAATCGCTCGGTGACCTTCAACTGATTGCTCGCGAAATTTCCAGCGCGATCAAGCCATGACTGGCCGTTTTGCGAAGTAGTGGTGACCACCAGAACGTCGCCTTCCCACGTTCCGTTGGACTTGCCCATCCAGGAATCCACCGGCAGGTCGGAATGGTCCTTCATATAAATGATCCGGTTCGTGGCGGCGAACGGGTAGACCATCAGAAGATCGCCGTCGCCCTGGAAAATCTGGAATGGGAAATTCTGGTACGTCACGCGCGGCACGCCCAGCATGTAGCACTTCGCTTCCGGATCGGCCTGCGGCCAGTTCGCGCGGTTTTCGTTGCGCTTCTTGAGCGCTTCCGGCAAGTACGGTATCGTGCCGCCGCCGTGCAGAACGCTTTGTCCCGCGGGGATGACGCCAATCGCGCCGAGCTGCCAAAAATCCTTGCTCAATCCTTCCACCGGATGGCTTTCGAGATTCCAATAGGCCGTGTTCAGCGCTTGCCAAATTCCGTTGAAGTTTGGATGCCCAGCCATGGTCGCCGGATGATCCAGTTGCTGCGGACGAGCGACGCTCGCGGTGAACAAGAGCATTGCCGCAACCGAAATCGCACGGACAAATCTACGGTGATTAAATTGACCCACGGTTAGTGATTCTAACGCAATCCCCGATTTCAGAGTGACGCGTCAGATGCCGGCGTACCAGGCGTAGCCGCCTTCCGGCGATACGGAGCCCAAGCCCTGGCCGAACTTCTTCAGATCGTCGGTCACTGTCAGGCGCGTAATGAATTTGACGTTCTTGTAGCCGAGCTGGCGCGGAACGCGCATTCGCAGAGGTCCGCCGTTCCCCACGGGAAGCTCGCCTCCATTCATGCCGTAGGCGATGAGGGTCTGCGGATGCAGGGCGTCGGCCATATCGATGCTGTCCCACCAATCGGATTGAATGGAACGGTAGACAACGTACTTGGCTTCGGGGAGCGCGCCCGCGGCGTTCAAGACGTGCGAGAGCGGCACGCCGGTCCATTGCGCGATGTAGGACCAGCCTTCTTCGCACGCCAGGTGCGTGATCTGGCTGCTCGCGGGAAAGCTCTTGAGTTCGGCAATCGAAAGCGCCGCCGGGTGCGCTACCATGCCGTCGACGGTGAGCCGCCAGTCGGCAAACGCTCCCGCTTGCAGACGCTTGAACTCGTCCCCCAACGGATCCACCGGATTGGCAAAAGGCGGCTTCGAAATCTCGCTGGGAGGAAACTCGCGCGCCATGGAGTGGCGTGTAAGGATGCGCTGGGATGCGTAGTTCAGCGTTTCGCCCAGGCCGTAGGGACCGCCGTGATCGGGCGGAATCAAACCATAATGATCGGCGAGGCCTTTGGCCGCGGCTAAGCCCGATACGCCGGCGGCTGCGGCGATTCCGGTAGTGATCAACTTGCGGCGCGATAGATCCTTCATGCCGGCTCCTTCTGTGTGTCCACGCGGCCGGTGATCATCGCGCGCATGCGGCTCCTGAATCCGGCTACACAAATCATGATGATGTGAACCACCAAAAACAGCACCAGGAACACGGAGACGAAGAAATGAATGGTGCGCGCGGATTGTTGACCGCCTAGTATTGAGACGGCGGAAGGAAACGCCGATGCGACAGCGGGCGACATCGCGAGCCCCGTCCAGATGACCAAAGGGAACAGAACGAAGATCACGCCGAGGTAGGCGATCCGCTGCAGCAGGTTATACGACCACGCTTCGTCCGCGCCCGGCCGTTTGAAGCGACAATGGTCCGCGATTGCGGCGCAGAAGGCGCGCCACGAAAGATCGGCGCCGCCAGGGAGCAGGTTTCGCCGTAGATGCCCGCTGAATAAGCTGTAAATCACATACAGCAGGCCCGTGAATACCGCGATCCAGGCCGATTGAAAATGCAGATAGCGGCTCCAGCCGTTTTGGTCCGTCAGCACGTAGCCGTAGCCGGTGGGCACCGATGACCGCGACGCCGGGATCGGAATCTTGAACAGCGGATGAGTGTTGATGTTGCCGGTTTCGCCCCAATAGAAGCGCGGGTGCGAGATCAGGATTTCAACACCGGTGACGAGCAGGGCAAGAAAGCAGACGGCGGTGATCCAATGCGTGACGCGGACCAGGGTGGAGTGCCGCGCGCGAACGGCGCTGGCTGGGACGGTCCCGGCGGAAGTAGCGGCCCACGCGGAATCGTGCATTGGCAATGCCGAATTGCCCATACGGAATGCTACCAGGGGTGCGCGCTATGCGCAAGGCCAGCCAATATGGTATGCTTTTTGTCGTATTGGCATGCTTCCCATTGGGCCATTGAATCCGCGAGACAAGACGCCGCTTTTCCGCCAACTCCATGACCAGATGCGGGAGTTGATCGAATCGGGCCGGATTGCCCAGGGCAGCCGCTTGCCGGCCACTCGCGAATTGGCTGGCCAGATTGGACTGAACCGCACCACGGTTTCGGCCGCTTACGCGCTGCTCGAATCCGAGGGTTTGATCCGTGGTCATGTGGGGCGGGGAAGCTTCGTGTCGGGCGGAAAGGGCGCGGGCGGAACCACCGGCCCGTCCAGCTTTTCGCGATCGCGTCCCTCAGAGCTGCTGTTTCCCCTCGAAGAATTCCGCAAGACGTGCGCTGAAGTGATCGCGAGCCCCGACGCGGCGTCCATCCTTCAACTCGGTTCACCATCCGGCTATCCGCCGCTGCGGCGCTATCTGCTGGAGCAAGCGCGAGCCGAAGGCGTGGCGCGCGAATCCGACGACATCCTGATTACCAGCGGGTGCCAGCAAGCTTTCGACCTGCTGCAACGGACTGTCGATCCCGGTTCCACCGTGCTCATCGAAGATCCGGTGTACCTCGGCGTGCGCAGCGTGTTCGAACGTGCCGGTGCGCGGCTGATCGGCGTTCCGGTTGGCCGCGATGGACTCGATCTGGAAATCCTGGAGCGAGTGATCGCGCGCGAGCGTCCGCGCTTGTTGTGCGTGACGCCCAACTTTCAGAATCCGACCGGTGCCACCATGCCGATTGAACCGCGACGGAGGCTGCTCGCAATCACGCGGGCGGCGGGCGTGATGGTGATCGAGAACGATATTTACGGACCGCTGGCGTACGAAGGCGATCCGATTCCCGCGATCAAGCGCTTGGATGAAACGGGCGACACGATTCTGCTGCGCAGCTTCTCCAAAGTTGCTTTTCCGGGACTGCGGGTCGGCTGGGTGATTGCGCCGCGTCCCCTGATCGAAAAGCTGACCGAGACAAAGCAGTGGAGCGATCTGCACACCGATCAGCTTTCGCAGGCGGTGCTGTTGCGATTCGCCGAGTCGGGCCGGTTGGAAGAGCATCGCGAGCGGATGTTGATCGCCGGGCGCGAACGATTGCAAGCTGCTTTGGAAGCTTGTGCGGCATATCTTCCTTCTGGCGCGAAGTTCACCAGGCCGCGCGGTGGGATGAGCTTGTGGATCGAGTTGCCTGCGACTCTGGATGCCGCGGAACTGCTGCCGCGCGCCGAACGCGAAGGCGTGAACTATCTGCCGGGGAAGTTTTTCGCGGTGTCGCGGCCGCAGCCGAACGGTCTGCGCATCAGTTTCGCCGGGATGACGCCGGAAGAGATTCGCTCGGGGCTCGCGATTCTGGGCCGCATCTTCAAAGAGGAATTGGATCGCGTACGCGCGCATGCGCCAGTGGTAGAAGTGGCTGCGCTAGTGTAGGAAATTTGGTTACTGAGCCGCGACCGTAAGGGAGCCGGTTTTGAGAGACTGCATGAGAGGAGAACGTTATGTTTTTGGATGAAAGCTTCCGCCTGAAAGCGGGATTGGCCGAGATGCTGAAGGGCGGCGTGATTATGGACGTCACCAACGCCGAACAGGCTGTCATTGCCGAGAGAGCCGGCGCCACAGCGGTGATGGCGCTCGAACGCGTGCCGTCCGACATTCGCAAAGAGGGCGGTGTCGCGCGCATGGCGCCGATTTCCAAAATCCGCGAGATCATGCAGCAGGTCAGCATTCCGGTGATGGCTAAAGCTCGCATCGGGCATTTCACGGAGGCACGCATTTTGGAAGCTCTCGCCGTGGACTACATCGACGAAAGCGAAGTGCTGACCCCGGCCGACGAAGAGCATCACATCGACAAACGCAATTTCAAAGTGCCGTTCGTATGCGGCGCGCGGAATTTGGGCGAGGCGCTGCGGCGCATTGCCGAGGGCGCGGCCATGATCCGCACCAAGGGCGAGGCGGGTTCTGGCAACATCGTGGAAGCGGTGCGCCACATTCGCACCATCGTGAAAGAGATGAAGCAGCTCACGGTGCTGGGGCACGAGGAATTGGTGGCCGAATCGAAGAAACATCAAGCGCCGCTCGAGCTGGTGGAGTACGTGGCCGAGCACGGCAAGTTGCCGGTTCCCAACTTCTCGGCCGGTGGAATCGCAACGCCCGCCGATGCCGCGCTGGTAATGCAATTGGGCGCTGAAGCGGTGTTCGTGGGCTCGGGGATTTTCAAATCGTCGGACCCGGAAGCGCGCGCTCGCGCGATCGTGAAGGCTGCCACGTACTTCAACGATCCCGTAAAACTGCTGGAGGCGAGCGAGGACTTGGGCACCGCCATGTTCGGCATCGACATCGCGAAGTTGCCCGAATCGGAGCTAATGCAAACGCGAGGCTGGTGATGGCGGCAGGCAGTAAGAAGCGCGTGGGAGTGCTCGCGCTGCAAGGGGATTTTCAGGCGCACATGCGGGCGCTCGATCGCGCCGGGGCGGAAGCGGTGGAGGTGCGCTCGGCGGCGGACCTGGAAAATGTCGAAGGTCTCGTGATTCCGGGCGGCGAGAGCACCACTATGGTGAAGCTGCTCGAACAAGAGAAGCTGCTCGATCCGCTGCGCGAGTTCGGGCAGCGGCGTCCGATCTTCGGAACGTGCGCGGGTGCGATTCTGCTCGCGACCGATGTCGCGAATTCCCCGCAGGCTTCGCTTGGACTGATGGATATGCAGGTGGAACGTAACGCCTATGGCCGCCAGCTCGACAGCCGCATCGCGCATCTGAATCCTCAAGGCATGGATGGCGGCGTGGAGGCG
This sequence comes from Bryobacteraceae bacterium, assembly GCA_035486995.1. Classification (GTDB taxonomy): domain Bacteria; phylum Acidobacteriota; class Terriglobia; order Bryobacterales; family Bryobacteraceae; genus Palsa-89. The sequence continues at coordinate 5,844 of DATHMO010000184.1, forward strand.
GTGTTTATCCGCGCGCCGATCATTCGCCGCGTCGGTAAGGAAGCCAGGGTGCTGGCCAGCTATGAAGGCGATCCTGTATTGGTGGAGCAAGGGCGGCATTTGGCCGCGACGTTTCACCCGGAACTGACCGACGATGCCCGCATCCACCTTATGTTCTTGCAGAAAATCCCTTAGCCGGGATGAGAGCCGCGCGGGTTCCGTTAGACTAATAATCAGTGGCAATTCATCGGGTATTGTTCGTATGCCTCGGCAACGCCTGCCGGAGTCCGATGGCCGAGGCCTTCGCCCGAGCATACGGCTCGGACGTGTTGGAAGCGTATAGCGCTGGATTGGCCCCGGCGATCGCCTTGGCCCCGCTCACCCACGCCGTGATGCTCGAAAAGAACATCGACTTGGGCGATTTTTATCCCAAAGAGATCAGCCTCATCCCCGGCAAGATGGACCTGGTGGTCAACATGTCGGGTTACGAACTGCAGTTAAGATATCCCACGCCAGTGGACGAATGGGACGTCGCGGACCCCATCGGCGAGCGGGAAGAGTTTTTCCGCGAGGTCCGCGATGAGATTGAGCAGCGCGTGCTGCGTTTGATCGAGACGCTGCGCTCGCGCAAGACCGTTGCATCCGAGCCGGTGTCGAGTGGCTTGCGGGTTGACAGCCGGCGGCGGCCTACTCGACAATAAGATCGACCCACCCATCAAGCGGATGTGGCGGAATTGGCAGACGCGCTAGATTCAGGTTCTAGTTCTCGCAAGGGAGTGGAGGTTCAAGTCCTCTCATCCGCACCAAATAATCCATGACTCAACCGAGCTAATGCGACGTGGCGCCGCTGTCGTTGCTGACCATGAGACTCGACACATTCACCGGCTCGAAGTCACTCAAGATGATATTGGTAAGGCAACTGAGGTCGTTGTCATTCCAGCGAGCGTCCGGCGTGCCGATAAGCCCGCCGCTCATCCCATTGTCGGCGAGTATGATCCCGTAGTTTCGGAAGGCCGTGATGATGATGGCCGCCTGCGGGCTGGTGGAGGCGCAAGCAGGAGCGGCTACCGACGCCTTGAGCCGATAGATTTCGCCGGCAGGTCCTGTCATCGTGCAACTCGCAGGTGGGGAAGACTGCGAGATCTGGCTTTCCGTGGGAATGGAACCTCCTCCCGGCTGGGTGCAAGACCCGACGCCCGCGGTTTCGGTGGAGGGCCACACCCAGTAGTTCAGCATGTGGTTGAGTGTGAATCGTATCGGGTGTTGAACCGTGCCGTTGGGCGAACTGGGTGTACCAGAGCCGATCACTTCATCCGCGTTGACGACCAGGGGAGCCACGGGAAGCCCGGCCGCGTCGGTTGTTCCGTTTCCCTGAGGCGTCAAAGCATTCGAAGTGACATCCGGCCACACCGCGTTCGAGGAATCGGTCCAGGGGCCACCTTCATAAATTCCCTGCCACATCTCCCATAGAGCCGGGGGATGGCCGCCACCTGCCTCCTGGTAAATCAGGGTGTGCCGGTCGCCGTTCGAATAACTCGTGCCTTCCACCGGAGCATTCGCCGGGAAGGGGCCGGACGTGAAATAGGACTGATATAGGGTGGTCGAAACCGCCACATCGGGCTGGTTGTTGGGAACCTGGAACGCGGGTATTCCGTTTGGAAATGGTGCGTTCGAAGTGTTGCCGAAGAACACCCTGATGCTCTCCGGCAAATAACCGCTGTACATCGGAGCAGCGGGAGAAGTGTCCACCGGCAAGCCGGTGCTGGCGGCATCCACCCGATGATGGAAGATGGACGTCGCTGGGAATATGGTCGCCAAGAACGTATTATTGCCGCTGATCGCGAAGCTGATTGGCAGCGTGGCCGTCGTGCCGGCGGCGTCCTTCACCACGAACTCAGTTGTGTACGTGCCCTGGCCGCCAATCTGCGAACTGGTGACCGCGCCTGTGCTTGAGTTCAATGACATTCCTTCGGGCAACGGCGGATAACTACCGCTCGTGCTCACGGAGAACGTGTAGGGAGGAGTCCCGCCGGAGGCGTTAATAGTGCAGCCCGCATAGGATGCCCCCTGCGTTCCATCCGGGCACGAAACTGTCGTGATCGTCAGTGGTCCGCCCGTGTTTACAGTGACCTGAGCTGTCGCGGTCACTGAGCCGGCCGTGTTCGTCGCCGTCAGGGTGTAAGTCGTGGTCGATGCCGGGCTCACACTGGTGGAACCGCTCGCCAACGCTGAGGTGAAGGTTCCCGGGGTAATGGCAATGCTCGCCGCTCCCGTTGTCACCCAATGGAGAGCGCTGGCGGAACCCGAATTGACGGCGCTGGGCGTGGCTGTGAACGACGTGATGGTTGGTTTCGCTAAGTTCACCGTGAAGCTGCGAGAGACTGGTGTTGCGGCAGCCCAGGTTCCGTTGCCGGCTTGGGAGGCCTGAATCGTGCATGTTCCAGCCGTGACGAAGGTGGTCTTCGTGCCGCTTACCGTGCAAACGCTGGTCGTCTGCGAAGCGAAGCTGACTGCCAAGCCGGAACTCGCCGTCGCCGATAGCGTCAGCGGCGTACCTACCGTCTGCGTACCCGGAGTGTTGAACGTAATCGTCTGCGGGTCCGCGTTCACGGTGAAGCTTCGTGAGACTGGTGTGGCGGCAGCCCAGGTGCCGTTCCCGCCTTGCGAAGCCTGAATCGTGCACATACCAGTCGTAGCGAAAGTCGTAATGAAAGTAGACGCGCTGCTGCTGACCGTGCAAACGCTGGTTGTCTGTGAAACGAAGCTGACCGGCAAACCGGAGCTCGCCGTGGCCGATAGCGTCAGTGGCGTACCTACCGTCTGACTGGCCGGGGTGTTGAACGTGATTGTCTGCGGCTGTAAGGACGGCCCATCCACCGTGAAACTGCGCGACAGCGGTTCCGCGGCAGCCCAGGTGCCGTTGCCGGCTTGGGACGCCTGAATCGTGCACGTTCCAGCCGCGATGAAGGTGGCGAGGAATGAGGACATTGCCTCGCCTACCGTGCAAACGCTGGTCGTCTCTGAAGCGAAGCTGACTGCCAAGCCGGAACTTGCCGTCGCCGATAGCGTCAGTGGCGTACCCACCGTCTGAGTGTGCGGACGGGGGAACTTGATCGTTTGCGGCTTTAGCAGAGCGAGCGTAACAGTGGCGGTGCCTGTCCGGCGTGATGTCCTGGCCGTGATCACTACATTTGGCGAGGCGGGCATCGAGGTGGGCGCTGTGAACAGACCGGCTGCGCTGATTGTACCGGCCGAGGCGGACCATTCCACACCGGATGAAACGCTCGCCGTGAACTGCTGAATCCCCCCCAGCAGCACGCTGACGGTCGACGGGGACACGTCAATAGGTGCCCGCTGTGCGGCGGAGACATTCGTCGCTAGAAGAATCGAAGCTAGGCTAAAGAATCGCATTGGGCGAGGCACGAACATTTTGTGGGACCCTCCTGGGAAGTCTCAATTCTTCGGAAATCTCAATCGCTGGTCTCCCAGTACGCCCATTGTAAAGGCCTAGCACTACGAATTATGCGGTTCTAAGTGAAAATTCCCTTCTTCTTTTTTCGCCTTAATCCATATAGGAGAAAATTGTGACACTACCCCGGCAAAACACCAGCATCCGATCGGGGAAGCAAGCTAGAGCGAGCCTCAGCTCCCGGTGAAAAGCTTCTAAGCCTGCCATCCGCATCGGTCGCCGGCCCTGCGGCCATGGATTGTAGGATGAGAATGTGCAGCTGCCGGTAAATCCTCCGATTCTCCCCATGCTTTCGAAACGAATCGCCACACTGCCGGAAGGCGAGGGCTGGATCTTCGAACCGAAGTGGGATGGCTTTCGCGCTTTGATTTTTCGCGATCATGATGAACTCACCATACAAAGCCGCGATGAGAAGCCACTGAACCGATTCTTCCCCGAACTGATTGCTCCGCTGCGCGCCCAATTGCCTGAGCGTTGCGTGTTGGATGGCGAGATCGTGATCGCCAGGAACGGCGCACTCGATTTCGATGCCCTGCAGCTTCGGCTTCATCCAGCGGCCTCGCGAGTGAAACTGCTCTCCGAGCAGACTCCGGCATCCGTGGTCTTTTTCGATGTGCTCTGCCAGGATAGCGCCGACTTGAGAGCCGAGCCTTTTCGCAAACGGCGCGAAATGCTGGCATCCATGCTTCGATCGGCTGCTGCACCCCTTCATCTGACCCCCGCAACCGAAGATCGGAGCGTTGCGGCCGATTGGTTTCGCCGTTTTGAAGGCGCTGGTCTGGACGGCGTGATGGCTAAGCCGGCGGCCGGCCTCTACGAATCGGATAAGCGCGTCATGTTCAAAGTCAAGCATGAGCGCGACTGCGATTGCGTGGTCGCCGGATTTCGCTGGTATAAGAAAGGCGAAAAAACGGCAGTCGGTTCCTTGCTGCTCGGCCTCTTTGACGAAGACGGCGCGTTACAGCATGTCGGTGTTTGCGCCAGCTTTACGCAGGAGATGCGGCGCGATCTTGCGGATTTCCTGGCGCCCTATCGCGAGAATGCGCTCGTCCATCATCCCTGGCGGAATTGGGCCGCCACTGTCGAAGCGGGCCAACGCATTCCTGGCGGAATGAGCCGCTGGAGTCAAGGCAAGGATCTTTCCTGGGAGCCGCTACGAGCTGAGCTGGTTGTGGAAGTAACCTACGAACATATGCAAGGCGCACGCTTCCGGCACATGTCGCACTTTCGAAGATGGAGGACGGACAAGAAGCCGGGCGACTGTACCTACGCACAGCTCGAAGTGGTCCCGCCTCACGAACTGGCATCGATCTTTGTCACCGGCCGCTAGGGGCAAGGGCCGTCAGGGCCGTTTCGACGCTCGTTTTGCGGCTCGTATATTGCGCCACTCACGTGTGGGATCGTCGTCGGGATCGGGCGTCTCCTGCGCCGGCCGCATCGATTCGGGAACGTGTCGCAGATTGACGCGAATCCGGGTCCAGGTCGACGATCGGCCCCGCATCGAGTCGATCAACACGTCATCGACCGCCAGCAGCGCCGTCACCGAAGGATGTTTCGACTTCCAGCGTTCGAGCCCTGCCAGCGCGGCCTCTTTATCCGGCGAGTTGCTTACAACAACGAGCGGCATCTTGCTCCTTGCTGGCGATTTTGCGCGCGAAGGCGCCACTCGCGGCGATTCGCCTTCCATCTTGCGAAAGTGCGGAGGCCAAGGTGCGTCTCCGAGTCCCGCGGATTCATCGGCTGCCGCCAATTCCAACAGCTTCTCCAGCGACCCCGATGCGTCGTTCATCCCGGCGTGCCGATCGCCCAGCTTCGCGAATCGCCCGGGAACTGTCAGCACCGTGAAATCGGCCGGATCGCAGTCCGGAACTTCGTCCCAGGCGAGCGGCGTGGACACGCGTGCATCAGGAACGGGCCGGACCGAATATACCGAGCAAGTAGTCCGATCCTTTGCGTTCTGGTTATAGTCGAGGAATACGCCGTGGCGTTCCTCCTTCCACCACTTGGAACTGGCCAGGGCAGGAATGCGGCGCTCCACTGCTCGCGATAACGCTACGGCGGCGCGCCGAACTTCGGCGAACGTCCATCGCTGCTCGATGCGCGCATAAATATGCATTCCGCGCGAGCCGCTAGTCTTCGGCCAGCCGCGCAGTCCCATTTCTTCAAGGAACGCCTTCACCTCCAGACCGACGGTTCGAACATCGTTCCAGCTCACGCCCGGGCCGGGATCGAGATCGACTCGCAGCTCGTCGGGATGGTCCAGATCAGCCGATCGAACTGGATGCGGGTGCAGCTCTATGCATCCCAGATTCACGATCCAGGCCAGCCCGGCAGCGTCGTCCACGACAATTTCTTCCGCGGTCCGGCCCGACGGAAAAGCTAGCGTCACTGTGCGAAGCCAGCCAGGATGGTCCGCGGGCGCGCGCTTCTGGTAGAACGCCTCGCCTTCGGCTCCGTGAACGAACCGCTTGAGCACCAGCGGCCGATCCATGATCCCGCCCAGCGCTCCGTCCGCGACAGACAGGTAGTAGCGAACCAGATCGAGCTTCGAGAGTTTGACTTGCTTTGAGAAATACGGTTTCTCGGGATGCGTGATCCGAACTTCTCGCCCCGCGACAGAAAGCAGTTCACTTGCCTCTTGCTTGGCCACAAGACTAGCTTAGGGGACGGACAGGATTTCGAGCACTCGAAAATCGTCGTCGTCCGGTGTTCGCGTGAAGGTCACCCTCGCTTTGATTCGCCCCATCGAGGAGAAATGTTGAAGCCGGTCCCTGGGTGTGCGCGCTAGATAGGCCTCCAGCTCTTCCCAGCCTTTCATTATGGTGGGGGGAATCATAGCGATGCTGAGCATGCGCCTCGGACGCATGTCCGGAGGGTACGCGGGCAAGTGCGCCAGATCCACCGCCAAATTCCGGCACGTGGAGACGTTCTTGGACGTGGTGCGAATGCAAAAATCCATGGAGGCGCATTGCTCGTGGGTTTTCCCGAGGCAGTATTTTACGAGCGGCTCCGGAATCCATACCAGTTGGACGGCGCCGGGCGTAAACTTGCCTCCGGGGAGTTGCACGAAGAGAGACGGCTCGAGTTCCAGGCTGCTTTCGCCGGGGCGGGGCGTCTGGGCCAGGGCCACTGTGCAGAGCACGGCGGCGGCAGCCATATTCCTCATTTGCGGGAAACTCCGTCCCGCAGAAGTGCGCGGATCTCGGCCAGATTTGCCGGGTTCGGCGCCGTCTTAGCCGCACCACTTGCATCAGGCGCGGCGCCGCCTCTACCAGCAGCGGGGCTGACACCAACCAGATCGATCGGCTTATGGCCGTTACTATCGACGATCTCGGCATTCGCCCCTTTGTCCAGCAGGAAGCGCACAACATCGGCCCTGCCCGCCTGAGCCGCGACATGGAGAGCCGACATGCCTTCGTTCGCCGATGGCGCGCGGGCCACGCGCATGGAATAGGTCTTCGTGCCAGTGACCTGGGCATTCACATCCGCGCCATGCTGCAGCAGCAGCTCCATCATCGGTATATTAGCGACGCCACTTGCGCCCGCCTGTCCGCCAAAGCCGCGGCCGCCGCCGAAACCCGCCGCTACCAGGAACGCTGTCATGCCCATGTCGTTGATGTTCGGCGACGCACCCTTCGCCAAAAGGGCTTGCACCACTTCCATATCGTTGCCCATGGTGGCCCGCAGCAACGGCGTGCATCCGGTGCTGAGAAGCGGATCGCCGAATCGCCCACTGTTCCCTCCGCGGCTGGGACGATGCATATTGAGCTGAGTATTAGGATCGACGCCCGCTGCCAGCAGCAGGTTGATAATTTCCACGCTCGAATCGAGGGGGCGTTTAAGAGCGCGCGCAGTCTCGCCGATCGATGGCAATGTACAACGCAGTGCGGCCCCACCAGTCCCACACATTCGGATTGGCGCCCCGATCGAGCAACAGCTTCGCTACATCGTTGTGTTGATTATCCAGCGCCAGCATCAACGCGGTTACGCCTTCAGGCGTTGGCACATTCACATCGGCGCCGGCCCCGATGAGCGCTTCAACGCAGTCAGAACAACCGTCGCGTGCCGCATACAGCAGCGCGGTGAGTCCGCCCACGGGACGATACTGCGCTCTCGGCTCCGACGTGATCTGGCTGGGCCAGTCGGCATAGAGTGCACGCGGTTTGACATCGGCGCCCTTCGCAACGAGCAGCTTTACCATCTCGCCCGCATTCCTGGGCGCCGTGGCGGCCCACATCAGCGGCGTCTGGTTACGAAATTCCTCGATCCTGTTGACGTGCGCGCCCGCCTTGATCAGCATTTCGACGACGGGAACTTCGCCGGTGTTGATCGCTAGCATCAGGGCCGTCTGGCCATCTGCATTCGCACCCTCCGGTTCGGCGCCGGCATCCAGCAGCATCTTCACCATCCTGGCATCGCCGAGTTTTGCCGCTTCGGCGATCGGCGTGGAGCCGAAATCGTTCGTGACGTTCACCTTCGCTTTTTTCGCGAGCAGCGCGCCAAGCAAATCGTAGTCGACGTGGTAAACGGCCCAGTGTATGGGGCGGGTGCCGTCGGGTTGTGCCTCATTCACATCCGCGCCCGCGCGAATCCGTGCGAGTGCTTCCTTATGGTCCCCTGCTTGGATAAGACCGGCCAGCGATTCCTTCGCAACCTCTCCGGGGACCGGCGCGGCCAACGCGACAACCCAGGCGACTACACAGCAGATGGTTAGAATGAAACGCTTCATGCGTGCCTAGACGTCCGCAATCACGCCCGTGCTGTCGCCGAACTTGTCGTGCTCCAATCCCACCTTCTGCAAAATGGTCAAGTGCAGGTTCGCAATCGGCGTGCGTTCCGGCAACACGATATGCCGGCCACCGAGCTTCATCCTGCCGTTGCCGCCGCCGACCAGGATATTCGGTTCCGGATAATTATTATGCAGGTCGCTATTGCTCATGTTCGAACCATACAGGAAAAGCGAATGATCCAGCAGCGTCCCCTCGCCCTCCTTCGTCTCCGCGAGCTTCTTCACAAAAGCCGCGAACTGCTGCATGTGCCAGGTCTGAATCTTAACCAGCTTATTAATTCGCTCCAGATCGTTGGCGTGATGTGAAACGGGGTGGAAGGAATCCGGGACCCCGATATGGTTGTAGGTCCGGTTCGTTCCTTCCGCCGCCATGATGTAGGAAGCCACGCGCGTGAGATCGGCCTGATAAGCGAGCGCCAGCAGATCGAACATCAGCTTCACCTGGTCAGGGAAGGAATCGAGTTCTCCGGCTGGCGCATCGGGAAGCTTGAGGGCGGAAACATCCGTCGCGGCTGCCTTCTGGGTACGGCGCTCGATTTCGCGTACGCTATCCAGATATCCGTCGAGAACCGCCTTGTCATGGTTTCCCAGATCGCTCCGCAGACTCTTCGTGCCATCCAGAATCAGGTCGAGCAGGCTCGCGGTCTCGCGATTGATGGACGTGCGCTCTTGCGGCGTGTCGCCCTCGCCGAACAACTGCAGGAAGACCTTGCGCGGATTCGGCTCCATCGGCAAAGGCGATTCGACATCGCGAAAAGACAAAGTGGAATAATTCCCGCCGCCGCCCGCCGCCGACTGCACGGTAGTTTCCGAAGCCACCTCGAGCGAGGGCAAAGGCGTTTCCTGCCCAATCATTTTCGCGATCACCTGATCCAGCGTGATCGACATGTGCGCGCGGACTTTCCCGAGGTCCGGACGAGTAGCGCTGAGCCAGGTGGCCGGAGTGAACGCATGCACCGAACCGGCCGTAGCCGCGTTCTCCAGATTGCCGAAAGACGAAACATATTTCTTATATGGCTCGAGCGAAGCCATAATTACGTTGAGCCTGAAATCGGCGCCCGCGCCGCTGGGTGTCCACCGATCCATGTCCGGACCATGCGAGGTGTTCGACATGATCGCGCCGTGCGGAAGATAGAAGAAGCCCGTCCGCAGTTTTGGCATGGCCGCTGTTTGCGCCAAAGCCGTGCCGGCCGGCACCATCGCCTCGAGAAACGGCAGCCCCAGAGTCACTCCGGCAGCCTTCAGCACTGCTCGCCGGGGAATGTGTTTCTTCGTGAGGAACATGTTCTCTCCTATCTCTTTATTGCCGCTGCTCTCAGGTCCGCGCCGCTTGATTTTGGGCTCACATCGGACGGCGGGCCTTGCTTCCGGAATGCGTCGGAATTCACGATTCCCAGAATGAGCGACGACAGCTTGTAATTATCTTTCGCGGCGCCGCGAACAATGGCGCGAACTTGAGGCATATCGAAATACTCCAGCCGCCGGTTGACCGCGTAGGTCATCAATCGCTCCGTCACATTTCGCGCGAACAGTTCGGGCCGCTCCATCAGCTGCGCCCTGAGTTCCACCACGCCATTGATCGGCACGCCGCTCGGCAGCACCGTGCTGGCATCGATGGGAGCCTTGGCTTGGCTGTCGGTCGTCCGCCATACACCGGTCGCGTCGAAATTTTCCAAAGCTAGCCCAATCGGATCGATCACCCCGTGGCACATCTTGCAACTCGCTTTGTTGCGATGTTGCTCCAGCCTGGCGCGCACGGTCTTAGGCTGCTCGCCGGCCTTTTGCGAGAGGTCGGTTGCCGTATCCGGCGGAGGAGGCGTCGCCGGGCTGCCGATAATCTTGTCCAGCACCCACGCTCCGCGCAGAACCGGCGAAGTGCGATCGCCATAAGAAGTCCGCAGCAGCATGGCGCCCTTGCCCAGCAGGCCCCAGCGCTCTTTCTCGTCCAGCGTCACTTCGCGCAACTGCGCGCCGAAGACGCCGGGAACACCATAGTGACGTGCCAGCCGTTCATTCAGGAACGTGTAGTTGGCCGTCAGGAGTTCCAGAACGCTGCGGTCTTTAGAAAAGATATCGCCAATGAAAGCTTCCGTCTCCGCCACAAAATCCTGCCGCAATTGATCGTTGAAACTGGGGAACAGTACGGGATCGGGGATCACCTGATCGAGATCGGTCAGGTTCAGCCATTTCATCGCGAAGCTGGTTACCAGGCTCGATGCCTTCGGATCCGCCAGCATGCGCCTCACTTGCTTCTCCACCATTCCGGGACGTGTCAGCTTGTTGGTCCCGGCCAGCGTCAGCAGTTCCTCGTCCGGCCCGGTGTTCCATAGGAAGAAGGAAAGCCTCGATGCCAGCTCCAGATCGGTAAGCGCGAACTCGGTGTCGGGCGCCGTGTCCTTCGGCCCCTTGATGACGCGATATAGAAATTGCGGGCTGGCCAGAACCGCGGCCACCACTTGCTCGATTCCCTGATCAAACGATCCGCCGTCCGTGCGTGCCCTTTCATAAAACGGCATCAGGCGGTTCATATCCGCCGCCGTGACTGGCCGCCGGAACGCGCGCCGCGCCAGATTTTCCGTGATGCGGTGAGCGCAGGCCGACTCGTCTCCTGCCTTCGGCTCGCATATGAAAATGAGGTCCCGGCTGGCTGTTTCCGAAATGCCCGTAGGATGAAACGGTCCGACAATCTCGATCGCGTCGCGCAGCTCCGCTCTTCCGTTGAGGGCCGCGGCCCCACCCGTCAAACCGTTGTACGGTTCCAGGACTTGGAAATTCTCGTCCGACGCGACATGGGAGCGGTCGATAAACGCCACGGCCACTTCATGACGCCCCGCCTCCACGTGCACCGGAATCTTCGAGAAGCGGTCCATGATTTGGGAGCGCCCGGTGCCGGCCTGGCGATCGACCAGAGCCAGATCCGTCCGCCCGCCGATCGGCTTCCGAAACACCATCCTGCCATCGATCATCACCACCAGCGTGCTCTGGGTTTCGAGCGCATTCGAGTAAGGACCCACAGCGAGATCCTTGATATTGATTTGATAATCGCCGTCCACCGGGAAGTCGTGTTGAAAGGCTATGCCACCGCGCGTGCCGGGCGGCAGAGGATTCCGAGGATTCTGGCTGGCCGCAACAGCGTACTTCGCACCCGAAACGCGAGGATTCGGATTTCCCACCGCAACCCGTGCCACTTGCCGAGCGGCAGCAACGTACTGATCCAGGAACGCGGGCGACACGCTCAACGCGTCCGCGATATTGTCGAAGCCCTCCACCCGGATGTCCTGCGGCAGAATATCCTTCGCGTTCACTTCCACGCCCAGCAGCATCCTTACCGAAGCCGCATACTCGCCGCGGTTGAGCCGCTGAATGGGAACATAGCCCGCCGTCGGATTCTTGGCGTGAGCGTCGAGCGCACCCTCCATCCACGCGATAAACGAATCTGCGTCCTTCTGTGCCGGCTGTGGACTGCCTGGCGGCGGCATCTGATGCGCGCGCAGCTTGCGCAATGCCTTTTCCCAGATATCCGCATGATCCGCTGGAGCCTGCAGGTCCAGGCCGTCGAGCGCGAGGCCGCCGGTCTTCAGGCGCGTGTTATGGCAGGTGAAGCAATCCGTGCTCAACATCGCGCGAAATTGAGCCGGTCCGTTTGCCGAAGTAGCAGAAGGAACCTGCGCTTCCGCGATCCCCAGCAAGAAACTCAGATAAATGACATGCTTCATATAACCGGCTACACGATCGGCGATCCGACCGCGACACTCATCATAATAGAACTCTCCAGCCTGAACACCAACCCCGAACTCGCTAGCTCGCGACAGGCGGGGCTTGTTCGTAGTAGTAAAACAAGATGTCCGTCGAAGGCGGCTTCATGCCCAGCTGACGCAGCATGCCGACGATTTGGCCGCGGTGTAGCGTGGCGTGGTTCACCACGTGCACCACGATCTGCCACGCGGGAAGGCCGGCGTTGCCGATGAAGCGTGATTTGAAGGAAACCTGACGGGCCAGGTCCGTGTCACTGACCGCATTTGCCCAGGCTTCCCACTTGGCCTGCAGTCGAGGCCATTCTTCGACGACGAAATCGAGCGACGGTAGCGCATCATGGGCCGGCACCGGATAGCCGGGGTCGGCAATCCGCGAAAACCAGATTGCGTCTCCAAAATAAATGTGAGCGAGCGTGTTCGCGATGCTTTCGTGCGAAACGCTCATCGGCTTGGCTCTGTCCTCGGGCGGCAGAGCGAGCGCGGCTTCTAGCACCTTGCGCGACGCCCAGCCCGAATATCCAACGTATGTGCGAACTTCTTGAGTGGTCATCCTAGTTATACTCTCTCTCAAATGGGTGCAAAAAACGTCGAGCTGCTGCGACTGTTTCTGGCGCATCGCGAAGATATCGTCGAAAGCATAGAGGCCGTTCTGAACGCCCAGCGAAAGCCGATCGGGTATCTGCAGGACAAATTCCTTTTGTCCCGCCATTTCGAGGATTGCTTCTTTGCACACACTCCCGCCGCCAGCCAAAAACATCTCAGAGGCGAATTAGAAGCCGCGCATTGGGCCGCCGGATTCCGGCCTCGCCAGGTTCAGGATCTGCATAACGACTTGATCGATCCCGCGGAGATCATGATTCGCGCCTTCTATTGCTGGCAGCAAACGCGGTGGCCGGGTCGCAACGGCCGCATGCACTACGCGCACACGCTCTTCAACTTGTATGTGCTCCGGTATCTCCAGTTCCTGAGCATGCGTCTCTGGGATGACGATCCAGGCAGCGCGAGTGAACGGCTCGCGGAAATTCAAGGTGTGCTCGATGAGCTCTGGAGCAGCTCACCAGCCGATCAACCCATCATCGTGCGCGATGCGCGCTGGCTCATTCCATTGGCACAGAGCCTCATCACCGATGAGTTGGCGCCCTATTTCGAGATCGCCCGCGAGGTCCGAGAGACGCTTCCGGAAGCGGACGCGCTCGAAATCCAGAAGGCCCATGTTCGAATGCTGGGCGGGCATCTGACGTCACAGATTCGTTACTACTGCACCAGGGATGGCTTGTCCATCGACGAGCATAGCGTTGTTCTTCGCACCCGCACTTCTAATGCGCTCGATTTCGCGCTGCTGGTCCAAGGTCTCGTGGCGCTGCTCAAGGCCTATGACTGCGCCTTCGAGAGCGGCGATCAGCGAATGCGGCTCGACATGGCGGGAGCCATCTTTCAGGGCATATCTTCCGATCCCGAGCTGTTTCTCAATCGTGTCCACCTGTTGAGCGCTTACAGCATGATCGAGCACGTTTTCATCGCGCCGAATCCCGAGGGCCATGTTGTTTATTCGCCCCCGGGCGAGCGACATATGCGGCTGCTAAATGAATACCGTGTACTGATCGCCCGATTGATCAAGCCCTTGCGCGACGATTTCCCGCATTTCAAGCCGGTTGACGGCGGCTGTTCTCCATACGGATTTATATTCGGGTTGCCATCTCATCTCATCGAGCACATGGCGCTCAAAGCATTGCAGCCCGATGCCGAAACGCGCTTCAGCCTGGAAGATGTCTTTGACGACAGGGACACCAGCGCGGCCAAGCTCGCCTGGGTAAACGGCTGGCGGAAATTACCCCACATCGACCGCGAAGTACAACGGCTGTACGACTACCCGCAGCAGTTCGCCGAAGATATTTACGGCCGCATCGAGCACGAACTCGTACGGGGCCGCGACGAGCCAAAAACCGGGCGCCTGTATATCGTGTCCGGCGACGACTCCGAGTCCGCGATTCCTAAACTGCCCCCCCGATACTTCTGCTCTTCGGACAAGCAGATTGTGGCGGCGCACAAGGCCGAGCCGTATGACACCGCGCAATTGCTGGCAGGGCGGCGGGAAGGGCATTTCCTTGTCAGTTACCAAACGCCGGACGGATGGATGGCACTCCAGAAGGAACTGCTCACGGAGGTGCTTGGTGCCGGCCGCGATGCCAGAATTGTCGGGCTGCCGCTCCACGCCGCTCAGGTGTTGCGGCTCATGTGCGCCGACTTGTGCCGAGAGTGATATTTTTAACAGGAGCGGTTAATCGAACCACAGCCAGGGGGCCACAGGATGCGACAGGATCGAACGAGCCGGCGGGAAGCCATCGAATGGCTGGGAGCGTGCGCCATCCCGCTCTTGACGCGAGGCATCGCGCGTGCCGAAGACTTGCCGCTGCACACCACTGGAATCGAGCACTTCGGCTACACCGTGCCCGACCCCGAAGCCACCGCGAAATTTTACGCCCGTATTTTCGATGGGCAGTTGTTCCAGGAAAAAGATCCGCCGCCCAGGTTCTACGTAAAGCTCGGCGCCGGATATATTGCATTCGGCGGCAATGCCACCGCCTCTCCCAGCATCGATCACTTCTGCGCCCTAGTGGAAAATTATCAGCCGCAGGAAATGCGCAAAAGCCTGGAGGCGGCCGGTGTCACCATGTCGCCCGGGCCGTTTGGAATGGCGCTTGATCCCGATGGTTTGCGGTTGCAATTCTTGCGCGCGCCGGCCGGCTTGGCCAAGACCATCATTCCCGCGTATCGGCTCTCACAAGATGATTCGCTTTTTGAGGCCGTTGCTCCCGACCACGTGATCCTGCGCGTTTCCGATCTCGACCGCTCCACCGAACACTACAAGAAATTCTTTGGACCCGCATCGTCGCGCACAAAAAAGCCGGATTGCGTCTGGTTTGGCGCGGCCCGCACCAAGCTCGGCTTGGAACTCGTCGCCGCCGGCGAAAAACCCAGCATTCATCATATTTGCGTGCGGGTGGCTGGTTTCGACAAGAAATCGGCGATCGAAAAGCTGAAGCGCGCCGGCATCGACAGCTCGATCGGCGACGAGGGATTGGTCCGTTTCCACGATCCGAACGGGTTTGTGATGGAATTAAAGGGCAACTCCTAGAGCGCATCATGAGGCCCCGGATCATCATCGCCATCACCGCCGTCGTCGGTTGCCAGCTTGCATTGAAAGCAGGCGATATGCGGCTGGTTCAGGCTGCCGCCAATGACGACGCCACCACGGTGCGCGTGCTCATTCAACAAAAAGCCGACGTCAACGCTCCGCTCCCGGACGGCACTACGGCGCTGCATTGGGCCGTTCGCGCCAACGATCGCGCGATGGTGGAATCGCTGCTTGCCGCGGGCGCGAATGCGAAAGCGCAAGATCGCTACGGGCTCACTCCCCTTCGCCTCGCCTGTGAGAACGCGAACGCTGCCATCCTCAGGCGTCTTCTCGACGCGGGTGCCGATCCGAATTCGCCCGATCCGCAAGGCACCACCGCGTTGATGATCGCCGCGCGGACCGAAGGCGGAACAGAAGCCGTCAAGCTGCTCTTGGAACGCGGCGCGGCCGTCAACGCCAAGGACTCCGTGCAAACCACCGCGCTGATGTGGGCCGTGCGCAGCAATCACTCGGAAATCGTGGATCTGCTCATCCACCACGATGCGGAAATCAACGCGCGTACTCGCAAGGGCAATCCTCCACCTCGCCGTGCGCCGGATTCAGGCGGCGGATCCCACGGGCTCGGCATCGTGCGTGGCGGTTGGCCGGAACGCGGCTATCAGGAACCCACGCCTGGCGAAATCACCGCGCTGCTCTATGCCGCTCGCGATGGCCGCCTTGAGATCGCACGCACGCTCATCGCAGCGAATGCCAACGTGAATCAGGTGGAGGCCAACGGTGTCTCACCATTGATCGAGGCGATCGCGAATAATCACATCGATGTCGCGCGCCTGTTGGTCGATCACGGCGCCGATGCCAACACGACGGACTGGTGGGGCCGAACGCCGCTTTGGACCGCCGTGGACCTGCGCGATCTGGAAGTGAATAAGACCGACGACAACGGAGTGGACCGGCCCGCCGCGCTGCAATTGATCCAGGCCCTTCTCGATCACGGCGCCAACGTCAATGCGCGAACCAAAGAAGTCCCTCCACTGCGGCGCTGGCTCATGCCGCTCAGCGACATTTCCTGGGTGGATTTCACTGGCCAAACTCCGTTCCTGCGCGCGTCCATTTCGGCTGACCTCGCCGTAATGCAATTGCTTTTGGACAAAGGCGCCGATCCCAACATCGCGACTTTCGCCGGCACCACTCCAATGATGGCGGCCGCCGGAGTCAATTGGGTGGGCGGCCAAACCTACAGCGAATCCCAGAAATTCCTGGAAGCGGTCGAGCTCTGTCTCGCGCATGGCGCGGACGTGAACGCAGTCAATTCCATGGGGATCACCGCGCTGATCGGCGCCGTCAATCGCGGCTCGGACGACATCATCGAGCTTCTCGTGAAGAAGGGCGCCAGGCTCGACGTCAAGGATCAACAAGGACGAACACCGCTGGTCTGGGCGAAGGGCGTCTTCCTGGCAACCAACCCGCCCGTGGAAAAGCCGAGCACGATGGCGCTGATACAAAAACTGACGTCGCAATGACGAAGGCGGCCACAATTGTTCTGTGCGGATTTGCGGCAATCGCGCACGCTCAAGATCGCGCGCTGGTCGATCGCTATTGCATCGGCTGTCACAACGAAAAGACTCGCTCCGGCAATCTCTCCATCGACAAATTGGATTTCGTGCATCCAGGTAACAGCGCGGAATCGTGGGAAAAAGTGGTTCGAAAAATTCGTGCCGGTATGATGCCGCCGGCCGGAATCCCGCGCCCGGATCGAGCCACTCTCGACGATTTTGCAACCAAGTTGGAATTGGCGCTGGACAGCGCAGCTGCCGCCAAACCCAATCCCGGAACCACCGGACTGCATCGCCTGAATCGCACCGAATACGCCAATTCCATCCGCGATTTGCTCGATCTCGAAATCGACCCCACCACGCTGCTCCCCGCCGATGATTCAAGCGAAGGCTTCGACAATATCGCGGACGCACTGGCCATTTCGCCCGCGCTGCTCGAACGCTACGTCGCTACCGCTACCAAACTGAGCCGGATAGCGGTGGGCGATCCCGGC
>DATHMO010000185.1:0-2238 GCA_035486995.1 Bryobacteraceae bacterium
CGACCTCGCACGACGCATCCAGGATCTGAACGCCGTCGTCCTCCAGCGTTCCGCCGAAGACCAAACCATCGCCGCATTCGCCATCCGCGGCGGCCGCTTCTCCGATCCCTGCTACATTCGCTTCGCCGAAATCGCCGGCCAGCCCCGCTCCGCCGAACAAATCTTCCGCAACTATCTCGAATCGAACGCAAACGAAGCCTCACCCGCGGAATCCGCTCCCCCGGCTCCCGCCGCCAGCCGCACCGAACTCGGCGAACATTTGTGGCTCCTGGCCCGCTGGTATTACAGTAATCCGCGCGACGGCGAGATCTTCTTCCACGAAAAAGACTGGCCCTATCGCAGAATCCTGCGCGCTTGCTCGCGCTTGTTGCTTCCGAAAGAAGTGGAAGCAGACAAGACCAAAAATCCCGACGCGGCCAACAATCAACAGTCCGACGCCACAAACAATCTCGACCAAGGAAAAAACTCGCAATGACCACATCCGCCACACCCGCCGGCACACAGAAATACGCTCAGCGTTTCCCAGGTCGCGCCGCAGACGGCCACTTCCGCGAATCCCAAGGCCTCGTACTCTCCTCCATCGGCATCGGCACTTATCTCGGCGCCCCGAGTGACAAAGCCGATCAAGCCTACGCCGCCTGTATCGCCGCCGCCGTCGAACGAGGCATCAACGTCATCGACAGCGCCATCAACTATCGTTTCCAGCGCAGCGAGCGCAGCATCGGCGCCGCCATCAAATATCTCCTCAAGCAAGGCTACTTGCGCGAAGAATTCGTCGTCTGCACGAAGGGCGGCTACCTCACGCCCGACGGCTCAATGCCTTCCGATCCCAACGACTACTTTTATCGCGAGTACATTCAGCCGGGCATCCTGTCGCCCAACGACATCGTCGGCGGAAGCCACTGCATGACGCCGCGCTTCCTCGAAGATCAACTCGGCCGCAGCCTCAAAAATCTTGGCGTCGATTGCATCGACGTCTACTACCTCCACAACCCTGAATCGCAGCTCGGCGAAGTTTCGCGCCCCGACTTCCTCGAACGCATCCGCGACGCGTTCATTTTTCTGGAATCCGCCGTGAAGGATGGAAAGATTCGGTTTTACGGCATGGCCACGTGGAACGGCTTCCGTCAGGAAGCCCGGGCCCGCGATGCGATGCAACTCGCCGAAATAGCCTCCACCGCCCAAGACGTGGCAGGTAAAGATCATCACTTCCGCTTCGTCCAGCTCCCTTTCAACCTCGGAATGACCGAAGCCCTCACCCAAGGAAATCAGACCGTCAACGGAAAAGAAAAAACCGCGATGGAAGCCGCGTCCGATCTCGGTATCACTCTCGTCGCCAGCGCCTCTCTCCTCCAGGGACAGGTCACGCGGAATCTCCCGCCTTTCGTCGCCGAAGCGTTCGGCCTTGAAAACGACGCCGAGCGCGCACTCCAATTCGTCCGCTCCGCCCCCGGCATCACCACCGCCCTGGTCGGCATGGCCAACCCGGAGCACGTCCTCGCCAACACAAAACTGGTAGCCATCCCCCCCGCCAACATCGACCAATTCAGCAAACTCTTCTCCCGCGGCGAATCCGCCTAACTTCCACATTTCTAAAAGCCTGTCATCTTGAGCCGTCCGAAGGACGGCGTAGGATCTGAGCGTTGGCCGTGCCACCAAACAATCCGAAGTCCACGGTCTCGCACTAGTCATCAATTGCCCGTCGCCCCACCGAGTTGCCGCCCCCACCCCCCAGTGCCATAATCGATGTTCCAAAACAAACGCAGCTCGCATCAATAGTCACGGATCACGATTCACTCGCTTCACGGGAGCACCACATGGCAATGAGAGACAGCTGGATCGAATCACGGGAAGCCGCTCAGGCCGGCGCCAACGGCAACCGCAACATGTCGCAGATGCATTTCGCCCGCAAAGGCGTCATCACTGAAGAAATGTAATACGTCGCCAAGCGTGAAAAGCTCGATCCCGAAGTCGTCCGCAGCGAAGTCGCCCGCGGTCGCTGCATCATCCCCGCCAACATCCACCACCGGAATCTCGAGCCGATGGCCATCGGTATTGCCACGGGCTGCAAAATCAACGCCAACATCGGCAATTCCGCCACCACGTCCAACATCGACGAAGAGCTGAAGAAACTCCATCACGCCGTCCACTACGGAGCCGACACCGTCATGGACCTCAGCACCGGCGGCAACATCCCCGAAATTCGCCAGGCCATCATCAACGCCTCACCCGTCCCCG
>DATHMO010000186.1:0-39117 GCA_035486995.1 Bryobacteraceae bacterium
TGGATGTTCATTCTCGATCGCACCAATGGGAAACCCGTGTTCGGCGTGGAAGAGCGGCCCGTTCCTAAGGGTGATGTTCCGGGCGAATGGTATTCACCGACGCAGCCTTTTCCGTTGAAACCCCCGCCGCTCGCGCGAATGAGTTTCACGAAAGATGACATCGTGACTGCCGATGACACCACGCCCGAGCACGCCAAAGCATGCCAGGAAGTGTATGCGAAGAACGGCGGTTTCTACAATGCCGGCCCGTACACTGGTTGGCTCTTTCATGAGGATGGAACCCCGCCGAAGAGTTCCATCCAATTTCCCGGCGGAACGGGCGGCGTCAATTGGGGAGGCACGGCGGCCGATCCGAAGTCGGGCTACGTGTTCTTGAACACGCATGATGGATCGTTGACGGGATGGATCGAAAAGAAGAAGCCAGGCAAAAATTATGGTCGCGGCACGGAAGGCTCGAACCAGCCTTATGATCGCGCGAGCGTCGATGGGCCGGGCCCTTATCACGGGTTCAGCGCGACGGTGAAGGATGCGAGCGGGCACGTGCTCGGAAGTTGGCCATGCCAGAAACCGCCATGGGCGCGGTTAGTGGCGGTGAACGCGAATACCGGCGATATCGCCTGGCAAACGCCGCTCGGTCTGGTGGAGGGACTGCCGGAGGGCAAGCAGAACTTGGGTTCCAGCGGTAGCGCGGGGCCATTGGCAACGGGCGGAGGATTAGTGTTCATTGGTGCGACAAACGATCGCCGCTTCCGCGCCTTCGACGCCAAGACCGGCAAGGAACTGTGGGCCAGTAAGCTCGCGAAAGTTGCGAACGCGAATCCAATGACGTATCAAGGCAAGAACGGGAAGCAGTATGTTGCGATCATGGCAACGGATTCGCTGGCAGTGTTCGCCTTGCCTTAGCAGTTGTAGCCCTTAGTGCCAAGCTTGAAGCCGCGCAGTGGTCTCAGCTTTCCATTGCTCGTAGTCGTCGCCCAGACGGGCGCGCGCCGATTCCGGAAGTAGTTCAAGAACACCCTCGATGGGCGGTTTGGCTGCTTCAGCCAGGACACCGAAGCCTAAGGCGTCAGCCAGACGGTCGGCACATTGCACCAAATGCACCATGTGGAACTCATTGCGGTCGAGCGTCTGGTGGTGATTCACGATCACCTCCGCCAGTTCCGGTGGGAACGGAAGCTGCCGCATCAGCCAGCCGCCGGCCTCGCAATGATCGATGTCAAACAGTTCGCGCTCCATCAACATGAGGTCGTAGTGTTCTTCTCCGGAAACCGCCAGCAGGTTGGCATAGGGTTCCGGATACTTGACCAGCAGGGCAAGGCGGCCGATGTCGCGCAGCAAGCCGGCGACATAAGCGAAGTCGGCATCCATCCGCGCGGCGCGCGCCAGCTTTTCGCAAAGTAACGCCACCGCCAGGCTGTTCTGCCAGCAAATGCGTAGCGCCTTGACGTTCAGCGCGGGGGCCACGAAATCCTCCATCGCGCGTGTGAACGTGATAGCCTTCACGCGGTCTAATCCAAGCAGGATGATGGCATGAGAAATCGTGCGGACCTGCCGTTCGAGAGCGAACAGCGGGGAATTGGCGAGTTGCAACACTCGCGTGGCGAACACCGGTTCGGCGGCAATGAGCTTGCCGATCTCCGTGATATCGACGTTTTCTTGAGCCAATGTCGCCATCAGCCGTTTCGCCACCCATGGAAAGGGGGGCAGGTCATCCAACGCCCAGGGCGCACGCTTGGCGGAAGTTTCCTCGACGGGTAGTGTTTGAAGTTCGGGCATGCTACTCCTTACGGGAGGCGGCGGGCGGCCAGCCTGCTCTTTGTCCTCCAGAATCCCTTATCGGCGCGGAGGTGCCGTGCTTGAGAAACTCGACTCTAAAGATTCGTCTGTGCACCGATGAGTCTATTAAATGGATAACGTGCCGATTGAAACCCCCGCCGAGTCGGATGTGCGTTTTCAGGGCTACCGGCTGGAGGTTGTCAGCCACTGGCCTGCGTCGCAACGCAAGGCGGCGGTGGCGGCTGCGATCTCACAACGGCTGGCTTCTATTGCCCGATGTGCGCTGGTGCGTCCGGATATCGAAGATCTGCTCAATTTGAGCTGCCGGCTGCTCGACGATCTTTTCACCGAGGAAGGCGGGGCGCTGCCGCGTCACGATCGTTCGAAACTCGATCTTCAGCGCTTCGGAGCCATGCATCGCGAGGAAGCTTTTGACAAATGGGAAGTCTACTAAGACAAGCGGCGCCGCGCGGCGGTTAGGCTACAGCGCGCTCTCTCCGCGATCGCCGTTTCGGATACGCAAAACTTCCTCCACTGAGGAGACGAAAATCTTTCCGTCACCGATTTTTCCTGAGCGGGCGGCGGTGGTGAGCGCGCCGACCACCTCGTCCAGGCGTGCGTCCGGCACAACCATTTCGACTTTCACCTTGGGGAGAAAATCGATGCTGTATTCCTGTCCCCGATAAATCTCGGTATGGCCTTTCTGGCGGCCGTGGCCACGTACTTCCGAGATGGTGATACCGTCGGCGTGGATGCCCTTCAAGGCTTCTTTTACTTCATCGAGCTTGTAGGGCTGAATGATCGCTTCGATTTTCTTCATGTTTTGGGCCTCGTTAAATGCGGATAGGTTCGAAAAAAAAGAGACCGCACGCCTCAAACGCACGGTCTCCGGACAGGTTTGGCCGAAAACCAAACAACGTGCCTCGGCCGACGCGCTTTTAACGAGCCGCGCCGCTGCTGAATCCGACCCTTCCCATCGCTTCGGTGGCGAGCTTGGAAGTTGCGGCGGCTTCGACTTTCATGCCAGCCGGCTGAGCAGACGAGGAAATCACATATTCGGGGTAGGCGGAGATGCCGTGCTCGTGCAGATCCAAGCCGTAGACCTCGCCTTCTTCGGAGACGCGCAAAAGCCCAGTGGCGTTGACGGCGAGCATGACCACCATCGAGACGGCGAAGGTTGCAATCGTGATGATCGCGCTCCCGATGAACTGCGCTAGAAGCAGCGTGGTTCCGCCGCCGTAAAACAGGCCGGTGAGCGGAGCCGAGTTATCCGGGGTGATGGGGCCGCTGGCGCCGTACTTTCCCGCGGCAAACAGGCCGAGCGAAAGCGTTCCCCAGATGCCGCAGATTCCGTGCACTGGAACGGCGCCGATGGGATCATCGATGCGCAGCCATTCCAGAGCTTCGACGCCCATTACGACGATGACGCCGGCAATGCCGCCGAGCAGAATCGCGCCGGTTGGTGTGACCCAATAGCACGGGCACGTGATCGCAACCAATCCAGCCAGGAATCCATTTACGGTGAAGCTCACGTCCCACTTCTTGCTGAACACGTAGGCGTAGAACATCGCGGTGAGTCCGGCTGCGCAGGCCGCGAGCGTGGTGTTGGCGGCGACGCGTCCGATGCCTTCGAAGTCCATGGCCGAAAGCGTGCTGCCGGGGTTGAAGCCGTACCAGCCGAACCAGAGAATCAAGCCGCCGCTGGCTGCGATCGTCAAATCGTGCGGGAGCATTGGGCCGCCGCCATCGCGCTTGAATCTGCGGCCCAGACGCGGGCCAAGAACGATGGAGCCGGCCAAGGCGATGAATCCGCCGATGGTGTGGACCACCGTGGAACCTGCGAAATCGTGGAAGCTTTGTCCGAGCCATGGAAGGAAGTTTCCGGCGCTGCCCATGGCCGCGAGGAAGCCGTCCGGGCCCCAGGCCCAGTGGCCGATGATGGGATAGATGAAGCCGGAAACAGCGACGCTATACAGCAGGTCGCCAACGAATCCGGTGCGGCCGATCATCGCGCCCGAAGTGATGGTGGAACAGGTGTCGGCAAATGCGAATTGGAAGATCCAGACCGCGAGGAATGCCACGCCGGTGGTTTCATACGTGGCGGGAGCGCCTTGCAGGAAGAACCAGTGATAGCCGATGAATCCGTTGCCGTGGCTGAACATGAACGCGAATCCAAAGGCGTAGAACAGAAGGCCGCAGAGGCAGGTATCCACGATACATTCCATCAGGACATTGATGGTTTCGCGCGAACGGCAGAATCCGGCTTCGAGCATTGTGAAGCCAACTTGCATCCCGAACACAAGAAAGGCGGCGATGAGAGTCCAGGCGGTGTTGACAGGGTTGACGATGTCGTTACCCTTCAGCACCGGGTCGGCCGCGAATGCGCGGAATCCGATTAAATCCGGATTCACGATGATAGCAACGAGCAAGAGCAGGGCGGCGGCGCCGAACTTGCCCATGAGCATCGCTGCTCCGTACTTGCGCCAGTCCGCGTCCTTCAACCGCCCGCGCAAGCGCGCAATTTTTTGAGATAGAGATAAACGCTTCTCCATGAGACTTCCTCCCTTTAGGAATGTGTTGAAGACGACTACGATTGGAGCGACGGGGCTAAGTTGGAAGTCTATGGGCTGCGTTCATAAAACGCCAATTAATAATTTCAATCGAAGTACAAAACTTTTCAGATTTTGCGGCTGAAAGAAAGTAAATTAGATCCTAAAGAAAGGCCAGGTTCGGTATCCACGGGGCCAGAAGAGGCGCAACTGATTAGTAAGCCGATGGAATGGCTGAGTGAGTTCGCACAAAAAGGCTCAGTAAGTGGCTTTCTTTTGGTTCTTAGGCTGCTTTCTCTTGGATCAAAACAAACTTTCTAAA
The DNA here is from genome assembly GCA_035486995.1 of Bryobacteraceae bacterium. Lineage (GTDB taxonomy): Bacteria > Acidobacteriota > Terriglobia > Bryobacterales > Bryobacteraceae > Palsa-89. The sequence goes on from DATHMO010000186.1 coordinate 4,648, forward strand.
AGCGTGCTGGATTCTTTCTTTTGGGTCCCGATCGGGCTATGCTGTCGGATGAAGAGCCAGATCGGCCGGATGAAATGATCGAGTTGTGCCTCAGAGCGGGCAAAGTGAAGGTGCTGTGGGCTACCGCGGGATTGGTTCTCGTAGTGGTGTTGGCGGACTGGGCGGCAGGCATCACGGTCTCGCTCGGCGTGTTGTACATCCTGCCGATGATGTTGGGCGCGGTGATTCTGGGGCCGGTCGAGACCGCAGTGCTGGCGCTGGTGTGCGCTTCGCTGCGGGCCGAATTCGACGTTCCAAGTTCGAATGTCGAAGCGCTGCTGCGTTTTGCGTTCGCGTTCCTCGCCTACTTCGCATCTGGACTCTTTGTCGCCGCGCTGGTGCGGAATCGCGAACTGGTGGTGGAACATCTGGCCAGGATCGAGCGGGAGCAGGAATTGCGGCGGGAGGCCGAGCAGCAGTTGAGCGTCCTGGTGGAGAGTAGTCCGGCGGCGATTCTTACGCTCGATCAGCATGGTGCGATCCTGGCGGCCAATCGTGCAGCGAAAAGTTTGTTCCTGATTGAGGAGGAGCAGGCGCTGGAAGGACGGCCGATCGCGGCGTACCTTCCCTTGCTGGCCGATGCATTGCGTCTGGAAAGCGGTCCGCAAGGGTTTCGAACGTCGGCGCAGTGCCAGGGCCGCCGCGAAAACGGCGATATTTTTCTGGCCGACACGTGGTTTTCTTCTTATGTGACGTCGGAGGGAGCGCGACTGGCGGCCATCGTGGTGGATTCCTCAGAAGAGATGCGCGATCGGGAGGAACAAAATCTGAAGCAATTGATGAAGTACAACCGTATCGCGGCTTCGGGCGTATCACACGAGGTTCGAAATCTGTGCGGCACCATTTCGCTGCTGTCCGTGAATTTGCGCGACAAGCACCAACTTGCGGGCGATGAGGATTATGAAGGTCTGTTGACGCTGGTGAAGGGCCTGGAAAGAATCGCGTCGTTCGACCTGCATTCGCGCGTGCAAGACGCGGTGGAGGCGGTGGATTTGAAGAAGGTTCTGGATCATTTGCGAATCATGATCGAGCCCTATTGGCAGGAGATGGACGGCGCCATTGGTTGGGAGTTGCCGGAAACAATCCCTGCGGTGGTGGCAGACCCGTACGGGCTGCTGCAGGTGTTCCTCAATCTCGCACAGAACAGCGCCCGCGCGGTGAGCGAGGAGGCGGTTCGGGAGCTGGCGATTACCGCGCTCGCTGGCGAGCAGCGTGTGCTGGTCGTCTTTCAGGACTCCGGGCCGGGCGTCGAGGTGCCAGAGCGTTTGTTTCAGCCCTTTCAAGCGGGCGCCGACGGAACTGGGTTAGGCCTGTATATCTCGCGCGCGATTGTGAGAAGCTACGGGGGAGATTTGCGTTACGATCCAAGCGCGCACGGGTGCTGTTTCGTTGTCGAACTGCCGTTGGCTTAGGAGATCAAGCAGTGGAGAAAGAACTGGACAACATCGCGCTTGCCACGATCAATGTGTTCCTGGTGGACGATCACGCCATGTTCCGGGAAAGTTTGGCCAGGGTTCTAGAAAAAGAGCCCGGAATCAGCGTGGTGGGACAATCGGCGACCTGCGCGGACGCGATGCCGCTACTGGCGCAATCCGGGGCAAGCATGGTGTTGCTGGACGTAGATCTGGGTCCCGAGCGCGCGCTCGATTTCATCGTGGAAGCCAAAAAACGTGCGTTCGGCGGGAAGATCCTGGTGGTGACGGCCGGGGTCAGCGGTCCCGAAGCGGTTCAATTGGTGCAGGCCGGAGTAGCGGGCATTTTGCACAAGCACAATTCGACGGAAGCGCTATGCAAAACCATCCGGCAGGTTGCGGCGGGCGAAGTCTGCCTGGAGCAGGACTATCTGACGGCGCTGTTCCGATCGGTAGACCGGACGAAGGAGGCTAACCGCCCGCGCCTGACCGAGCGCGATAAGAAGGTGCTGCGCTGCATTTTCCAGGGGTTGACGAACAAGGAGATTGGCGGACGCATCGATCTGTCGGAAGGCGCGGTTAAGTTTTCGTTGCGCCAATTGTGCGACAAACTGGGCGTGCGGACGCGTGCGCAACTGGTGAAGGTGGCGCTGGAAGAGTATCGCGATCAGCTGTAACGAGGATTTGTGAGTCGGTTCAGATGTGGCAAGTTTTGTCGGTACTGAAGTACTAGAACAATTCCAGGCGATCCCTTGGGTACAAACCACTAAAAAGATCGCTAAGTCGTGTATACTACCGCTAGATCATATCCGCATTTAACAGTCCACGGAGATACAAATTGAAAATTCTTTCGAAAGCAATAATCGCGACCGCGTTTCTGTTGGGAAGTAGCGTCTGTGCGATGGCGGACATCGTTTGGACCCTCAACAACGTAGACTTCAGTGACGGCAACCAGGCCATCGGCTCGTTTACCACTGATAACGCGGTTGACACGATTGAGAGCTTCACCATCCAAGTAATCGGCCCGGATACGGCTCGCGATTTCACCGCTACAACAATGTCCAGCGCCTACTTGCCCAACACGATCGGGGCATTCCTGGAGCCCACGTACTATGTGGACCTATATTTGAACTCGCCCTTGACGAGCGCCGGTGGTACGTTCGACATCGGGAGCGGCTACGATTGCCCGGGTTGCGGTGTGCTGCTGGTTAATTCCGATCACATTCCGAGTGTCACTGGTGTTGCTGCTACGCCCGAGCCTTCCACGATTCCGGTTCTCGGCGCCGGCGTGGTGCTGATGGGCATGATTGCGCGCCGCAAGCTGGTTCGCGCCGGTTAGCCCGCATCTGCCAAGCTCGCTAGATTGTAGCGATGTGCGCCCGCGCCGCTGTGGGCTTGCTATCCTGATAGTTCGTGCGCCGCACACTCGTTCCGCTTGCTATTTCCATTGCTTGGGCGTTTCCCCTCGCCGCCGCTCCCGCTCCTTCGCTGCTGGACATTCTCAGCGACGAACTACAGCGTAACTTCACTACGCTTAAGCAAAAGGCGGACCCGCCGCCTTATTACATGGACTACACGGTCACCGATGAGGAGAGCCAATCGGTAACCGCGATGATGGGGACGCTCGAATCCCAGGGCAAGCGGCATTTGCGGGTTCTCGATATCACGCTGCGCGTGGGCGCGCCCGAACTCGACAATTATCACCAGGTGAATGGGCAACGCGGCCGGTTCACACGCGGCGACGTACTGCCGCTCGATGACGTGCCCGACGCAATCCGGCGCAAAGTTTGGCTGGATACGGACCGGACCTACCGTGCGGCTTCGCGGCGTCTGATCGAAATCAAGTCCAATCAAGAAACCAAGGTGAAGGAAGCGGACAGTTCGGCGGATTTTTCGGCGGAGCCACCGTCGGTCTACCAGGAACCGCCGCCGCCCATGGGCAACGTGGATAGCGAATGGGTGAAACGGGTGAAGAAATGGTCGGCCGATGTGGCCAATTCGCCCGACGTGTTGTATTCGAACGTGAACTTGTCGGTAGCGCGAGTCTCCAAGTACATGGTGAGCACCGAAGGTACTCGGCTGCTGCATGGACGCGATTTCGCCAGCCTCTCGATGGTGGCGCGCGGCAAAGCGACGGACGGCATGGACTTGATGGCGCTGGAGGATTTTCAAGCCGCGGATCCCAGCCACCTGCCCCCGCAAGCGGTGCTGGATCAAGCAGCCACTCGAGTCGGCGAAAAGCTGTCCAAGCTGGTACAGGCGGACGCCGTGGAACCGTTCGTCGGCCCGGCGATTCTTTCCGGACGCGCCGCCGCGGTATTTTTCCACGAGATTTTCGGGCACCGCATCGAAGGGCATCGCCAGAAGGACGAAGGCGAAGGGCAGACGTTCACCAAGTCGGTCGGGATGCCGGTTTTGCCGAGCTTCCTATCGGTAATGTTCGATCCGACGCGCAGAACACTCGGCGGCGTGGATCTAAACGGCTACTACTCCTACGACGACGAAGGCGTGAAAGCGCGGCCCGTCACGGTGGTGGACAACGGAGTGCTGAAGACGTTCCTGATGTCGCGTTCGCCCATCCAGGGCGTGGAGCATTCCAACGGGCATGGGCGCCGGCAGCCGGGTTTAGAAGTGGTGTCGCGGCAATCCAACCTGATCGTGCAATCGACCAAGCAGGTTTCCGATCAGGCTTTGCGCGAGATGCTGATAGCGGAGATCAAGCGGCAGAACAAACCCTACGGTCTGTTATTCGATGAAGTAACGGGCGGCTACACCACCACGCAGCGCCGCGGCCTGCAAGCGTTCACTGTGATTCCGTTGATGGTGTATCGCGTTTACACTGATGGGCGTCCGGACCAGTTGGTGCGCGGTGTAGACATCGTCGGTACGCCGCTGGCCAGTTTCTCGAAAATTCTGGCGACGTCGGACAAGCCGGAAGTGTTCAACGGCTATTGCGGAGCCGAGTCCGGCCAAGTTCCGGTCTCGGCGAGTTCGCCAGCGCTGTTGGTATCCGAAATTGAGATTCAGAAGAAGCAGCACTCGCAGGATCGGCCGCCGTTCCTGGGCCGTCCGGTAGATTTGGGAGTCTCGCAGTGACGAGGATCGCCGTGTGCGTCCTTGTGATAGCGGCCGCGCTGAGCGCGCAGTCTCCCAGCGGCCAACAAACCGACGCGCTGTTGCGGGCGATGAAGGACGAGCTAAAACGATCCAGCGAGCTGATCCGGCTCGGCCTGCAACCGCCGTATTATATGGAGTACCGGGCCGAAGACACGATCAGCCACGGAATGAGCGCGAGTTTGGGCGCGCTTTTGGAATCCGGCGACAGCGTCTACCGCATTCCCACCGTGCGCATACGCGTTGGCAACTACGATTTCGACAACACCAACCACGTGTATTCGGAAGCGTATGTTGGGAGCCGCTATGATCCGGAGCGTCTGCCGCTCGACGACAGCTACATAGCGTTTCGCGAAGTATATTGGCTGGCGACGGATCGGGCGTTCAAGACGGCCGAGGACGCCATCGCGCGCAAGCGCTCGTCGCTAAAGAATATGAGCCTGCCCGACGCGCTGCCCGATTTTTCGAAGGCTCCGCCGGCGCAATTGATTCTGCCGATCGAGCGCAAGCCGGTTGCCTTGGAAACCTGGAAGAAAGAAATCGTCAAGCTCTCCGGGGTGTTCGCTGCCTATCCGCAGGTGCTGTCTTCGGGCGTCGATATGCAGACCTCGCAATCCACCAACTATGTGGTGAACACGGAAGGCACAACCCTGCGCCTGCCGGAGGATCTGGCTTACGTCCGCGTGATAGCAAGCGGCCTGGCGGCGGATGGAACCACCGTGCGCGACGCCGAGGTAGTGCAGGCATTCGAAGCCGACGACCTGCCGGGCGACGCCGATCTGATGCGCGCCACTAAAGACGTCGCCGAGCATGTAGCCGCCTTGGTCCAAGCGCAGCCGGGTGAATCGTACGATGGCCCGGTGCTGTTCGAAGCCCAGGCATCCGCACAGCTGTTTGGACAATTGCTGGCCGACAATCTGAAGCTGATGCGCAAACCGGTGGCGGATCCAGGGCGCGTTCCGCCGGTTGTATCCAGCGAGCTCGAGAATCGCGTTGGATCGCGCATCTTGCCGGACTGGATGGATGTTGTGGATGATTCCACCCAGACCAAGTTTGCGGGGCACACTCTGCTGGGCCACTATTTGTACGACATCGAAGGGGTCGCGCCGCAGCCGGTCACGTTGGTGGACAAAGGCGTGCTGAAAACGTTCCTTCTGACGCGCACGCCGGTGCTCAAGGATTATCCCGGATCGAATGGGCATGCGCGGCTGTCGGGATCGTTCGGCGATCAATCGGCTGGGTTCGGGAACTTGTTCGTCCGTGCATCCCAGACCACGCCGGCGGCGGGGATGAAGCAGAAGCTGATGGATCTCTGCAAGGAGCGCAACAAGCCGTATGGGATTTTGATCCGCAAGCTGGATTTTCCCTCGTCCGCGTCGACGGAAGAATTACGGCGGCTCGTGCAGGCTTCGGGAGGATCGCACGCCATTACCGCGCCGCTTCTGGCGTACAAAGTGTACCTGGATGGACACGAGGAACTGGTGCGCAGCGTGGTATTTCACGGTGTCTCGACCCGTTCGTTCAAGGATATCGTCGCGGCCTCGGACGAAAACTACGTTTTTGACTTGATCGATTCCGACGCGATCTTCGCGCGCATGGGAGCGGGTTCTTACATCACCACTGCTTCTGTGATCGCGCCCGCGGTTTTGTTCGAAGAGATGGAACTTGCGCCAGTGGAAGAAGAGAAGCCACAGCCGCCCATCGTTCCGCCTCCGCCGCTCGGTGCGCCGCCGGTGACCACTGCAGCCGCGGGAGCAAAAGGCAGGTAGACGTGGGCTTGCTTTCGCGTTCGATTTTTCGCGAAGTTTCCAAGAACGCACTGTTTGGCGCGGTGCTGTTCACCTTCGTGCTGTTCCTGCAACGGGCCGGAAAGCTGTTCGCGATCCTGGTGCGCAGCTCTGCGCCACCCGCTACAGTGGCCCAACTCTTTGGGCTGGCGATTCCGTTCACGCTGACGTTTACCGTGCCGTTGGGTGTGCTGGTGGGCGTGCTGCTCGCCTTAAGCAGGATGTCGGGCGACGGCGAGATCGTGGCCATGCGCGCTTGCGGAGTGCCCAGCAGGAAAACGATTACGCCGGTGCTGATGTTCGCCACATTGGCCATGCTGGTGACGGCTACTGCGTCGCTGTGGCTCACGCCATACGCGGCCTGGAGAACGCACAAGGTCCTCAATCAACTTTCCGCCGCCGAGCTGACTTCCGAAGTGCAGGAGCAGGTCTTCGACGAGGGGTTCCCGAACAAGGTGGTCTACATCAGCGAGGTGAGTCCCGGCGCCGTGAATCGCTGGCGCAACGTCTTCATCGCCGACGCCACCCCGCCTGAGGAACAGAAGAAAACCGATCACGAGCGCGGCGAAGGCCCCACCATCACCGTCGCCGCCAGCACCATCCCAGTTCCGGATGTGGCTCGCAGCCAGATTCTGCTTTCTCTGCAGGACTGGGCCACCTACGATGTAGGCAAGGATCCGGCGGATTACCACAAATATTCCGGCCCCACGGGCGACCAGGTTCTGGAGGCCACCAAGCCCAGCGACACTCCCACCAAAGGCTACACCGAAATCGACACCATTCCCCTGTATCGGCTGGCCTATCACGATAAAAAGCTCGACCGCGACAACGTCATTCAAGCCCGCATTGAACTGCATCAGCGGTTGGCGCTGCCGCCGGCCTGCTTCCTGCTGGCTCTGGTTGGAATTCCGCTAGGCATATCGTCGCGCAAAGGCGGCAAATCGCCGGCTTTCGTATTCACCGTGGCGCTGGCGTTCGTTTATTGGATGGGATTGATCGCCGCCCAGGGCTTGGCCAAGCAACAAGCGCTCCCGGTGGGAATCGCGATGTGGATCCCGAACACGATCTTCGCGATAGTCGGATTGTTTTTGCTGACGCGGCTGGAGCGTCCAGGCGACCGCGACTTGATCGCGGTGGTGAGCGGATGGGTCACGTCGAGCTGGGCTCGCTTCCGTGGAACTCTTCCGATGGCCTCCGCGCAATTGCGTTCGCGCCGCCGCGCATGGCGGACCTTCCTGGCTCCGCAAGTGGTGGATAGCTACGTTCTGAAAAGCTTCCTGTTCTGGTTCGTGCTGCTGCTCATCGGGTTCGTGCTGATGACGCACGTCTACACGTTCTTCGATCTGCTGAGCGACATCGTGAAGAATCACATTGCGATGTCGCGGGTATTCACTTATCTTTTCTTTCTGACGCCGCAATTGATTTTCGATTCCGCGCCGATCAGCGTCCTGGTGGCGGTGCTGATTACCTTCGGCGTTCTCACCAAGCACAACGAGATCACCGCCTTGAAGGCGAGCGGCGTGAGTCTTTACCGGCTGGCGGTGCCGGTTTTGGCGGGTGCGCTGTTGATGAGCGGCGCATTATTCGCTTTCGCTCATTACTACGTGCCGGACGCCAACCGCAAGCAGGACGCGATACGGAAGGAGATCAAGGGCAAGGCGGTGCAGACCTATCTGCATCCGGACAAGAAATGGGTGTTCGACCCTGGATCAAATAACGATCCGCGCGTGTTCTATTTCAAGTTTTTTGACGGAGAGCAAAAGGTGATGGTGGGGCCGCAGGTGTTCGAGCTGGATGCCTCGAATTTCCGTGTTGAGAAGCACATCTCCGCCGAGAAAGCGCGTTGGGAGCCGGCCCTCCACACCTGGATTTTCGAGAATGGATGGAGCCGTCAGGATCCCGGCGGCCGGCGCGAAAAGTTCACTAATTTCGCGGGGCAAGCCATGACCTTTCCCGAAATCGACGAGCGTCCGGATTACTTCCTGCAAGAGGTTCTCCAAGACCAGCAGATGAACTACCAGCAGTTGGCGGCGTACATTCGCGAGTTGAAGCGCAGCGGCATCGACACCATCGCGCTGCAGGTGAGTTTCTACCGCAAGTTCGCTCTGCCGTTGTTCGCGCTCGTGATGGCGCTGATTTCGGTGCCGTTCGCGTTCCTGACCGGAAATCGCGGCGCGATGGCGGGCGTCGGAGTGAGCTTCGCAATTGCGATCGCTTATTGGGCCATCGGCCGGTTGTTTGAGCAACTGGGTGACGTCAACCTGTTGCCCGCGGTAATCGCCGCTTGGTCGCCCGATGTTCTATTCGCGATGGCGGGAATGTACTTCTTCACGCGCATGCGGACCTAGCGGCCGGAAGATTCCACTTCGCCGGTTTACTGCGATCCCTTCGCCGACGGCCCAATCGGCTGCCCAATGATATCGCCCGAAACCACCATCTCCACACGGCGATTCTTTTGACGCCCGGCCGCGTTATCATTCGGCGCCACCGGGTTGTCCTTGCCGAAGCCCTTGGCCGTTATGTTGTCAGCACCGATGCCTTCGCCTATCAGATAGCTCCGCACGCCGGAGGCGCGTTGATCGGACAACTTCAGGTTGTAATCTTCGCTGCCGATGCTGTCGGTGTAGCCATCCACTTCGAGCGTCAGGCCGGGATGCGAAAGAATAATGCCGGAGATTTTCGCCAGCTTCTCACGCGCGGCCGGACGCAGGGTGTACTTGTTGAAGTCGAACAGGACGTCCGACATATTCACGATCAGCCCGCGGGCGGTATCGCGAGTCTCGAGGATCAGGTTGAACTGCTGCAATAATTGTTGACGCAACTGCTGCTGCGCCTGTTCGGCTTGCGCACGCAAGCGATCGGCTTCTTGCGCTTTTTGGTCGGCCTGCTGCGCCTCTAGCCGGGCCTGCTCGGCTGCTCGCTGCTGTTCGTCGGCGCTGAGTTTGGCTTGGGCCGCTTGCAGGCGATCCGCTTCGGACTGCGCGCGTGCTGCTTCTGCGGCGGCTCGATCTTCGGCGGCCTTGGCGGCTTGCACTGCAGCCTGACGGGCAGACTCCGCCGCTTGCGCATCGGCGATGGCTTTTTGACGCGTGGCTTCGTCCGCAGCCGCCCGAGCCGCCGCCTCGCGGTCCGCTGCTTCCTGTTTCTCGCGGGCGATTCGTTCGTCTTCCTGACGCTTCAACGCCAATAGCCGCGCTGTTTCGGCGTTCTGTACGGCTTCACGCGACGTCATGATCACCGGCTTGGCGCCGGCCTTGCGCGCCTCATACGCCTCGGCCTGACGCAGCAGATTATCGGCGCTGTCGTAGGTGTCCTTCGCGTATTGATCCGCATTGGCGACCTGTGCGATTTGAACCGCGTTCTCAGCCTCCAGCAGTTGCAGCGGCACGGCCTTGTCCGTCTTCACCGGATGGTATCTCCCGGGCGTGCCGGTCACGGTGTAGGTGCCGCGCTTTAGCAAGTCGTATTTCACGCTGGTCTGTTCGATCTTGCCGACGGTGTCCTCGCGAATGATGTTCTCCATCACCACCACATCGCTCGGCTGCGTGACGCCAAAGTAGGGCTCGGCAGTTACGATCAGGGCGAAAGCCTGCAGATCGGTGGTGACGTCCAGGTGCGACCCGCCGCCATCCAGCACCACTTCACCCAGGTTCTTCGAGCGGCCCTCCGGCGTGATCGCCCACAACACGTAGGTGAGATATTCGGGGCCATACTGCGATGCCGGAAGCAGTTTGTGCATCTCGGTTTTCACTTCGATGTACCCCGGCCGGCTGTTCACGTCGGCGTGTCCGGTGGCGTCGGGCGCGAGAGGTGTGCCGCGCAGGTCGACTTTCGTCCAACCGCTGCGATGGCGATAACTGACGGCATTGGTCGTCCGCTCCACTACGGTCACGCGAAAGATCGGCTGTCCTTCGCTTGGCGGCGCTTGGGCCCGCACGGCCCCTGGGATAGCAGCCAGGGAAATCAGTAGAATCAGGCTCACCTTGGTCATCGCGCAATCCTCCACACTGGACTGCTGGAGAATCAGCAAGCTCGCGGCCAATCGCGAACTGCTTTTTAATGTGCGAGATCAGTCTCGCCCCCCAATGCTGCACGCTGCAAAATTTGCAGGATCTGCCGCGCGATCGCGGTGCTATACTGTAAAAAGTTGTAACCGAGCGGGTGAATTACGTGGCGCAGCGCTTAGTTCGGGTTCGAAGTTTCGGCCTTCTTCCTTCCTGTATTGCTTTAGCTTGTTTGTTCCTGGCGGCTCCGAAAGCGCGGCCGGCGGACGATGGGAAAGTCTCGATTGCGCCGCGCGTCAAGCCTTCCGACAATCCGAAAGCGCCGGATGTGGAGACGCGCTCCGACCGCATTCGGGTCGACACCACGCTGGTCCAGATCAACGTGACGGTGACCGATCCATTGAACCGCTTCGTCACCGGCCTGGAAAAGGAACATTTCCGCCTATTCGAAGACAAGATCGAACAAAAGATCCTGGACTTTTCCGCCGAAGACGCGCCCCTTTCGATTGGCTTGGTATTCGACACCAGCGGCAGCATGGGACCGAAGCTGCAGAAGTCGCGCCAGGCGGCGGTGCAATTTTTCAAGACCGCGAATCCAGAGGACGAGTTCTTCCTGATCGAATTTAACGACCGCCCCGACCTGGTGGTTCCCTTCACCGCCGACACCGAGGAAATTCAGACCCGTTTGGAATTTGCCCAGTCCAAGGGCAAGACCGCGCTGCTGGATGGCGTGTACATGGCCATGAACCAGATGAAGAAAGCGCGTAATCCGCGCAAGGCGATCCTGATTATCTCCGATGGGGGCGACAACAACAGTCGCTATACTGAAAGTGAGATAAAGAACGCGGTCCGGGAAGCGGATGTGCAGATCTATGGGATCGGTATTTTCGAGCCGATTGGATCGCGCGGGCGAACCCCGGAAGAACAAATGGGCCCCGGCCTGTTAAATGAAGTAGCCGAGCTGACCGGGGGGCGCAGCTACAACGTGGAGAATCTGAACGAACTTGCCGATATCGCTGCCAAGATTGGAATCGAACTTCGCAATCAATACGTGCTCTACTACAGTTCCACCAACCAGACGCGCGATGGCAAATACCGCCACGTCAACGTCAAGCTGGTGCAACCGCGCGGGCTGCCTCCGCTCAAAGCGTTTTTCCGCCTTGGGTATTATGCGCCGTCTCAGTAGTTTAATCCCCTCGTTCTTGCTCGCCTCCCTCTCGTTTGTTTGGGCGCAAACTCCAGCGCCGCAGCCCGTAACTCCCGAAGAGCCGACCTTTTCGATTGGCACGCGCCTGGTCGTCCTGCCGGTTAGCGTGCTGGACAAGGGCGGCAAGCTGGTCACCGATCTCCAGCAGAAGGCGTTCAAGGTTTTTGAGAACGGAGTCGAGCAGCCCATCAAGATTTTCCGGCGCGAGGACGTACCGATCTCGCTTGGGATCATCGTCGACAACAGCGGCAGTATGCGGGAGAAGCGGCAGCGAGTAGAGGCCGCGTCATTGGACTTAGTCCGGGCTTCCAATCCGCAGGACGAAGTCTTCATCGTCAACTTTAACGACGATCCGTATCTCGATGTACCGTTTACGAACGACATCAAGAAAATGGAAGAAGGCATCGCGCGCATCGATTCGCGCGGCGGAACGGCCATGCGCGACGCCATTAGCGAGTCCATGGATTACATGCGCAAGGAAGGCAAGCGCCAGAAGAAAGTGTTGCTCGTGATCACGGACGGCAACGACAACGCGAGCAACGTCACACTGGAGAAGCTGGTGAACCGTGCGCAACAGAATGAGATTTTGGTCTATTCCATCGGCCTGTTAAACGAAGAAGAACGGCGCGAGGCGAGACTTGCGAAGCGCGCGCTGGATGCCATCAGCCACGATTCGGGAGGCTTGGCGTTTTATCCCAAGGGCGCCTCGGACGTTGACGAGATCGCCCTGCAAGTGGCGCACGAAATCCGGAATCAATACACCATCGCTTACTCGCCGACGGTGCAGGAGATGGACGGAAGCTTCCGTCAAATCAAAGTCACGGTGAACGGGCCGGGCCATCCGATGGTTCGCACGCGGACCGGCTATTACGCTACGCCGGATTCTGGTCCGAAGAAGGCGCTCAATTCGTCCACCAAAGAGACCCTCAGCAAAGTTCCCTGATGCTGCGCTTCTTGTGGCGCGCCGCTCGCGGCTATCGCCTGTGTCCGTGGCGCAGTCCCTATTTGCGCTGGCGCATGGAAACGTACTGGGGCATGCCCGCCGAGAAAATCGGGTCCGGCGATTTCTGGCGGTTTGCCTGGACCCATCGCGCGGATTTAGCACGCTATCTGGAGTGGGTTGACCGGATGCGCTGAACTACTTGCCGAAGAAATCTTCGTTTAACGTCACCGTTGTCTGCGCCTTGATCTTGTCCATCGCCAGCTTGGTCAGGGTAGGTTTGATTTTCTTCTCGATCTCGGGCTTGGCCTCTTCGAAGGTCTTAGACGTGCGCGATGTGATCTTAATGATGTGATAGCCGAAGTCGGTTCTCACTGGCTCGCTCACTTGGCCGACGGGCAGAGCGAATGCTGCTTCGTCGAAAGGCTTCACCATTTGTCCGTGCTTGAAGGTCTTCAAGTCGCCGCCCTGAGAGGCTGAACCTGTATCGTCGGACTCGGCTTTGGCGAGAGCAGCGAAATCGCCGCCCGCGACAATCTTCGCGCGGATCTCCTGCGCCTTAGCCAGCGCTTCCGGTTCGGTGAGATCTTTCTCGTTGGGTTTCAAAGGAACCCTCGATCCCTTGAAGCGGATCAGAATATGGCTGCCCTGCGCCTCTTCGAATTCGTCTTTGTGAGAATTGTAGTAGGCCCGAATATCCAAATCGGTGAGTTGAGTTTCGTCGGAGACTTTCTTGTTCAACGTACCGGCCAGGACATTGTCCACCTGGATAGAGATGATCTCTTTGATCTCGGGGTCGTCATCCAGCTTTCGTTTGCGTGCTTCTGCAGCGAATGTCTCAAGCTCCCCGAAACGTTCGGCGATCTTCTTCTTTTCGGCTGGAGTCGCGGCGTTGGGCGCCACGGCGGCCAGCAAACGGTCGAATTCAGCGCGCGTGATTTTCCGCTCGCCGATGGTGAGGACCACGGCGTCCGGCGCCACGTTGCTTTGGGGCGCGGGTGCCGTAACTGCGGGCGTGAAGGGCGCCGCGGTTCCGGGAGTTCCGGTGGCTGGCTTCGGAGGAGCGGGTGTGCCAGGCTGCTGGGCCAGGGCGACAACGGAGGCGAAGGCGGCGAGGCCGGAAATCGCAAATACACGGGGGAATACAGAGGATTTCATGATTGTTGCTTTTATTGTAGCCGGTTGCGATTCCCGCCGCAGATTTGCGGATACACTGGACCCGTGCCATGTTTCGGAGGAATCGAAGCCGGAGGAACCAAGTTTGTTTGTGCCGTGGGAACCGGGCCCGCCGACATCGAGACGACCGAGTTTCCCACCACCCAGCCCGATGAAACTATCGCGCGCGCTGTCGAGTTCTTTCGGGCTCACCCAGAGATCGCGGCCATCGGAATCGCATCTTTCGGGCCCATCGATCCGAACCTGGAATCGCCCACCTTCGGCTACATTACGTCGACGCCGAAACCCGGTTGGCGGAACTGCGATTTTGCCGGGGCAATCGGCCGGGCCCTGGGTGTGCCGGTCGCGTTCGATACCGACGTGAACGCCGCGGCCTTGGCGGAACATCGCTGGGGCGCGGCGCGCGGACTCGCCAATTTTATCTATGTCACTGTCGGCACCGGCATCGGCGGGGGCGCCATGCTGGATGGCCGGCTGCTGCACGGGCGTCTGCATCCCGAGATGGGGCACGTTCGCATCCCACACGATCGCCTGCGCGATCCGTTCGCGGGCAATTGCCCATACCACGGTGATTGTCTGGAGGGGCTGGCAGCGGGGCCGGCTATCGAAGCGCGCTGGGGACAACCGGGAAACCTGCTCCCGGACGGTCATGCGGCTTGGAACCTGGAGGGCGAGTACCTCGCGCTCGGCATCCTGAACTGGACCGTCACGCTTGCTCCGCAACGGATCATCCTGGGCGGCGGGATCATGCAGCGCCGGGAGTTGCTGCCCAAAATCCCGGTTCGCCTGGCGGAGCTACTGAACGGCTACATGGACCCGCCGGATCTGGTTTCACCGGAACTGGGGACGCGGGCGGGCGTCCTGGGCGCGATCGCATTGGCAACCGACCTTCCAAACGATCCTCCACGCGGGCGCATGATTTCGCGTCATAATTGATGTCATGGAGCAGCTTCGTAAGCGCCGCGCAGCGGGATTCTCGTTGATCGAGCTTCTGATCGTCATCGCGATCATTTTGATTATTCTGGCCATCGCCGTTCCGAAATTGGGGAGCGCGCGCATGAATGCCAGCGAAATGGCCGTTTACAGGGAATTGCAAACCATCAACACCATGCAGACCCAGTACATGTCGCAATTCGGAAGGTTCGCAACCACTTTGAACGAACTGGGGCCGCCCACCAGCGGTGGACCTGGCCCGCAAGCTGCCGATCTGATTCCCGGTTCGCTCGCCAGCGGCGAGAAGGATGGCTACATCTTCACCATGACGGCGACACCCTCAGGCTATACCGTCAACGCGAATCCGAAGGTGTTCAACACGACAGGGCGCCGCACATTCTTCACCGATCAGAACCAGACTTATCGCCAGAATTGGTCCGCTGAGCCCGCGAACGCGAGCAGTCCCGAGATCAAGTAGAGCCTTCCCAAAACCGCACACCGTTCGGTTGTAAGACACCGTGTGCAGTTTGTAAAAACATTATGTAAATCCCATGTTCGCCTGTGGGACAAAGTGTCCCGTAGTGGGAATATTTATGCTGCTCGTCGTTTTGTGCAAACGTAATCACGCTGGCGCGCGTACAACATCTTATGAACGCCGCTGAACTGATCTCCAAGCCGAGTAGCGCGTGCCCAGTTACCGACGCCGCGGGCAGCACCATTCGCCGCCGCGATATCGCGGGGTTTTCTCTAACCGAGGCCGTGTACGCCGCGGGTGTTTCGCTCGACCGGCATTGCCACGCGAATGCGTATCTCACTCTGGTTCTCTCCGGTAGCTATAGCGAGAAGTACACGCATCGCGAGTTCGTCTGGGGCGAGGGTGCGCTGCATCTTTTGCCGGCTGCCGAACGCCACGAAAATCATTTCGCTACCGCCGTACGCTGCCTGCGCGTGAAGATTCAGCCGCAGGCGATCGATCGCTTGGGTGATGAGTTCAAGCGGGTCTTGTCGGAGCCGCGCGAAATCTCGGGTCCGTTCTCAGGCTGGTTGGCGAACCGGATGCTGCGCGAATTCAGGGCCCAAGACGATGTTGCACCACTAGCAATGGAAGGTGTGTTGCTGGAAATGCTGGCGGAGAGCGCGCGATCGGAGGAAGGCTCGGGATCGTCGGCGCCGGCGTGGCTGCGGCGCGTGCGCGACATGTTGGACGAATCGTATCTTTCGGCGCCCAACTTGGCGGAATTGGCCGCCGTC
Organism: Bryobacteraceae bacterium; assembly: GCA_035486995.1. Taxonomy (GTDB): domain Bacteria; phylum Acidobacteriota; class Terriglobia; order Bryobacterales; family Bryobacteraceae; genus Palsa-89. The sequence continues at coordinate 20,511 of DATHMO010000186.1, forward strand.
GGCGATGTGCATCCGGTGCATCTTTCGCGCGAATTCCGCAAGCGCTACCGGGTCACGATTGGAGAGTACATCCGGAAGCTCAGGATCGAGCATGCCAGCGGGCTATTGTCGAAATCCGCGATGCCGATGGCCGAGATCGCCAGCACCTGCGGGTTCTCCGATCAAAGCCACTTCTGCGCGCTCTTCAAGAAATATTCCGGGATGACGCCGTCGAAGTTTCGGGATCTCTCGGCCGGGCCGCACTAGACCCATTACACCCACCAAGCTTGGGCTGGCGGGTGTTGAATCACTATTTCGTTTAGGAACGCCGCGGCCTTAGTGAGACCTTCGTCGGGCGAAAGCAACGAATCCTCATGTTCGATCGATAGAACATAATCGTATCCGAACATCCGCAACGTGGAGATGAACTCTTTCCACCAGCCGTGCGTGTGGCCATACCCCACCGTGCGAAAAATCCAGGACCGGTTCCGCTCGTCAGTGTACTTCTTTGTATCGAGCACACCGGCGCGCGAAAGATTCGCAGGGTACATCTGAGTGTCCTTGGCGTGGACATGGAAAATGGAATCGCCGAGAATGCGAATCGCTTGGATCGGATCGATGCCTTGCCAGAACATGTGGCTCGGATCGTAGTTGCAACCAATTGTTGGACCAGTGATCGCGCGCAGCTTCTGCAGCGTCTCGGGACTATAGACCACGAAGCCGGGATGCATCTCGATGGCGATCTTGACGCCGTGATCTTTGGCGAACTGCGCGTGCCTGATCCAATAGGGCGTGACCTTCTTGTCCCACTGCCACTCGAGAGCTTCGAGATACTCGGGCGGCCATGGACAAGTGATCCAGTTGGGGTACTGCGCTCGGTTCGTATCGCCGGGGCATCCCGAGAAATCGATCACCACGGGCACGCCGAGACGCTCGGCCAGACGCACGGTCTTGCGGCTGGTCTCTTGAAATGCTTTCGCGAGAGCGGTGTTCGGATGCAGAGCATTTCCGTGGCAGCTGAGAGCGCTGATGGAGAAGCCGCGATCCTTCAGCTTCTGCTGGAATTCGCGGAGCGCCGCGCGATCGTTGAGCATCGCGAGCGGGCAATGTGGGTCGCCCGGATAGTTTCCGGTACCGAGCTCGACGGTGTGAATGCCGAGGGCTTCCAGTTTGTCGAGCACCTGATCCAGCGAAAACTTGCCGAGGAGGGCGGTGAATACTCCGATTTTCATGATTGTGTCCGATGTTCAATTCCTAGTTGCTGGCATTTTTTGTATAAGTGGCTGCGCTCGAGGCCGAGCGCTTTGGCGGTGTCGGTCATCTTGTAATTATGCTTCTTGAGCTCGGCGATGATGATGTCGCGCTCGTGTGCGTCCATGCGCTCAGATAAGGGGCGCTCAGAAATAGATACGGTTCCCGTCGGCAGCTCGGGCGCGCTCGAATCGAATGGCAGGGCGAGACGGGCCGTGGCTGCATCGATGCGGTCGTCGGCCAGCAATAGCAATCTCTCAACGACATTGCGCAGCTCGCGGACATTGCCTGGCCAGGCGTAGCGTTCGAGCTCCGCGTACGCTTCGGGCGCGATTTCACGCGGCCTCCAATCGTTCTGTTCGGCGACGGCCAGCGCGAAAAAATCAATAAGCAGGCGGATATCTTCGCGGCGCTCGCGCAGCGGCGGCAGCAGGATCGGAAAAACGAACACGCGATGATACAGGTCCTGGCGGAATTCGCCTTTGCGTACCAGCTCCTCCAGCTTGCGGTGCGTGGCGACGATTACGCGTACATCCACCGGGATGGTTCGGTCGCCACCGATGCGCTCAATCTCTTTTTGCTCCAGAACCCGGAGCAGTTTGGCCTGCATCAAGGCCGGCATGTCGCCGATCTCATCCAGGAAAAGCGTGCCGCCATGGGCCTGTTCGAACTTGCCGGCATGCCGTGTGACTGCGCCGGTAAACGCTCCCTTCTCGTGTCCGAATAGTTCCGATTCGATGAGTTCGGCCGGCACAGCGGCGCAGTTGAGCGTGATGAATGGTCCGTTGCGCCGCGCGCTCTTCTCGTGTAGCGTACGTGCGATCAGCTCCTTGCCCGCGCCAGTTTCGCCGAGAATCGCGACGCGGGTCTCGCTCGCCGCCACGCGGTCCACTTTGGCCATCACGCTTTGCATGACCGCCGATTTCCAGATCAACTCCTGTTTGCCCGCGCGCTGCCGCAGGCGCCGGTTTTCATCTTCCAGGCGCGACAACTTCACCATGTTTTCCACGGTGACCAGGAGCTTTTCGGTGGACAGCGGCTTTTCCAAGAAATCGACGGCGCCGAGGCGAGTGGCTCGCACGGCCATTTCTATACTGGCTTGTCCGGAGATCATGACGACAGGCGTGGGGACGCCGGCGGATTTCAATTCAGCGAGCAGCGTAAGGCCATCTTTCCCGGGCATCACGACGTCCGAGAGAATGACATCGAAGCGCTGCGCTTTCGCAAGTTCGAGCGCGCGGTCGGCTTGATCGCACACCACGGCTTCATGTCCCGCCAAGCGGAAGGCCCGCGCGAGCGAGGCGAGGGTATTGGCGTCGTCATCCACCAGAAGCAGCTTACTCATGCTTGAAACTCAATTCGAAAGGTGGCGCCTTGGCCGGGTTCGCTGTGCACGGTGATGGTGCCTTTATGATCGCTCACAACCGACTGCACGATGGCCAAGCCCAGTCCCGTGCCGTGCTGCTTGGTGGTGTAGTAGGGCGTGAACAGGCGATTACACTCCTCGGGGGTCAAGCCTTCGCCAGTATCCGAGACTTCGACCGCGACCTTGCCGTCGGAGCGCGAAGTGCGGATCGTGAGTTGTCCGCCGCCGGGCATGGCGTCGAGAGCGTTTAACACCAGGTTACGTAGAGCGCGCCGCAATTGCTCCGGATCGGCGGAGACCGGCCCCAGATCCTTTTCGAGCACGAGTTTCGTTTCGACCGCCGGTTTTCCAGGGGCATGGAGCTGGGCTTCGAAGAGCTGAATGATTTGGCGCACGATTTGATTGATGTCGACGGGCTCCAACTGCGGCGCGGGCATCTTGGCGAAATCGCTAAAGCGCCCGATGATAGTCTTCAGGTGCCCGACCTCGGCGAGCAGCGTAGTGGTGCTTTCGCGAAATACTTCGTCGAATTGTTCAGACGAAGCGTCGCGCGCGCGCTGTAGATTCTCGATGGTGATTTGCAGCGGGAATAGTGGATTCTTCAGCTCGTGAGCGAGCCGCCGCGCCAGTTCGCGCCAGGCTGCTACGCGTTCGGCCTGGATCATGCGATCGCGTTGTTCTACCAGTTGCTCGGTCATGCCGTTGAAGTCGCGCGCCAGTTGCCCGATTTCGTCGGCTGATGAAACGGTCGCCCGCGTGTCCCACTTACCGGTCGAAACTTCGCGAACGGTGGACGCCAAGGAACGCAGCGGTCGCGTAACGCGTGAAGCTGTCCAGAAACTGAGCACGAGGCCGAGCAGGACGCCGATTGCGCCGACGACCGCGGCGGTTCCTCGAATATATTTCTTCAGAGCCACCAGGTCCGCGCGAGAATTCTCGATCAGCAGAGTTGCAAGCAACTGGTTATCGCGCCCGTGCAGGGGTAGGGTCGTAATGGTGTCCGAGTTGACGGGCGTAATTTGGCCGGGTTGCTGGGAGAGCCGAACCCGCATTCCTTCCGCGCCGGGCAGGGAATCAAGAAACTGCTGATCGAGACGCCATCCTCCGACGACATACAGCGTTCCGTCGCCGGCTTTCACGGTTCGCACGGTGATTAACCCCAGCGCTTCGCCGTCCGCCAAGGCTTCCCGCTTCAAGAACACGCCTTGCGACTTCCAATCGACAGGCTGTGCGAGCCAATCTTCTTTGTAACCGAAGCGCGCGGGCCACTCGGCCGAGCTAATGATGGTTTGGTCCGGGCCGACGAGTTCGAGGAAGTCGAGCGATTGCTCCTGTGCGAGTGTCTGGGCCTCGGTGAAGTACGACGATGCGTCCGGAAAGTTCAAAGCAAGGCGCTGGACCGCATCAGAATCGGCGACCGCTTCAATTCGCCGCGCAGCCTCGGCACCGCGCCGATCGAATTCGCGCTGGAATTGATTAACGAGCGCGGCCGTTCGCTGTTGATCGCGGCGCTCGAATGAATCGCTGACCAGCGCTGAGACAACGGCCGCGACAATCCAGACGGAAAGCATCGCAGTGGCTGCGATGCTGAGGAAAACCTTGATGCGGAAACTCATGGCTGCACCCAAGCGTCTTCCAGGTGGAGAGCGAAACTGCCGGGCTTGGACGATTCAATGTGGACGCGCGGCACGATGGCGTAGATCTCGCGGAGATGGACGAGTGGAATCACACGATCGAGAAGTGAGCGCTCGGCTTGGTATAGAGTCTCGGGCTTGCCGGATTCGATATGGACGGATAGTCCGAGTGTCGCGGCGATGCTCGCGAGTTCTGTCGCCGGGTCGGTAGACTGCATTTGCAATTCGATCAGCCGGAGATTGCCGCCTGCATTTGGAGTGGGCTGGATCATGATCCCGGCATCGCGCGCGTTCAACGCAACGCGCTCGGCCAGAGTCCGCAGAAAGACATCGTTCGCCGGATAGCTGAGGGTCATCGGAGCCGGCCGGAGTTGAGAGACGAGCTGTTTGGCGTGCTCGAGATCCGGCGTCGACTGAAACAGAAATGCGTAGCCGGTGAGCCATTGCGGAAGCAGACTGAAAGCTGCGTCTCCCCTCTGCTGCGCGAGGACGTTTGCGATGGGTGGACGATCAATCACGAGGGCGAGCGCTTGCAACAATGCGGGCGGAGCGTTGGCTGCTGTGATTGCCACGAGTGTGCGCGGTGCCGATGTCCAGATCGAAGTGCCTTCCGGAAATGCACGGCGCGTCAGCCCATACGGAATGTCGAAAATATCGGCGTGCGCTTGGCCGGCGACTAAGCCGACCGTCACTGAATCGAGGTACGGCCGGCCGTTCCAATAGTCGTCGAATGCCGCGAGCGATAGGCGCCGACCGGGCTCCCATGCGGTTATCCGGAACGGTCCGGTTCCGATCAGGGGAATGCGCGGGTTGGCTTCGTTTTTGCGAAAAACGGCTGAGTCCGGCGCGGCCAAGTCGGAAAGCAACTCGGGCATTGCGGAACCCGATTGGATGACGATCGCTTGGCCGCCGGTTTGGATTGACACATCGGAGTATTTTTTCTTCAGCGCCGCAAGCAACGAAGGGGCAGCGGTGGCGCCGGTCAACGGCTCGCCGTCATGGAACGTCACTTTCGGGCGCAGCGAGAATCGCCAACGTTTGAAGTCGGGATCATGCTGCCAGGCGACGCATAAAATGGGGTCGACACCGCCGCGCGCGTTTAGGCGGACCAGGGTCTCGGTGATGGGGATGGACAGGGCTGACGCGGCAGAATCAATCGGAATCGATCCGGCGTGCAGTTCTACGGTCAGGCTGCCGCCATAGTGGGGACGCGTGGCCGCATGGGCAGTGGCAAACGCGAGGCTACTGAGAGCAAGCCAAGCCCAGGCGGGACGCTTCATAGTTTCCAGTTTGCAAGTTGTGAACCACCAGAGTGACTTCGCGAGGCATTTCTGAGGGCCAGAGCGCGGTTACGGTACCGGGCAACGGGAGCGGATCGCTGATCGGCGTGGTGTTCTGATACGCTTGCGCGCTATCGTGATCGGTTGCCGTGCTGGTTGCAATCACCGTCGCGCCGCAGGCGCTCTGAATCGGGGCGATGTCGCTGCCCCAGCCTTCCGGCGAGGTGTGGCCTTCGGCCATCACGAAGACTCCATTCGCAGTGGTGTAAAACGGTCCCTTGACCGCGTCGGATTCGAGCAGATTGCGATCCGAAATCCAACGCACATGAGCATCTGGCCAGGTTTCGTTCCCAGGGGCGCACGTGATTTTGAGATCGGGCTGAACGGCACCTGTGCAGGTTACGCCAGGTAGGTAGGCACGGAATCCGCCGGAGGTGCCCTCAAGACGGCCGCGAGGATCGCGAGGGACCGGCCGCGGAAGGACGAGAGAAGAGGAGGCGCCAGGGGTCCAGGTGCCACCCGCGGAATGGAAGCTCGCGACTTTGCTTACGCTTAGCACCAGCATCGTATCGGGATCGAGTAACAACACGTCGAGGATCGGCTCCGGCTGTGTCCAAAGAAGCTTTTTCGTGATGTTGAGGCGCGATTTCTCGTCGTCCACCGCTGGCTTGCTCCAGGGAAGCATGACAATCTGACGATTATCCGGGGAAACTACTTCCGCGACGAACAGGAACCCCCGCGCAGTGTCTGAAAGCGTAATACGAATGCGCGGCTCGGCGGATGAGCCGTTCGAGACCTCAAAGCCCGCTTTCCGCAGCTCCGCTTCGAACAGGCTGCGAAAGCTCAACCACTCGTCCTCGGGCAGAGCCGAAAGATTCTGCTGCTCGAGCGAAACGGTTGGGTGGCGCGGCAGCAGGGAGGAGGTACGTGAGGCCAGCTGCGTGGCCGCTTCCATCATCGGCTGGGAGGCTTGGGGCGGTGGCTGAGCCGCGGCTGCCAGCCCAAACAACAACGCGATCGCGACGCGGAGCATCGGTCACATTATCGCGCGTCACCAGGCCCACCAGAAACTTGAGGCAAACGAACCCAAGCAGGAACGCGCACGCCAGGCTAAACGCCAGCCCCAACACGGCCTCTGGGAATTCACCCATGTGATTCAAGATCGTCATTGCAGGCCTCCCACTGTAGTAGCTGCTGCCGCGCTCGCGATGATTTTCGGAGCGGCATCGTTAAACAGACTGGCTTGCTCGGGACTCGGTTCGGTGACCAATTCCACTTCGTCGCCCACGTGCACCAGTTCAAACAATTCCTCCACGTCGTGATTTCGCATCCGGATGCAGCCGTGCGACGCAGCGTGGCCGATGGACTCCGGATGGTTCGTCCCATGAATGCCGTAGCCCTTGAAACCGAGGCTCATCCAGCGAGTGCCCACCGGATTGGACGGTCCAGGTTTCACCACTTTGCCGTCGTGAGAATAGGTGGGGTTCGCGACGTGGCTGGCGATGTGAAAGCTCCCCGTAGGGCTCGGCGTGCTGTGCTTGCCGACGGCCACCGCATACATCTTCACCACCTGGCCGTCTTCCACCAGGACGATTTTGCGGTCGGCGATGCTGACGATGAGTCGGCGCGAGGGCAAGTTCTCGGCGGCGAACATCTCGGTTGAGGCTGCCATCAGGATCGCGAAAAATTTGATTGTCTGCACCGCTTGGTTCCCCTTCGCGGAAGAAAGATGCAGGCTGCGGCCCAAGACGGATGTTGCAGATTCTAAACCAGATGCGTGGATGCATCGCGTGTGGGAGACAACACGTTGTGTCAAAGCGTAGACACCGGGTCATTTCCAGGCCATGCTCCGGCGCCGCGTGAGCGCGTGATAAAGGCCAAAGAAGGCCGCCGCGTTCACCATGCAGAAATAGAACGGCAGGGTGAGCGGCTTGGGCCGGAGCCAACCGGTGAGTCCGAACGCGGCGAGCGTGTAGAAGGCGATTTGCGAACAGAGCAGAGCCTGGTACAGAGGCGAGCCGAGCAGGAAGAGATTGACCCCCATCGCCGCGAGCATGGCGAAAGGCGCCAACAAACGGGCTACTTTGTGCGACAGGAAGAAGAACAGCGGCAGCGGCTGAAAGGGCTGGAGAAGTTGGGGCAAGTTTCGGAGTTGCTGGAGGTTTCCGGTCATGATGCGGATGCGCCGCGCGAATCCGGTCATCTCGCGAGCCTCTTCGTGGACCACGGCGGCGGGCTCGTATACAGCGCGGAAGCCGCGCGCCAGCACGGATACGGGAATGACGTAATCGTCGTTGATTGTTTCAGTTGGCGGGAAAGGATAAAGCTTCTTGCGAACGGCGTGCAACTGGCCGTGACCGCCGAGCGTGGAGGATAATTGCGACTCTTTGGTTTTGAGAAATGTCTCGTACTTCCAGTACAGGTCTTCGGAAGCTCCGATGTCGGCGTCGTCTGGCCGCGTGACCTTATATATGCCGCTCACCGCGCCGACGGACGGATCGGCAAAGTTTTCCAGCAGACGCCGCACGGAGTCGGAAGCGAGCATGGCCGAGGCGTCCGAGAAGAGCACGATCTCGCCGCGCAGCTTAGGCACGGCGTCGTTCAGAACGGCCATCTTGCCGCGATTTTCGGCGAACGCGAGCACGCGCAGCCGGCGGCCGTCTTCGAACCCGCGCGCGATGAATTCGGTTTCATCGGTGGATCCATCGGAGGCGATGACGATCTCCAGGCGGCTGATGGGGTAATCCAGAAGGAACGAATTGCGGATTTTGCGCTCGATCACGCGAGCTTCGTTATGCGCGGGAATGAGCAGCGATATCGAGGGCAGGAACGGCGCTTTCTTGGCGGGGCGGCGAACGATCAGGCCAAGAGCGAGCAGCGCCAGCGGGTAGCCGATGTAAGCATAGAGCGGAACAGCAACCGCGATCCAAAAAACGAGCGGCATCAGTTTAGACCGTGCAACCTTCCATGGCCAACGCGAGATCGGCGCTTGCCGGTTGGTGGAATTCGCGGAACCACAGTTCCAGCATCAAGAGCTTCCATAAGTGGTGATGATTGTTGCGGCGTCCGCGGTCATGTTCGTTGAGAAGCTCGGTGACGAATGGGGGCGACACCATGCCGCGGTCGAGAAACGAGCGGCTGGTTAAGTGGTCGAAGAGGAAATTTCGCATGGGGCCGCGGAACCAAGCGGCGAGCGGGACTCCAAATCCGCGTTTGGGCTGGTTGAGCAGAGCGGGTGGCAAGCGATGGCCCACGGCTCGGATGAAAATGTCTTTGCCGCGATTGTTTCGGAGCTTCCAGGCATGCGGGATACGCGAGGCCAGCTCCGCCAGCTCATGATCCAGCAGCGGGCAACGGATTTCGAGCGAGTTCGCCATCGACATGCGATCCACCTTCACCAGCATGTCGCCGGTGAGCTTGGCGGTGGCTTCGAAGTACATGGCTTGCGTGAGAATGCCGGCGCCATTGGCGACCAGGCAGTGCGCGAGCGCGCGGGTAAGAAATGCGGCGTCGGCGGGCGGCGCCCATTCCGGGGTTAGCAAACGCTGGGCCAAGTAATGGGGCGAGGCATTTTCGAAGTAGCGATCGAGAGCGGACGGACGGCTGATCATCCGCAAATAGTTTTTTCCGTAGGCCGAATACGGGAGCAGATCCGCCACGCGCGACAGCATCGCGCGGAGGGTGGCAGGCATGTAGTCTGCCCAGCGCAGCCGTTGCGCTTGCAGAAAGCTCTCGTAGCCGCCGAACAGTTCGTCGCCGCCATCGCCGGTGAGAGCCACCTTGACGTGCTGAGCCGCGAACTCGGAGACCAGGTAGGTGGGAATGGCGGAGGAGTCCCCAAAAGGCTCATCAAAGTGCCGGACCAGCTTGCCGGCCAATTCCACCGAATCGGGCCGGACAATGAGCTCATGGTGATCGGTGCGGTATTGCAGCGCGAGCGCGGCGGCTAGCGGGAGTTCGCTAAAGCCGGGTTCTTCAAAACCGATCGAAAATGTTTTGACGCGGTGGGAGCTTTGCAGCGCCATGGACGCGACTACGGATGTGGAGTCGATTCCGCCGCTCAGGAACGCGCCGAGGGGAACGTCCGACATAAGGCGCATCTTGACGGCCTGATCGAATGTCTTGCGCACGGCTTCGCGTGCCTGGGCTTCGCTCAATTCGGCGGTGGGCTGCTCGGCGGGGGCGGGAAGCGTCCAATAGCGGCCTTCTTCCGTTGTGGCGCCTCCGCTGTCACCCTGGGCACGAAAACGAAGCCATCCACCGGGCGCGAGCTTTCGGATTGCGAGATAGGGAGTCCAGGGGCCGGGAATGTAGTTGAGCAGGAAATAGAGCTGCAGGGCTTGGCGGTCGTGTTCCAGCGGCACGCCGGCGGCGCGCAAACACTTGAGCTCGCTTCCAAAATACAAGCCTTCGGGGAGCGCGGCGTAGTACAGAGGCTTTTTGCCGAAACGGTCGCGCACCAGCAGCATCGATTGTTCGCGAGAATCCCAGATGGCATAGGCGAACATCCCGCGCAGCTGGCGGATGCCCGCGACGCCTTCTTCTTCGTAGAGGTGCACCAGGACTTCGGTGTCGCTCTGAGTGCGGAAACGATGGCCGTTGCGAATCAGGGACGCGCGCAGTTCGCGATAGTTGTAGATTTCGCCGTTGAAAACCACCCAAATGGTGCCGTCTTCGTTGGAGATGGGCTGGCGGCCCGTGGCGAGGTCGATGATGCTGAGGCGGCGCATGCCCAGGCCGGCGCCATGGTCGAAGCGATAGCCTTGGTCATCGGGACCGCGATGCCGGATCGCATCGGTCATCGAACACAACTTCGAGTGCGCTCCGGCGGGTTGCCCGCTCCTTGAGGGCAGAAAATATCCGGCTATTCCGCACATAGGGTTTCGGGGACAAATTTGCGATCGCCGCGCCAAATTGCGTTTCGGATCCGCCAGGAGTTGGTAAACGCGTGGCTCACGATGTTACCGCCTCGGCCTCGCGCCACTGGTGAGTTCGTCCCTGGTTTGCAATTGCCGGAGCCGTGCGAATTCCCGCGCGAGGCGATCGATCTGGCGGAGCAGATTCGAGACCACCGATTTCCCATCTTCGGCGCCACGATCGAGACCGGCCCCGAAATCCACTGGCGGCGCGATTACCTGCGGGGCCTCGAGACGGGTCTCGACTACTTCCGGCGCATTCCGTATCTTGATACGGCGCGCGCGGGCGATCACAAAGCGATTTGGGAGTTGAACCGTCATCAGCACCTGGTGGTGCTGGCCGAAGCCTATTCGTTGACGGGAGATTCCAGGAATTTGGACGAAATCTGCGCGCAATTGGAGAGCTGGATGGTTGGGAATCCGTTGCATCGAGGAACGAATTGGGCGAGCGCGCTGGAGGTGGCGTTCCGGGCGCTTTCGTGGATCTGGATCGATCAACTGGCGGGGCGAAACATGCCGGTGCGGTTCCGTGCGCGATGGCTCCATATGCTGTACCTTCATGGTTGTCATCTGGCAAATAATCTCTCGTTCTATTTCTCGCCAAACAACCATTTGGTGGGGGAAGCCGTGATATTGCACGCTTTGGGGCGGTATTTCGCGGGACTTCCGCAGGCCCGGCGCTGGGAGCAATTAGGCGCTCGCGTGATGCAAGAACAGATGAAGCGGCAGATCCGGCCGGACGGGAGCAGCTTTGAGCAGTCGACGTACTATCAGGTCTACTTGCTCGACATGTTCTCGTTGCACGCGGCGCTGGCCAGCACGGGCCCTGCGTATGTCGCGAGGCTGGAGCAGATGCAGGAGTTTCTGCACGCGATCTGCGGGCCGTCGGGACGCTTGCCGCTGCTCGGGGACGACGATGGCGGGCGGCTGTCGATTATTCCCATAAAACAGCCGAGTGGGGCGGGGAATTGCTGGCGATCCCGGCTCTTCCCGGACGCTGGTTTGGCAGTAATGACGTGCGGCGAGACGCATGCGATTGTGGATGCTGGGCCGTTCGGCGCGATGCACGCCGGACATAGCCACTCCGACACTTTGAGTATGGTGGTGCGCTCCGGAGACGATGAAATCCTGATCGATCCTGGAACCTACACTTACACCAGCGATCCGAAATGGCGCGACTGGTTTCGTGGCAGCGAGGCGCACAATACGATTCGGATCGACGGGCGCGATCAAGCCGTGCCGCGCGGGCCGTTCGGATGGAGCGATAAACCCGAGGTCGCGATTCTCGATTGGCAGACGAACAGTGAGCGCGACATTCTCGAAGCCGAATGCCGGTATGCTGGGTTCGCCCACCGGCGGCGGGTTGAGTTTCAAAAGCCGGATGTGTTCTCGATTGCCGACGAAGTGAGCGGCCCTCCGGGTTTGCATGATGTCGAACAACTATGGCATCTGGGGTCGGCGGAAGCGCGTGCGAAGTTGGTATTGCCGGATGATGCCGAGCTGGTCGAGAGCTGGCGGTCTACCGCGTTCGGCCAAAAGCATCGGTCGCCAATGCTGCGCGTGCGACGGCGGTGTGAGCTGCCAATACGATTGGAAGCGCGGATCGAACTTAGTCGCTGAGCAGGTGCAGCACGATGCTGCGGTGATGCGGGCGCTCGCGATGTTCGAACAGGTAAACGCCCTGCCAGGTTCCCAGGGCCAGCTTGCCCTTGTGAATCGGGATCGAGAGTTGCGTTTGCGTGAGCGCCGCGCGGATGTGCGAGGTCATGTCGTCGGGACCTTCGGCGGTGTGACGATAGAGGCGCGTGTCCTCAGGGACCAGGCGGGTGAAGAAATCGGCGAGGTCGGCGACCACGTCGGGATCGGCATTTTCTTGAATCACGAGCGATGCCGAGGTGTGCTGGCAGAAGACGGTCAGGAGGCCGGTTTCGGTGGCATGAGACCGGAGCCAAGTCTCGATCTCGCGCGTGAATTCGTACAGGCCCTTACCGCGCGTAGCGATGTGAAGCTGATGGGTGAACTGCCGCACTCGGGCGCTTTATTCTACGGTTACGCTCTTGGCGAGGTTGCGCGGCTGATCGACATCGCAACCCCGGCGTACGGCAATGTGATACGCGAGCAGTTGCAGCGGCACGATCTCGAGGATCGGTAGCAGCAGCTCGGTGGTGGCTGGAATCGAAATGACGTAATCAGCGACTTTGGCGACATCGGCGGCGTCCTGCTCGCACACCACGGCAACCACGATGCCCTCGCGCGCCTTCACTTCCTGAATGTTGGACAGAGTCTTCTCGTACCGAATGCGGCTCTCTTCGCTATCGGGATCGCGCGTGGCGATAACGACGACGGGCAGGTTTTCGTCGATCAAGGCGTTCGGCCCGTGTTTCATTTCGCCCGCCGGATAGCCCTCGGCGTGGATGTAGGAAATTTCCTTCAGCTTAAGCGCGCCTTCGAGCGCCATTGGAAAATGGATGCCGCGGCCGAGGAACAGGAAATCGGACGCGCGGAACAGCTTCTTCACCAACTCGTCGTCGATGGACTCGTGGCTCAATATCGCTTCGAGCTTGCCGGGCAAACGCACCAGCTCCTGCACCAGCTTGCTTGATTCCTCGCCGCTCAAAGTCTCGCGGACCTGGCCCAGGTACATGGCGAGAATGAAGAGCGCCGTCAGCTGCGAAGTAAAGGCTTTGGTGGACGCTACGCCAATTTCCGGACCGGCGTGCGTCATCAGCGTGCCGGAGGCCTCGCGGGTGATCATGGAGCCTACGACATTACAGATGGCCAATGTTTTGGAGCCGTGCAGCTTGGCTTCGCGCTGGGCAGCCAGCGTGTCGGCCGTTTCGCCGGATTGCGAAATCACCACGGTCAGCATGTCTTTGGAGACGATCGGATCGCGGTAGCGGAATTCGCTGCCATAATCGACTTCCACTGGAATTCGCGCCAGCTTCTCGATCATGAACTTGCCCGCCAACGCCGCGTGCCAACTGGTTCCGCACGCGATGATTTTCACCGACTGGAATTCCTTGAACGCTTTCGGGCTGATGTCCATTTCGTCGATGAACACCCGGCCGGTTTCCTGACCCACCCGGCCGAGCACTGTGTCGCGCACCGCGCGCGGCTGCTCAAAGATTTCCTTGAGCATGAAATGTTTGTAGCCGCCCTTTTCGGCCATGATGGGGTCCCACAGGATGTGCGTGACCTGACGCTTGATGGGGCGGCCGTTGAAGTCGGTCAAGTGCACGCCGTCGGGCGTCAACACCGCGATATCGCCATCGCCCAGGAAAAACATGTCGCGCGTGTGGCTGAGGATCGCGGGGACGTCCGATGCGACGAAATACTCACCGTCGCCCAAGCCGATTACGACCGGTGGCCCCATGCGGGCAGCGACGATTTTGCTGGGATCGGAACTTGCGATCACGCTCAGCGCGAAGACGCCCTTGAGCTCCCGTACTGCCCGTCGGACGGCTTCTTCGAGATTGCCTTCGTTGTACTTTTCCACCAGGTGCGCGATCACCTCGGTGTCGGTCTCGGTGATGAACTTGTGGCCTTCGAGCTGGAGCTGATGCTTGAGCTCCATGTAATTCTCGACGATGCCGTTGTGGACCACCACGATATCGCCGGTGCAATCGCGATGCGGGTGGGCATTCTCTTCGCTAGGCCGCCCGTGAGTTGCCCAACGCGTGTGGCCGATGCCGTAGGGGCCGTCCATCGGACTGATGCGCAGAGCGTCTTCGAGGTTGCGGAGTTTGCCCGAAGCGCGGCGCACGGCGAGGTGATGGTCACCGTTCAGGACCGCGATTCCAGCCGAATCGTAACCGCGATATTCCAGGCGGCGGAGGCCATCTAGAATGATGGGGACGGCTCGTCTGTTCCCGATGTAACCGACAATGCCACACATGATACTAGGATACAGGGGAACGGAGGGACTGGCTGTAGGACGGAAGTTTGGATGCGTAGGCGATTGGTCCTAGGAGCGGTGCCTTCAAAGGCTAGAGCTGTTTCCAAAAAATCGTCGTGTCGCACCAGGATCCGTCAGGAAACAGCGCGTAGTTTGGGATCACTCCCACTCTGGTCCATCCCAAACGTGCGTACAATCGTTCAGCGTTATCTCCGGTTACAGTGTCCAGCACCAGGAGAGTTTTTCCTGCAAGCCGGCTGGCTTCTTCCGCATGTTCCATGAGCCGTTGGGCGACGCCTTGCTTGCGGGCAGGCCTTGCGACAAGCAACTTGGCAATGTCCGCTCGATGAGGTTGGTTGGGAGGCCATGGAAAAACGATCTGGACCGTTCCCACGAGTTTCGAATCGAGGAAGGCCGCTAACAGGATGCGATCCCCGCGTTCTACTCCCTCGGCCACCTGTTCGAAAAAAGACTCGGCTTCGGCCTGGGTAAGCGATGCCATGAAGCTCACCGACGCGCCGCCAGCAACACAATCGAGGAGAACGTCAGCGAGCTGGCCTACGCAGTGACGGCCATCTTCGGCGGTCAATCGTCGAATCTCAACCACGAAAACAGCTTACGATAACGGGAAGATGCGCCGCAGGAATTCCAAAAGCCCAGCGTTTAGCTCCTCGTGGAAGCGCGCGCGATCGAAGCCCGGCGGGTCTTGCGACGGGGCGAACGACGGGTTGTTCATGGCCTCGGGGAACGGGCTAAGAAAAGAGAAATGTCCGGCGTTGGCGGCGACGCGGTGTTCGATTAGCGTTTTGTCTGGGACACCGGTCTTGACGAGATCGGCATGGAACTCGGGCGTGATCGCGTCCTTCTCGGCGGTCCACAGGAGAATCGGGAGGCGCACTTCATGCAAGGCGCCCGCTGCCATGAACCAGGGAGTTGCCGGAGCTAACAAGACCAGAGCCTTCACGCGCGGGTCTGGATCAACTTCGATGCGCCGAAGCTGCCGATCGGGGGACTCACGCGGGAACGATGTGGGGACGCCGCCCGCGACAGCCAATGCCGTGCATCCGCCCATCGATTGCCCGATGATGGCTACAGTATCGGGCAGCAAGTTTGATGCAAGCGGGCTGCTCGCGAATGCCCAATCGATCACCTGGCGGATGTGCCGCGGCCGGTTGGTGAGATTGTCGATGGTGTCGACAAGCTCGTTGTTGTTTCGATTGTTGCCGGGGTGTTCGGGCATCGCGACCACAAAGCCGTTGCGCGCCAAATGCGCCGCGAGCGTGCGGTGCGACATCGGTGTTCCGCCGCTGCCATGCGAGACAACGACGAGCGGGAAGTCGCCAGTCGCGATAGGCGCGTTCATGGCCACGCTGAGTTCGTACGGCCCCAGCTTTTGGGATTGTTCGGGCGAGTTGCTTGGATAAATGACGAGCGTCGGAAACGGCAGCTCAAATGTACGAAAGCCTGCCGTCATTATCCGCGCCACAGCAGCTTGCCGATCAAGAATGCCGCTCCCATCGCGAATCCGATCAAGGCCTGATACTCGCGATTGCGAACGTACAAGTCCCAACGGAAACGCTGGCCGGTCTTCACTGTGGCGAACGTCGGCCACAGGGCCGGAACTCGTTCCGCATAGGCGTTGAAGCTCGGGAACAGCTTTCGCAGGTGCTGCTCTTCGAGCTCAATGGCCGGCAGGTAGATCAGCAGAAAGACCGCGCCAAACAAGACCGCCAGCAGCCACCGGCGCGAGGCGATTGCAAATCCAGCCGCTGCCAGCAGCGTGCCCAGGTACAAAGGATTGCGCACGTAGGCGTAGGGGCCGCTTTCCGCCAGGCGGATATTCTTCTCCACATGCCCGGTGGCCCAGGCGCGCAACGCGAGTCCCAGGGCCGACACCGAGAGGCCCACCGCCAGCGATTTCGCATCGGGCTGAGAAAACCACGCGAACGCCGCGACCATAATGAAGCCGCAGGTCACACGGAGGCGCGCCACCAGATCGGCATAGGGCTTGGGAAAAACGCTCATGTGCCAGTCGATCCGAATCAGCGATCTTTGTGTGCCGCAAGAATCGGAACCAGTGCCTCGAACACCTGATCCGGGGTGATCTCCCGCATGCTGGCATCGGGCTCGGCGGTCCTGCGGTAGTTGGTCGCAGCCTGCGGGCTGCGCAGCACCGCGACTGTTCCACCATACGGGCCGTGCCGCGCCGGATCGGTCGGTCCGAAAATAGCCACGCCGGGTTTCCCAAGCGCTGCCGCCAAGTGGAGCGGACCACTGTCGAGTCCGACCACAGCCGTCGCTCGCCGCGTGGCGTAGATGAGGCCCGGCAATGTGGAGACGTGCGATTCGGCCGACTTGATATGAATGGGATAAGGCGCGTCCACCACGAGAGGCATTCCGCACTCGCGGCGCAATCGCTCGGCAAGCCGAGAATAATATTCCAGCGGCCATTGCTTGGCGCCCCAGCCGGCCAGGGGGCTTGCGAGAACGAAATCGTCGTCGGGCAAATCCGCTTCCTGCACGCCGGGCGGCAATGGAAACGTCCGCAGAATGTTGGAAGCGCCGGCGGCTGCCGCGAGATCCAGGTTTCGTTCCACTGCGTGATACGAACGGATGGGCACCTTGGTGGAATAAAACCAGGACGCCGCCGATTCGCGCGCATATGTCGCATTAAATCCAAAAATGCGCTCGGGCCGGGCCAGAGTGGCTACCAGCGCCGACTTCACCAGGCCCTGAAAGTCCACCGCAAAATCAAACCGGGCAGCGCGCAACTCGCGCCACGCCTGCCCCAATCCGGCGAATGTGCGCCGGTCCAGATGCACCACCGAATCGACATACGGATTGCCTTCGAGCAACAAGCCCCATTTCGGATCGATCACCCAGGTGATTTTGGAGTGGGGGATGCTGTGCTTGAGGCTGGCCACCGCAGGCAGCGCGGCGATCACGTCGCCCATAGAACCGAGCCGGACAACCAGGATGCGCGGGCCGGTCATTTGCTGGTTTCCTGGCGGTGCCGTTCCAGCACGTGCTCGATGAACCGCTCGGTGACATCCGTATCGCCAGCCGGACCGCCGTTGCCGCAGACCACGTAATCCACCATCGACAGTGCCGCCACCAGCTCGGCTCGGGCGCGCTGAGACAATAGCGGCCGCGCGGGGTTCGTCACCTCGACCACCAGCAAGCTGCCCGGCTCTGAAGCCTGCCGCAGCCTGGTAACGTGCTCGGCGAGGAGCGGGTCGAAATGCCCGGAGATCCGTCGGGCAGCGCGATTCTGTAGCCGCTCTTGGAGTTCGTGGAGCGGGATGATTTTCGATCGAGTATCCAAAAACAAAGTCTAACAGTTACGTGCGGGCCTGCGAGGGGGCGGCACGGGCAAATGCTAGAATCACGGCTGGAAGCTAGTCTTGGCCGGTGCTGGGCCTGGTCTTCAAAACCAGTTGTGCGGCACTTTGTGTCGCGGGTGGGTTCGACTCCCACTAGCTTCCGCCAGTAAGAGTTGTTTATTGACAACAAGTTAAACTGTTGAAATCGTGTCGAGTTGCTCCGTGTACGATAGGTGTACGATAATCGGATCGTGCTCACGCTCTACCGGCGGCACCTGAAGACCTGCTCGCATCGCGACGATCGGTACTACAAGCGCTGCAAAAAGTGCCCCATGTGGATCGAGGGCGTCCATGATTCCGTGTATCATCGCCATTCGCTCAAAACGGCCTCCTGGGATGCCGCGGAGGACATGAAGCGGGAGTTGGAGCGCGGCGAGGAGAAAGCCCCTCCCGTGGCCGTTTCTGAGGCAACAGCGGCATTCCTTGAACACCTGAGGCAGAAACGCGTCTCTCCGGCCACCATCCGGAAATTCGAAATTCTCCTCGACATGCTCGGCACGTTTACACGCAACGCGCAGCTTCGCACGATCGATACGCCGATCGTGGAACGTTTCAGAAACACATGGACGTGGTCGGCGCTCACGACCGCCAAGTACATTGAGCGGCTCCGGCGCTTTTGGAAATTCGCGATGAAGCAGAAATGGGTGAGTGAGAATCCTGCACTCGATCTGGAAATGCCGAAGATACTTCCGAGGCAGGTGGCGCCCTTTGAACCAGATGAAGTTGAAAAGATCGAGGCTGAAGCGAAAAAGAATCCCCGCTATCACGCGATGGTCCTGCTCCTTCGACACTCAGGACTCCGGATCGCGGACGCGGTAATGCTTCAGCGGCGGCGGTTGAAGCAGGGGAGATTATTTTTGTATACCGCGAAAACCGGGGCTCCGGTCTGGCTTCCGCTCCCCG
>DATHMO010000187.1:0-8355 GCA_035486995.1 Bryobacteraceae bacterium
GAATCGGCCGTGGCTTTAGTCGAAGACGGGATGATCCTGGGTCTCGGCACCGGATCCACTGCGAAGCTGGCGGTGGAGGCGCTGGGCAAGCGCGTGGCTGAAGGTTTGCGCGTGATCGGAATTCCGACGTCGGAGTTCACGGGCAAGCAAGCGCGATCGCTCGGCATTACCATTTCCTCGCTGGACGAGCACCCGCAAGTGGATTTGACCATCGATGGCGCCGATGAAGTGGAGCTTGGAAAGCTCAACCTGATCAAGGGCCGCGGCGGTGCGCTGTTACGCGAGAAGATCGTCGCAAGCGCCAGCAAACGCCTCGCCATCATCGTCGATGAAAGCAAGCTGGTGGAGCGGTTGGGGTCGCATTTCCCGGTTCCGGTGGAAGTGGTGCCCTTCGGCTGGCGGTCGGCGGAGCTCAAGCTGCAAGGGCTGGGCGCGAATACCAAACTCCGGCCCGGCGCGGATGAAAAGCCGTACGTTACCGACGGCGGGCACTACATTGTCGACTGCGGATTCGGGTCAATCGCCGATCCCGCGAAGCTGGAACAGGAGTTGAACAGCATCGTGGGAGTGGTGGAGCATGGGCTGTTTCTCGCCATGGCGACGCAAGTGATCGTGGCTGCCGAGGATGGCATCAGGGTTTTGCGCCCGAGTTGAGGATCGCATCGGGTGTGAAGCCTTCGTGGTCCGTTGCGTTCGGTTGCGCGCCCGAATAGCCGCGCAGCCGCATACTCGGAAAATAGTAATGCAGCCCCGGCAAATCGACCAGGGGTACCAGCAGCTTCTTGTCCTCCAGCCGATTTTGGTGTATATATGACAGAACCGCTGTCGAACGGGGATTGGAATTGTGGGGCTGGCGGGCGACCTGAAACCAGGCGCTCGCGTAAAGTCCTGCAACAGCCAGCGCAACGACGGCAAGGCTGGCTGGCCTCCGCGAAGTCCCGAGGAAAGGGAGCAGCGTGAGGCCAGCGAGCACATCGAGTGCGGGCATAAACGTCAGCGAATAACGCGGCGTGCTGGTCAGGATGCGCAGCGTCGCCAAAAGCATCATTACAACGAAAAGCCGCATCGGATAGAAGCGCCGATTCCGGAATCCCAGCGCGACAGCAAGAGCAATCAACAGCCATTCGATTGGTGAATCGAAGATGCGTTCGCGCCACGTATCAATGAATCCAACATGACCCCATGGTGCTTCGCGCGTCAACGCGAGGTACGCCATCGCCGCATCGGATTTGACGAACGAAAGTCGCAGAATCGCGGCCGGCCAGACTAGCAGTACCGTGCCTAGAAACAGCGCTATCGACTTTACGGCACATTTTCCGCCGATCCGTTCGACGAAGCCACAGATCGCGAGCGTGAGTATCAGCACGAAAGCGACTTCGAGCGTGCAAAACGCCAGTCCCGCCGCGACGACGCTTGCGTACCAAAACGCCCGTCGCCCGGTCGCGATTGCCTTCAAAAGAAGAAGCAGGCTCGTGACGGAGCAGAGCGCGAACAGTTGATGAGGGGCGAGCTCAGTAGACGCGATGACGGAATAGCTGGTCAGGAAAAGCAGCGCTGCGAGAAACGCCGGCAGGGGACAGCAGAAATAGATCACGGCCAGGGTGCCGCAGGGAATCGCGAGCATGCACAATCGCACGTCGTGCTCGGACATCCTGAGACGCGCTAACGGAATCAAGAAGTAGTAAAACAGCGGCCCGTGAAAATGGCGATAGAAGAGAACGTCGGTGCCGCTTCGAATTCGCTCGGAGAGCGCCTGGCGGCCGTCACGATGAAGACCCGCGCGGACGAAATCTGCGATGGGCATCGACGGCGTGTCGCTCCAGTTGGCTGCGAAGCCGAGCGACGCGGCATACATGTAGTCAGCTTCGTCGTAAAGGTACGGCTCGCTCGAAACATTGCGGCTGATCAGCAAGAGAAACAGCGCGAGCAGCAGGCCGAACGTAATATACCGGAGCGCCATCTGCCGGCATTAGTGCCGCGACGGCCCCACTTATCGCACTTGCTCTAAGTGATGAAGCAGATGCCTGAGATAATCCCGAGCCAGGAATTCGAGCGTCACCGGATCGCCCGACCCGATGCGGCACTCGGCCGAAAGCTTATCTTCGGGAAGATGCGCCACAATGTGCGCCAGGTAGCGATTGTAGCTGGCCCACAGCGCGACCAGCCCCTGCCACGGCATCTCCTGCGGGGCTTCCACGTACACGCACCCTTCCTGATCGTAGCCCGGAAATTCGAGCGAGCCCTGCAACGCGGCCCGCGTAAAACGCTGATGGTTGTTCGATGCGGAATCGATCAAGTGTCCGATTACTTCTTTGCGCGACCACCCACCCGGACGCAGGGGCGTGCGGCTATCTGCTTCGCTGATCGCGAGAAGGCTCGCCTCGGCCCCGTCGACAATACGCGCCAGTTCTGCGCCCAGCGCTTTCATTACTGAATGTCGAGCGTCACGCGGACATCCACGGTGCGCGGCGGCAGGCACTCCTTGTTGTTGCAGGCCTGGTAGCGCAGCTTTCCGTTCATGAACGCCATGCCCGGCATCGCGCTCGCGGGCGCTTTGAAGTGCGTTGCGATCTCAAACGTCCCGGTATAAACGGAGATGGGATTTGTCGAGAACGAAAGCTTCTCCATTTGCGGCTTGGGATATGTAACCTGATCCGCTTCCAGCGGCTCTTTGTTCCAGGTCAACTTGATCGGAATCAAATAATCGTCGCCCGGCATGTTGCTGTTGACGTGGAAGCCGGGCTGCAAGTCGGCCTTGAGCGTGAAATCCGCCGAGCCGCCGCGATGAATGCTGAGCTGCGTGGACGGCGCGATGCTGAGAACCGCGTTACCGGGCGCTTGGGCTCGTAAGCAAAGCCAGGGCGCCGCGAGAAGCACCAGGAGCGCGGACGCTTGACGTGTCGAGCAGTTGAACGATAGCATTCTTGAATTCCTCTTTCCCGATGGAGACGCCGACGTGCGTCGATGCAATGCCGCCCTCCCGGTCGATCAATAAGGTGGTGGGCAGCGAGTCCAGCCCGCCATAGGCAGCGCTCACCGCATCGTTGCCCAGCAGCACGCGATAGTTCATCTTCATGTTCTGGACGTAGGGCTTGATGGCGGCCCAGCCGTCTTCATCCATGGAGACGCCCACCACGGCGAACCCTTGATCCTTGAACTGCTTTTCGAATTCCATGAACCACGGGATCTCGATCTTACAGGGACCGCACCAGGTGGCCCAGAAATCCAGCAGGACTACTTTGCCGCGATAGTCGGCAAGATGAACGGTCTGGCCGTTGGCGTCCTTCAGGCTGAACTCGGGCGCGGGCTTGCCCGAGGATTTCCTGGTTTTTTTCGCGCATCCAGTTACCGAAAGCACGCAGGCCAGCGCCAAACCAGCAACGCCCAAAACAGTTTTCGACACGTGGATCTCCTAACACATTATATCGGGATAACCCCGGCTCGAAATGCATCGCGAAACCATTCCGCCCGCCGAGTCCTGTGCCGCGCCGCCAAAGTATACTCCGGATGCCGGCGGACGCCCGAATAAAGCCAGGCCGCGGTGTCGCAAAAACTTTCGCAAAGATACTCGCGCCAGCGCGCGCTGTGGGTCGCCGGAAGATGCGCGAACGTATTCTTGCGAAGTTCGGCGGACCAGCCCAATTCGCCGCGCGCCCGTTGCTTCCACTCCAGCCGCAGCAAGTCTTCGTATGAGCGGCGAGCCGGATTCCCCAGCCGTACCCAGGCGAAATGAAACACCTCGTGAACCAGAATCCGGGCCAGTTCGCGCGGCTGGTGCGCGAGTTCCTGATCCAGAATGATCTCGCGCTTGCGGATGAACGATCCCGCGAAAACCGGATCGCCGTGCGGCCGATTGGAGTACAGACGGCGCCGGTCGGCTGTCAGCGCTGGCTTGAAGCGCACTCGCACTTCGCGCCCTTCGAGCGGCTCCAGGCGGCGCAATGCCGTTCTAATGGACTTGCTGGAGCTGCGCAGGCGCGCGCGGAGCAAAATAGGCCGGGTCCTCAACCTTCACATTGTATTGCGCCTGAATGGCCTTCATAAATGCGTCGAATTTTTCGGTGCGGACCGCTTGGGTGATGGCTGCAAATACGTCCCCGAAAGGCTGAAGGCCCACTTCCTCGGCGCGAATCAGGTAAAAGCCGCCGGCCTGCTTGATCGGCATGCTCACTTCCCCCTGCTTCAACGCAAACACCGCGGTCTTGATGGGTTGCGCATAGCTGCTGCTCGGATTGATGGAGCCGAAGTCGCCGTCCTTGCCGGCCGATGCATCATCGGAATTTTCACGCGCCAGTTTGCCGAAATCGCCGCCGCCCTGGACCTGCTTCGCCAAATCTTCGATCTTGGCCTTGGCTTCGGCCTCAGTTGGCAGCTTCTTGCCGTCTGCCGCAGGCTTGCCGGGCGTGGGGTTGAACGCGACGTAGATCACCCGAACCTTCACCTCTTTGAACTTCTCGGGATGGTCGTTGTAATACTTGTGCTCTTCTTCCTCGGTCACCTTCGTGGTGTTGTTCACGTAGTTCATCTCGGAGTTGAACATGAATTGCAGTCGCATCGCGTTCAGCTGCTCCTTATACGGCGACTGTTTGTCTAGCCCGGCTTTCTCAAAATCTTCAGCCAACTTCTGCATCATGAACACCTGGCTCAGAAACTTCGGCTGGGTACGAAGCTGCGCCTGATTGGCTTGCGGGAAGCTGGCGATAATCTTGTCCAGTTCGGCCGCGGTGATTTTCTTTCCGTCAACTTCGACCACCACGGTGTCCGGCGCGACCGGCGGGGGTGGAGTGGCGGCGGGTGGCGCTTCCCCCGGACCTTTCACCGACGGAGTGCCGGGCGTCACCTTAATCGCCGGATCCTGGACTGGGGGCGGAGCCGGAGCTGGCGCTTGACCGCAAAGCAGCGCGGCGATGAAAAAAAACGCGGATAATGTTTTCATTGGAGTGCTTTCTGAAAGCACTCATTTTATCACTAGGTTCGATCGGCAGCCTACGGCTGGGCAACCGCGGCAGCGGGCTTCACTTGTACATGCCGCGGCGGTTCGGCTGCGGCGCCTTTGCCCTTCTGCGCTGCATCGTCCGAGATTTTGATGTTATTGGTCACGTGAATTGCCCCGGCCGTCTTGGCCATCCTGGTAGCCGCGCCCTTGTGCTGCATCACGTTGGTAGTTCCCGTCCAGGTAGCCACGCCATCCTTGACGTGGATTTGAAAACCGTCCTGTCCGATTTTCGATTTCCCGAGTTTCGCCTTAATAGTGGCTTCGATCTCGGCGTCGCTGTACTTGCCCTGGCTGTGTGACTTGGTGAGCGGCCCAGCGAAAAGCGGCAACCAGCAGACGAACAGGGAAAAGATGACACGAACTCTCTTCATATCCATTCAGTGCGCCGGAGCGGCGGGATTTCGCACGCCAAATTCAAGAATCCCCGGATTTTTCGCCCAGGTTCAGATGACAACGAGGGAACGATCGGCGGCGATTTGCGTACTATCGAAGTGCTGACGGTTGACGACGACAACTCGATTCGTTTGCTTCTGGCCCGCTTGTATGATGCCTGGGCGCGCGGCGACGGCGACGCCTATGCAGCGTGCTTTGCCGAAAAATCCGACTACATTACATTTAACGGCATACATCTCCGCACTCGGGCGGAGAACGCGGAACTGCATGGCGCGCTTTTCAGGGGCGTCCTTAAGGGCACCACATTGTCAGCCGAAATGGAGAGCCTCGAATTCCTTTCTAGCAGCGTCGCGCTGGTTCATACGACCGGAAGCGGACGTAAGAAGTCCTATCAGACCTATGTCCTGGTCAAGTCAGATAGCGAATGGCTGATTCGATCCTTTCAGAATACCCGCGTGCAGCCGTTCAGCATTTGGATCACCCGCTGGATGCAAAAGAGACGTGCGCGTTGAACTTACTGGGGTTTCACTACGCGTGCGGCGATTTCACCTTGCGCGATACGAATTCTCACGCCCGAGTCCACTGGAGCGTCCGAGGGTTGCTTCACGATGCCGCCGGCTTCATTGGTGACGATGGCGTAACCGCGATCCAGAATCTTGAGCGGGCTGAGCTGCACTAGCTGAGCAGCGAGAGGATCGAGCCGGGCATGCGCGCGTGTCAGCCGCAGGCGAATCAGTTGCCGGGCTTCGACGTTGGCAGCTTCCAGCCGCCGCCGGGCTCGCGCAAAACGCAATCGCAGATCCAGCCGGCTGAGGCGGGCGGTTGTCTCATCCAACTTGCGGCGTTGAAGTGACGCAGCACCCAGAACGCGGCTTCGCGAGCGATAATCCAATTCGTCGACGCGCTGTAGCCATCGCCCCACGTTGCGATGCAGCACCGCCGAAGCGCGCTCCACTCCGCGTTCGTGCAATGCGCGGGCCGCCATCGCCAGGCGATAACGAACGGTTTGCAGCAGCTTGTGATCGTAGACGGCGAGTTGATCGAACAGTTGATCGCGCGGGCAAATCACCAGCTCGGCGGCGGCCGACGGCGTGGCGGCGCGCAGATCGGCCACAAAATCGGCGATGGTGAAATCGGTCTCGTGACCGACGGCCGAGATCACAGGCACGTTACTCGCCGCGATGGATCGAGCCACGGCTTCCTCGTTGAACGTCCAAAGATCCTCCAGCGATCCGCCGCCGCGCGCGACAATCACCACGTCCGCCCAGCCGGATTCGCTGAAGTATTCGATGGCGCGGCACACTGCTTCCACCGACCCATCGCCCTGCACCAGCGCCGGATAAATCCGCAGATGCAGTCCCGGAAAGCGGCGCGTGAGGATTTCGGTGATATCGCGCACCACCGCGCCCGAGGGCGATGTAACGATACCGATGCGCTGAGGCAGTCGCGGAATGGGCCGTTTGCGCGCAGGATCGAACAGGCCTTCGGCCGCGAGCTTCTTCTTCAATTGTTCAAATGCGAATTGCAGCGCGCCATGACCCTGCGGCTCGATGGCTTCCACCAGGAGCTGGTATTCGCCGCGCGCTTCGTAAACGTCGATGTGGCCGCGCGCTAGCACCGCCATTCCGTCCTGCGGTTTGAATTTGAGATAACGAAGCGACTGGCGGAAGCACACGCAGCGCAGTTGCGCGTCGCGGTCCTTGAGATTGAAGTAGCAGTGGCCGCTGGTTGCGGTTTTGGACCCCGAGATTTCGCCCGCCACCCAGATGTCGTCGAACTCGTCGCCGAGCAGCCCGCGAATGCGCGCATTGATCTCCGCCACGGTGAATGTTTTGCGAACCGGTCCCCAGGCTAGGGCAAGCTGTTCCATCTGAACTTCATGGTAAGCCTTGATCCCTGGCCTGGGCTAGGTCGCACTTGGCCTTGCGCCTTTTCACGCAGCGCCCCTGGTGTCTACTTAATCAGCAAACTCGCTTGCCACGCTTGGAAGAGGAAAACAGCCGCGATCACCAGGCCAAACGCCGCTGTGCAAATGGTGAGAGTCTTACCCCAGCGATCGACGAATTCCAGTTTGTGGCCAAGCGCAACTTGTTGAGGAATCAGTTTTTCCTCCCCAGGAGCAAGATGGATGAACTCATCGTCTCCGTGGATGGTCAGAAGCTTCCTGTACAGCGCGAGCCCCAATACGGCCACCGCGAGGGCGGACCAAAGGACAATGTAGGGAATCAGGTTCATGGCTTACAACCTCCTTAGAATACGGATAAGGAGCAATCGTCGGCCCACCTTGCGCGCATGATAATGAATGAATGAAGTTGCTCTGGCAACATTGGCTTCTTATCGCCGCAACAGTGCTGCTGGTTGTATTCATCGGCGATTCCATTTCGATCAGATACCAGATTCCCAAAGGGCGCGATCGATTCGGTTCGGTTCAAGTGCAGAAATTGCTGGCAGTGCCCCAGAAGAATCACAAGACCGAGTACATTGCCGATCCGCCCGAAACGCAGCAATGTGTTTATTCGTTGTTTCCTCAGCTTGGCCTCGAGCCCTGTTGGTATCTGGCCCGCCATGCCAGGCAGCAGGTCAATTTTTGATTCATCCGCCCGGCGATGAACGCTACCTTATAATGGACATGGCCTAACGGATATGGGCCCAGGCCCGGGTGGCGAAATCGGCAGACGCAAAGGACTTAAAATCCTTTGGGAGGCAACTCCCGTGTGGGTTCAAGTCCCACCCCGGGCACCAACGTTATGCTCGATAAGGATAGTGACAATCCTCACGAAAGCCTGCGCCGAGATCTCGAAGCGAAGCAGCGAAATGTCCTTTTTCCCGACACGTTGACAAACGCTCGTAGCGTTGACGCATTCCTCTGGAAGGGCTCGCCAAACGCAACTGCTGTTCAGCGCGCCGGCATGGTTATTTTTGGCCTATTTTATATTGGAGTGGGAGCTTTTTTATTCCTCGTAATT